>JBBSWB010000019.1:0-13333 GCA_038046465.1 Nanobdellota archaeon
GTTTTTACTTCCCTCGTAGGGAATCCCCGCCATTTATGGCTGGGGAGGATGTCAAGTTTATTTTGCAGTACTGTTTTTGTTCAGAAAAGTTATTATATTCTTAAATAAATCTTAACACCATGAAGAAATATGTTTTTAGAAAATATGGTCCTAAATATCAAAGTTTTTTTACGTCAGAAAAGAAAAAATTAGTTAAAGTTCTTGGTTCGCTGGCAAAAATTGAGCATGTTGGTTCAACCGCAATTCCTAAACTAGGTGGAAAGGGTATTATAGATATTGTTGTCGGGGTTTCAAAATCTAAGATGCCAAAAAGTAAACAGAAATTAGAAAAAGCCGGTTATGAATTTCGTAAAACTGCCAGCACTAGCGAAAGATTATTTTTTAGAAAAGATTATTTATACCAAAGAAAAAAAAGAAGAGTTCATCTACATCTCCTTAAATTTTCTAGTCAAGAATGGAATAATTTTATTTATTTTCGCGATTATTTATTGAACCATCCCGAAGCAGTTAAACAATATATTAAAATTAAAAAAGATGCGGTGAAGAAATCTTTAGGGGATGGTAAAATTTACAAAAAATATAAAAGCAAATTTATTAAAAATATTATAAGCCAAGCCAGATAAAACGTTTACAACTCATCAGAATATTCTGGGTGTTTGGTACACAAATAATGCATATATAAAGTAGTAATGCGCTCTCTTGGTATTAATTCGTACTTTAATCCTGCCTTATCAAATGCTTCCAAATAAGGTTCTTTAGAATAAAAGTTGATTAACCGCAACCGAGGTCAGTGATCATCGCCACTAACCCTTGAACCTTTCCACCATTTTGTTCCGCTAAGCTTACTTCAATATCTCGAGCTTTTTCTCTTTCTTGTTTTGAAGCAAATTTAAAATAAGGCATAGGTAATCTTAAATAAAACGAATTTATAATACTTATGAAAACCAAAACGGGATTAAAAACTTAAATAAAAATTTTTAACTGTTAATGTTTCGGTCAATTCTCTGGCTCGGTCTTTATCAACTGCATAAATCACCTGTAAATGCTGTTTAGCTAACTCGATGCTTTTTGGACAGTCAGAACTGCACGGAAAATGAGAAATTAACACCAAATCCTGCTCTCGTTTAGTTAAATTAGTAAAAGGGTTTTTTGGCGGCAACTGTAAATTAACTTTTTGTTCATTAAAATTACGGCAAAAGAAATCCACACAGCAGGAAGGATAACCTAACAACAAACCTAAATCTTTATCGTTGTTCATCAATTCGTAATAAGCAGCTAACCAAGCTTTTTGTTCATCTTTAGAAATATACACAAAATACATTCCCACTCGAGAATCGGTTTCGGGAATCCTAAAACCTTTATTAGAATATTTTTCTTCGTCAGCAAACAATACTTTAAAATTTGATTTGATACAATACAGATTATTTTCCTGGCAGAACTTTTCCACGGCTAAAAGTTCTCGCTGGTAAAAACCTTGTCGGACCACTTCTTTAACGCCATGTAGGAGAAATAGGATTTCCTGCGCTTTGGTTTTAGAACCAAAGATAAACGACATTTTTTTAAGCATTTAACTTAGATAAATCAGAAAGTTTAAATGTTTTTTGGGTTGGATTCTCTGCTAAACTTTTGTCTACTTCTTTTGCCAAAACGTTTTTATATTGGCGTATAAATGAGTTATAAAGATATGGATGAAAAACCAATAAAAGGAGACTTTACGGAAACAACAGAAGATCTAACCGAAGAAGTTGAAGTAGAATTAGAAGTAGAAAAACGTGAAGATCCTACTGAAAGATTTATGCAAGCTAAAGAGGATTTAGAAGACCTATTATCTAAGGGAGAAGTAATCAAAAAAGTAATTGCGCTTGATAAAATAAATGGATTAACCCTCACTTTTAATGGCTGCCCGTTAGTTTATAGTATAAGACAGCTGCAGGAAGATCCTAAAACTTATTTTCAAGAGCAGCGTAAAGTTCATGAACGATGTGCTCATTTTTTAAAACAAGCAGTATCTAAATCTAAACTTGTTAATCCCAATCCAGCGGCATTATCAATTATTTATTGGACTATTCTGGGCAAAACTGCGCTAGTAAACAAAATATATCTGGCGAGCGTCGAGGTTGCTTTGTACAATGTTTTTTCTGAAGGAGTACAGTTGGGAAATCACTTTTTTAAAAATTTCCCAGAGTATATTACTCCAGAAAAAGAAAAATACGAAACTTTATTTGATCATTACTTATCCACAGAAGAAACTAAGCGAGACCATGCCGTTTTATTAGAACAGACCGCATTAATTAGAAATTTAAGTTCTTTCGTTCGAGATAACAAAGAAGTACAGTTAGTGGTTTTAGGGAATTATTTAAACCAAATATACCCTGCAGAATAATCTCGAACAGCAGGTTTATGCAAAATTAAATAACTCCAGATCAGATATAGAAATTTCTTTCTGCGCCAATTCTAAATAAAGTTCTCTTTCTTCTTTGCCCTGACAGATTAAATTTTGTACGAATCGGAAAGAAATATTATGCAGTCCGTTTTCTGCCGGACATTCAGTTATTATTGCTGCACTTAAATTAGCAATATTTTTTTCTTTAATAATCTTCATCCACAGCAACGAAAAAGCATAAGCTTTTGCTTCTTCGTCGTGAAGATTAGGCAAAGTGGGCGTTAATACATGCCCCAACTCGTGGCCAATGGTTAACATTACTCTCCCCAAAGAATCATTCAGGATAAATATCTCCGATAATAAGCCAAACGAGCTTCGATTAATAGATAATCCAATCGTGTTTGCTGCCGGAGCTAATTTTCTAAAATTTTCTTGATCAAGAATACTAATTTTAATATCGCTTGGAAAAGGCCGATCAAAAATATTTTCAAAAGCTTCTTCAATATATCCTCTTACTTCTGCTGCTTTACCAACAAAAATGCTGTTTTGCCCCGGTTTAAGAAAATTGTCAGGAATGAAATGATATTCTGGCTGAAAGGTAAATAGATTATACGGCGATTCTTTATTTGCTTCTTGATGAGAATAAGTGTGAGTGAAATCCCTTAATAATCCTATGGAGCTGGAGGAAAAGGAAGGGGAAGAAGAAAAAGAAGATGAAACGCAACAGGCAGAATAGTTTTCTGTTTGTGTATAAACAACGGAATTACTGACTGCAGAATAAAAGGTTTGTTGAGAAGCATGATAGGTTAAAGCGGGTTGATAATTTTGCACCATTGATTCTAAACAACAATCGCCGTTATTATTACTGTTACTTGCTCCACTATTGGCAAAGTTGTTATAACCATAACTGTGCGGCATTTGATACATATCTTAAAGAAAATGATTTTAAAGAATATAAGCTTTTGTAAATAAGTGGGACAAAAAAATCAATGCGGATTTATTCTAAAAAATTAATTAGCTTTTCCGGGATTGGGTTTCTTTCCAAAAAGATTTGAAGAATACTGTTGAACCAGTTGTTCAGACCTAACTTGTTCGCCTGCTTTTAACCCATTCAAATATCCGACTACCTTTAAAGCAGTTTCTTCTGTAAACAGATTAGAAGCATCAAGTAGCTGGGCAAAATGATTTGGGGTAACTAAAGCAGCATAAAGAGCATTTATTACTTCCTCTGCATCTTTCTGATCTGTAGCAGGGATTTCAGCGAAACTAATCCGTTCTCTTGCAGGCAAACCGCCCGTATAAGGTAATTGGGACAAACCCCACCTCAATCCTAAACCAAGATGTTTCTGCCATTCTGTAGATAAAAGAGCAGCAGCATACCCGTTTAATCCTTCAATATATCCCTGAACTAAACCCTTTTTAATAAAATCGTCTGGCACTAAAGCATATTTGAGATCTAAAAATTGTTGTCCAGGAGTAACTCCGGTTTTTTCAAAAAAAGCCTTCGTTTTAGAAGCTAATAAATTTAATTTTTCTTCTTCTCCGACCATTAAGTCTAATCTGGTTTGCTCAGCTAGGTTTCGGGCAATCATTTGTTCTAAAGTTTTTGGTTCTTCAACTTTATTTCCGCTAGATATAGTTTTAGCAAGTTCGCCAAGTTCAAATCTATTGGCATTAATTACCGCTTGCTGTAAACAACTAACAATTTCTTGTTCAGTTGGAGAAGTATACCTTCTTAGGAGAACAAAACTTAACAAACGCGTATTTTGTTCGTCTGGAAGTAACCACGCTTTGGAATATAATCCCCCATTATAAAGAGTATTATATCCAGGTAAAGTTATTAACTGGTAATCTTTAATTGCGTCTTGAAAAAATTTAGTTACTAAACCGGTTTTTCTATCTTCTCGTTTAGTTGTTTGTGCTTTTTTTAAGACTTCAAAGACAGAATAGCCTTCCTGCACTAAGTCAGCTGCATAAGTTATAAAACTTAAATTCTTTTTGGCTTGAGTAAAAGTTGTTTCTTCAGTTTTTACTGAATCATTAAAAACAGCTCCCCTCAGCAAAAAATCGGTATATGCCCTAAACAAACGAGACATACCTTGGTAATCTGTAGCTTGATATAAATTAAGAACTTCTTCTACAAAATCGTCTTTGTTTACATCTTGCAAATGCGAACTGCTAGTTAAATTTAATTTTTCAACTAAATCTGGTTTTGTAGACATGAGTTTAATTGTTATTTGGTTAAATTAAAGGCCATAACCCTTCCGGTCTTTTTCAATCTGATTAATGACCGCTTGTAAAGATTGAGGATCATCGACCAATTCTGCTTCCCAATCGTTCGGACCAAGAATTATCCTTCGGTAAAGAAGATTAACACCTTCTCCACAAGCATAATCAGAAAATTCTGGAACGGGAGTGCTGCTGGGCGCAATGTTGTATTTTCTTCTATAAGCGTCAACAAAATCTCTGATTGTTTTAAAATCAGCTTCCATTTCGGGTGGTATTTTCATGTTTATTTACCTCATTATCTTTCTAAGGGTTAAATTAAATAGGAATTCTATTTATTCAACAGTGTAATCTTTAAGCTTGTTCTCTTTGCAAGCAAATTGTTGCGCCAGCTGCAGAGCCATATCAATCAAACTTATATCGGGAACTATTTTAGCTAATTCAGCACGATCGAGCAAAGCACCATTTTCAAGGACAAGATCAACAGTATTATCGCAGTTAGTATCGACATAAATTGTTGGCGGAATTCCTAGCAGTAAACCACATTCATTATTTTTTGTTCTTACTACGTAAGTTGCAGGCATGGTAGGAACGCCGGCATTATAAGCACCATCTTGTAGATCGATTTTATCACAAATGTAGGGCCAGACAAATTCTGTTGGCTCTTGTGGCTGTTCTTTTACTATTTCTGAAGGTTTAGCTTCTTCTGCCGGCTTAACTGCGGTAGAATTAGCACAACCTAAACTTAATGCTGCTACTAAACTTCCCAAATGTAAATATTTATTCATTTTTATGCCTCCAAAATGTAATCAGTAATGTTAAAAAATAATACAGCAAGCCCTTTTTAAAAGTTATTAAAGAAAGTACTCTCTTTAGGTGTTACTCTTTAACAGTAAATACTATAGAAATATTTATAAACGGGCTGCAGCCAGGAGTTAATATGCCCAATATACCTGCTTATTTAGAACAATTTACACAGGCTAACTTAGAAGAGATTATCTTACGGGACCGTTCTTTAGAAATTATTAAAGAATTAGCAATTGACAATCTATGCCTATTGGAAGGAATAAAAAACGGAATAATTGACTTGGGTCAGCCACTAAGCGAGAAAGAATTAAGAACCTTAGCCGGAGAAGTGGAAGAAAAAGTTAAAGATTTTCTTGGTGTCTCAGAAATCAGCCCTTATCAGGTTTCGTACAATAAATTCTGGAATGGTTTTCCAGACATAATTGATATTGGCGTTGGTGTATATGCGATTGCGGGGGGAACACTATCTGCTTTTTCTCCAAACAGGATGGTTCCCGTACTTGGCTGTACTGCCGGAGTAATTGCAGCAGATTTGTTAACAAGAGGCTGGTTTTACTTACACAGAAAAAAGACAGGAGCTAGCTATAATTACATAGAGAAAAAAATTTATCTGAATAAGGAAACACCACAAAAAAGCGCCGCGAGTGGTTTAGCTCACGAACTTACCCACCATATCACACGCGACAAATGGGGTAAACTGCCGAAAGAATTATGTGCTTTTGAGGAAGGGCTTGCTCGTGGCGCAGAACAGTTTTATATGTATTCATATTGTCAAAAACACCAGTTTGATGCAGGTTATTTGATTGATTGTTTAAAGATACTTAACGAAGATTTATTCGTTGCTTATTTATGGGGGTGTTCCCAGCGAGGAAAAAAAATAGAAGGGTTTGAAGTAGCTTTTGAAAAAATTGAAAAAATGCCCCCCAAACGCAGAACCCATTGTGTAGGTACTGCTGCTTTTGCGCTTCTTGAACAACAGTACGACCTAACGCTATATAGACAAATTTTTAACGAAGAACTACATCTTTAAAATGAGTGAACGTAGAGATTAAACTCGAACCAAATTAACATATTTTTTATTATTAAACCCGGTTATGCTCTCTACAGTAATTTCTAAAATTCTTTGTAAAGCTTCTTCAGTATTAAAGGCATTATGGGGGGTAATAATCACCTTTTTCTTTTTTAATAAGGCTAAATCTTCAGCAATAATTTTTCGTTCAGCTTTTTCTAAATGCCCTTTCTTAATTAACTGGGTCTCTTCAATCAAAGCTTCTTCCTCTTCCAAAACATCTAAAGCCGCACCAGCTAATTTTCCTGAATCTAAGGCTTTAATTAACGCGGCAGTATCAATTATTGCGCCTCTGGCTGTATTAATAAGGTAAGCGCCTTTTTTCATCACGGAAAATAATTTTTGATCTACTAAATGATGGGTGTGCTGATTGTAAGGCACATGCAAGGTAACGATATCTGAAGATTTAAACAGATCTTCTAAAGGAACATACTCAAATCCCAATCTCTTAGTTAATTTTAAATCTTTACAAACATCAAAAGCGATTATTTTCATTTCAAAACCACGGGCAATTTTAATTACATGCCGGCCGATTTTTCCGCAACCGACTACCCCTAACGTTTTTCCCTGTAAATCAAATCCTCTTAAACCAGTTAAATCAAAACTGCCTTGTTTAGTTCTTTCAACTGAATCAAGAATTTTTCTGCTTAAGCACAATAACAGGGCAAAAGTATGTTCAGCGACGGTATTTTCACCATATGCCGGAACATTACAAACTTTAATATTTCTTTGTTTACAGGCCTCTAAATCAATATGGTCAAAACCAGTACTCATGGTGGTAATCAATTTAAGATTAGGAAGCTGGTTAATTATTTCTTGATCAATTTTAGAATGAATATGGGTTACTAAGATTTCAGTATTAATATATTTATTAACCGTTGGTAAAGTTAACCTATCGGCTGAAAAAGAAAGCAAATCCTTGGGAAAAGTTTTCTTGAAAAAATCTATTTCCCAAGGCTCAACCTCAAAAAAGGCTATTTTTACCATTACGTTTTAAACCACGCTTATCCAATTATTATTCTACTGGATTGAGTAGTCATAATTCCATCAACAACAACACATTCTCCTGGCTCTTCAAAAGTCCAAGAGAAAGATTCGCCAGGCAGGAAAAATTTGCTTTTGATATTACGGCAATCGCGCACGCCAATAATCATAGCTTTATTTAAAACAGATCCGGTACGAACATTTTCCCAAACCACGGTGTCACCAGCATTAATAGTAAGTGAAGATTTGGAAAAACCTTCGTTAGTCATTTTTACAATATGGGTCTCACCAGTAGATATGTCTGCAACTGCTCCAGTAGTTAAGGTTCCTGCAGTAGTAGTTGTATCTGTAGCTGCAGTCGTATCGGTTCCAGCTGTATCTACAGCATTGCCTGCTGTATCTGTAGTAGTTCCGTCGGTGCTTGTAGTTGTTCCTGCAGTCGTATCGGTAGTTGTTCCATCGGTACTAGTTGTTGCACTAGTATCAGTACAACCGCCAGCAGTAGTACAAGCTCCAGCAGTAGGACAGCCAACTGCACCAGCTACCGTAGTTGAACATGCACTGGTATCTGTAGTTGCTCCTGCAGCCCCACTATCCGAACAGCCACCAGCAGTAGCACAAGTTCCAGCATTAGGACAGGCACCAGCAGTAGCACAAGCACCTGCTGCGGTAGAATCTGCAGCTGTTCCACCAGCAATATCTCCTGCGGCAACCTTCTCTTCAACTACCTCGGCTTCTTCAGAAGCAAACAGAGCAGCAATATTTGAAAATACTGACAGGAAAGCAAACTTGATCTTATTAAAAAATCCTACTGCTTTATAAGTTATTTTTTCTTCTTTCAACGCATTTAATAACGCTGTAGGTGGAGAAGCAGAACTGACAATTTCTTGTATAACTGCTTCACTAGCATAAACATTAAGAGTAGGTTTAGCAACTCCGCTGGAAGTAACACTTTTTACGACTTTATTTTCCATAACCATGCCAAAAACTGCTTCATTGCTATTATCTAACTTAATGTGAAAATTTATTTGTTCATTGCCAAATAAAGTTCCCAAAGCTCCGGGAAGAGTCTTTCCTTCTAATTCCGTTAAGCTTTCTCCCCAAGCCTGAACAAAGCCGCTTTCTGCAAAAACAGAAACCAACATAATCAAGAAAACTGCCACAAAAACCATTATTTTTTTCATAGTCTCAAACCTCGCAATATATTTGTCTTTTTTATTACTTTATTTTAATCGTATTTATTTTTATTTAAACCCTATTTATTTTTTATATTTATTATCATTTACCTTGTTTGTATACTTTTTATTTACTATCTAAGCAGAGATTATTTGGTATATAAAAAGCTTTGTTCACTACTTTAGAATACTAAACCGAAACATTTATATAGGGGTGCCTATTTTAGAGTAGTAAACATCTATCACCTCTTTTTCCCCAGCCAACTACGCAAGTGGTTGGCCAGGGGTTTATATTCACTAAATTCTAATTAGATTTAACAAGTAAGCTAAAATTAGTAAAATTTTCAATTTTGAGGAATTATAATTAATAGGCAGACATCCTTTGTTTTCTACCTAAAACTTTATAGATTCTTGCACGATTATATCTTTGTAACATGATGGGGTAAATATTTACAACGGTATTTATTGCAGCACCAACCGCAGCACGTTTATAATCTCCGTCAGCAAGACAATCAATCGTGTCAAATAATATAACACCACCAAAACCGACGTGAATGCTCTCAAAAAGTCTCGTAACCTGTTCCCAAAGTCCTGCAGAACCCCAGCTGTTTATTAGTTTATAATCTGGATCGGCTTTTCTTACAAGAGCAGCCATATAATCTCCATTAAACATAAATTTTTTGAATCGTTTTACGCCTAGTGCTTCATAAACCTTGCCGCTTTGTTCAAATGATTTCGGTTTAAAATATAAATCTGAGACATAAAGTGCAATATCTCCTGCTTTGTGCCAAAAAGACTCTTTTTTTTCTGGAACTTTATCTACTGAGGTTAGTTGTCTTTCTAAATCTGAAGTATTTTCTATTTCAGTTGTCAATGCATCCAATTCGTGGGCCATAAAAATTAATTTATAATATTTCTTTATAAGTCTTTTGGTTATTTTACTACCATCAAGATACAACGCCCAAATCTAACTTTGTTTTAAATACAACAGAATTTATTTCTTTTTCTTGGGTTTCTTTTTCCAAGAATTTGCAGTAAAATACTTCGGCTTAATCCATACGAAAAAAATAACAACTAGTGCACCAGCAATAAAACCTTCTAGCCTAAATACAAATTCAGGATTAAGAACAGTGCTGGGTACTCCACTAGAAACTTTTTCTAAAAACTGTTTTTCTTCTGGGAAATAAACTCCCAAATCGCTCATCTCTAAAGCATATTCTAAGTAAATGATAGTTGCATATTTGTCTTCTTCCTTTAAAGAAGTAGCATATTGAAAATAAGAATAACCTAAGATTGGAAATAAGCCTTCATTGCTGTTTTCAGCAATAATTCTCTCTACTGCTTTAGATTTGCTGTTAATAAACTCGTCATAAAAATCTAAGTCCAATCCCAAGGTGCTTAAAATAGCATTGGCTTCTCCTTTAGCTTGGATGGCCCTAATTAAACATAAATCATATTCTTGTGCGTCTAAAGCTTCTGTAGCATAATCTATTTTTTCCTTAATTCCTTGAGTGAGCGCATCACCAATAAAAATACCTACATATTGTTCCCGTTCTTCCGCTTCAGAAATTTTTAGCATACAGGATTCTTTTAATTTATTTTGATCTAAAACTAATTTTTTTCCATCCATGGCAAAGAACTGCATCCAAGACAGAGCAGAAAAATATCTTTCTTCAGCATAACTATACAAATTCCGTTTTTCTTCAATCGTTAATCCTGGTTCTGAGAACGTTTCGATTTGGGTTTTAACATCTCCTAACCGTTCTTTAACGACCATGATTGTTTGTAAGTCGGAGATAGTTTCAATCTTTTGAGAAGTTAATTTTAATTCTAAATCGGTAACTTTCTGCTGTAAGGTCAAGAATAACTTTTGTAGGACGGGTTCAGTTACATTTTTTTGATCATAATAATGTGATTTCAAAAGAATATTCAATCCAAAACAATAACTAGCAGCAGTATAATATTCTCCTTGTTTAGTAGCATTGTCGGCTTTTTCTTTCCTTTCAGCAATAGTCTTATTCATATCGACATCAATTAAAATTCGGTTTTGTCTTAATTCAGTTTCAATATTTTGTGCCCGTTTACAGAGAAGACTTTGCAGGCTGCTCATAATCTGGTTATATTCTGGATCCATAGTTATCTGTATATCTTTATGATTTAAGTCTATCCCGGTAAAATAAAACATAACTTCATCTAAATCCATTACTTCAATAGCTTCTATGCTTAGGTTGTTTTTAGCATATTCGATTAAATCGGATTGTTTTGAAGGAAGGGTTGTATTTGTATCAGGAGTATTTGTATCGGTAGCATTTATATTAGTAATATTTGCATTAGTAATATTTGCATTGGTTATATTGTCATCAGTTGTGTTGGTAGAAGTAATATTACTCTCACCTAAAATGCCTTCAACTTTTTCTTCCTGCATCTTTCGAGCGCCTTTAGCCACCAATACTTTTTTGAGGCCTGCTTTTGCTGCGGCTTCTAATTTTTCTTTGATTCCGCCCACTGGTCCGATTAATCCGCCAGAATTAATGGTTCCAGTAATAGCAATTTCTTCATCGTAATCTAAATCAAGAACAGCAATAGTCGTTAAAGCAGCGATGGCTGCACCGGCACTTGGTCCGCCGATAATATTTGAATCTGCTTTGATAGTATAAATAAAATCATATTTATTGCAATTTAATTTAAAATGATTACAGGCAATCTCCTTGGCAAAACGAGTAGAAAGCTGGGTGTCCATTTTAGTTAAAGGGAAGGTTTCCAGAAAAACTCTTCCGGAGCCTTCTTTTAATTCCAGATATAAATCCGCTTCACTACCCACATAACCGCCGTTTTCTTCGCGCACAGCCAGAAGTTTAAGATGATATGGTTCTTGAGCTGCAGCTAAGGCAGAAACTTGAAATAAGAAAAACATGAACACGCACAATACAATTAACATCCGCCCATTCTTTTTCATAGTTAAAAACAATTATTCTTTTACTTTTATCTGCTGCATTTCCCTACACTTAAGGCGGACTTTCTTTCCGTCTTTTACCGCCTGCAGCATGATGTCTTTTCCTAAAATTTTTACTTCATAATCGTCTCCTTTATATTTAACGATATCTCCTTTCTTAAATGGAACCGCCCTAAACAGAACAGTTATCCGATAAATATCCCTGCCGTCTTTTTGACTATATAAAGTAGAAGTGATTTTATTTTCACCGCCAAACTGTTCCTGTAATTTTCTGCCCAAGGCCCTAGTAAAATTATCATCAGCCAAATAAATGTCTAGCCCATTTTTACTTTCTACTTCTTTGGCGATGTGAATCTTTCCCCGATCAATTTCAGCATAGACAAAATCCAACACAGTTGAAGAAATATTCCTTAGTTGAAGTATTGCCTCAAAGTAACTGAAGTTTTTACCTTCGATTGAACGGACCATTTTTTATAAGAAGAAATATCTCTTTTTAAGCTTTCCTAATAAAGGAAGGTAATAGGTCAGCTTGCACGGCACGATTATTTTTGGCTCAAAAGTTAAACTCGAACAATCTGATTTAAGCACAATTTGCCAAAAATGTGCCTCCATTGGCAAAGCAGACCTATTACTTACTAATAAAGCAACCTACCCTTTAACTGCTTTCCACCATTGCTGTAAGCTTCTCTTGTAATCAAAATCCCCTGCTCCGCTGGTTAAAGAAACCACTGGCTTTAATCCGCGTTTAAGCATGCAGGCTTCATACTTTTTTATAAAAGTAAAATGATTCATCTTAGCAATTTTCCCTAAAGCAATTTTCCCAGAAGTTATCTCCGGAGCTAAATAAAGAAGAGTATAAACCATGTGCATGCCAATCGTATATTGCGGTCCAGAAAAACAAGCAGCGAGATCTAATGCATCTGGTTCGTTAGTTTTATTAGCTTCTCTGAACAGTTGCCGGTCTAAATTAAGCGCCGCTTTTCTGGCGTCTTGGTAATACTTAAGGAAACTGCTTTCACTAAACTGAATATTCCTGGCAGCATAGTTATGAATAAATGTAGCCAACCCCTCGGTATGTAAGTGTAACACAAACAAAAAAAGCAATCTGCGAAGATTAGGTAAATTTGTGTTTTGCAGCTCTTTAGATATCAGTTTCTCCATTATTTTATTCATTCGTTCAGCTGAATCAACAAGCTTTGCTGCCCATCGCGTTAATTGGTTCTGCCAAAAGTGAGTTAACTCGTGCAATATACAAGAATCAAATTCTTTAAAAGTTTGAGCTCGGCTGGGGTCGATATGGATTCTGGGTTTTCCATCGTACAAGTCCCCTAAAAGTACATAAGCTATAGGGGTCGTTTCAGTTGGATCTTCTTCTACTATGAAATATAATGTATGAAAAAATTTAGCTACTTTTCGAATTGAGCAGATTTGAATAATCCACTTATTATACATCTTGACGTAGTCCGGTTCTTTACTGCTGACATAAATGTGCTGACCATTTATCTTAATACGATCCGACATTTTAATGCAGACATAAATGTGTCGGCCATCTATAATATGTCCTTCATATTTCTCAAACCAAGACATAATCCCTATAATGAGTTTAAAATTAATAAGTATTTCGGTTGAGAAAATTAAGGGGGTTTCATTTATTTCTAATCTATTTTGTCCTTACGCGTTCTTTTCCGTAATACTTCAGTAACCTGAAGCACTTTTGAGTATCTCCTGCATTTCCA
>JBBSWB010000020.1:0-19487 GCA_038046465.1 Nanobdellota archaeon
GGTAATGATGGCTGTGCAAAGAGATTGTCTGACGTTAAAAATTATACGGGAATTGTTAGTAGAAATATCCAAATTGCAGCTAAAGATTCAGAAGTGATTATACGGCACCTAGTTATGCCAAACCACTTAGAATGCTGTTCAAAACCAGTTTTAGATTGCATATCTGAAAAATATGGCGATAAGGTTTTAGTCCATTTAATGGACCAATATACTCCGAACTGGAGAGCAAAGCAATATCCAGATATAAATCGAACTTTAAGAAAAAAAGAATTTACTGAAATCGTACATTATGCTGAGAAAAAAAGATTAAATTTTATTCTTGGCGGTTAAGAAACCAACTAATAAAAGTTGAGTGGTTCATTCAATATCAAGTTTCTCTAACTCATCCAAGCCCAAATCTGCATCTAAGTCTTTTTCTAACGTATCTAATTCATTCAACTCATCCAGCCCAGCATTTATCTCTTGCTCTTCAGAACTACTAGGGACTTCTGCTGCAACGGCTAAAGGCGTATCTGCAGCTAGTTTTTCACTTGCCTTACAACCAGTTAAGATTAAACAACTCAACGCAATTAAAACAAAACTAAATAAGATGATCTTGTTCATTTTTTATACCTCAAAAGAAAAGAAAAGAAAAAGAAATTAAAAACCTTTCTATTTAAGCGCTGACCGTTTCATTAGTTCCGGTTTCATTACCTTCAGTTTCATCAGCTTCGTTCTCTTCTTCAGCTTCATCCTGTTCTTGGTCTTCACCGGTTTCTACGGGTGTTTCTGCAGCTTCATCTGCGGCATCTTCATCAGTTACATTGCCTTCAACTTCTTCTTGCTCCTCTTCAGCAGCTTCTCCAATTTCCTCATCTTCTGCAGTTGCATTGCCTGCAGCTGCTTCTAAGGTTTGTTTTATCTCTTTGTATTTCTGGATGAATTCTCGCAAGGTTTGTTTAGTGTCAGTTAAATCATTACGGACGAAATGCTGTGCCTTATGCAAGTTCCGAACAAATTCATCAAAGTCTTCAGTCGTGTTAACTTCTAGCCAACGATTTTGAGCAACAGCATAATCGTTCTTAAGTGCTGCAATTTGTTCATCAAATCGTTTTAATAGTGATTCTAACTCTTGAACGTCTGCTCCCGCTTCTTTTAAAGTATCTATTCTAGACTGCATACCGTTTCGGAATTCTTCATGCTTAACAATCAACTGATGAAGTTTGGCATTAATCATTAAGCCAACCAGCTGTCGTTGTAATTTTCTAGCTTTATCCGCAACATCCTGCATTTCTTTAATTGCTGCGCGGATTTCTTCTTTAGTAGTTTCTTCAGTGAAAGCAGCTACTTTTTCTTGTATAGGAGCTAATTCTACTCGCAAATTAGTGATCAAAAGTAAAGCGCTGTCTTTTTCTTCAGTGCTTAACCCTTCCATATTTTCAATACGGTTAGCTAATTTATCTAACGCTCGATTAACCACATCACTAGTTTTTTGCAAGTGATTTTTAACACCTAATTTTAATTCTGATTTTACTTTTTTGCACTCTTCAGTTTGAGAATCGCATTTTTTAGCATCTTTATCTAATTTAGCTACTTGTTCTCTTTGTTCTTTTTGCACTCGTTTCACTTCCTGAAAATTTTCTTTTAATTTTGGATAGTCTTCCTGAGCATCACGAATTTGCTGTTTAGCTGCTTGTAAACCTTTTTCGGCTTTCTGAGCAACACTAACTAATTTATCTACATTACTTTCCTGATCATTATCATTCACTGCTGAACCTATAACTTGGCCTTTTTTATTACCTTCGTTTGAATCCTTTTCAGCTAGAGCAACTGGAAGTATGCTTAATAAAAATAAAGCTAACACCAATACTGCTCCAAATTTTTTTAATTTATTTATCATTTTTTAACCTCCGCACCTGTTTTAATTATTCTTTATGATTATTTAATCATTAAGAGGGTCAATGCGATATCAGTTATAGCAGCACTTTACTTTATAAAGATACTTTTAAGGATTCTTTTAAATAAGCTTATTTTGTTAGTTTAAAGCTTTACCAACCTTTATTTTCTTATCTTTTTGATTTTAAAAGTAGAAATAAGCGTTTTTTAATAAAATAAGCGATTTTTAATCTATTTTAGTTAACGATAAGTTTTTAAACGGAAAAATAATCACTTTATACAATGAATTTAACCTTGAAAAATTACTTTAACAAAAAGCAGTTAGGTTTGATAGTAATCAGCTGTTTAGTTTTTGTCCTAATTAGTTCTACTTTGGTTAGTGCAGCTACTTTAAAGGGAAGCGTTTACAATTCTAATCTAGATTTAGAAACCGATGTGTTGGTAGAAGTAAACAGCATTCCTCCGCAGAAATATTTAGCTAAAGAAGGGGATTTTATTTTTGAGCTTGCACCAGGAAAATATTTTCTCACTGCTAAAAAAGACCAATACTACATTAAGGAAGAAGTGGAAATTGTTTCTGAGCAAGGCGAATTTGTTTTTGACCTGTTTTTAATTCCTGATTTTGTGGAAGAAGATGAGCTGTGGCAGGAAAGTGAAGAAGAACTTGAGGTCGATTATGTTCCGTCAACCAAAACCTGGACCTATGTGGTTGCAGCGTTAATTGTAGTTTATGCGTTGATCCGAATTTACAAAGCCAGAAAAAAATACGGTCCACTAAATCTATTTAGAAAGCGAATCGGTGCAGAAGCTAAAAAAACCATGGAAGAACATAAACAAGATTTAGCTAAAGAACCGGGTTATTTGGATCAGGCGATAGAAATCCTCAAGAAACACGACGGAAGGATTACCCAAAAAGAATTAAGGAAAGAAATGCTGTATTTATCTGAAGGAAAAATAAGTTTGATCATAACTGAACTGGAGCACAAAGGAAAAGTGGAGAAAGTAAAAAAAGGCCGGGGCAATGTGATTATACTCAAAAACCCATAAACCTCTTGACCTCGGTCTTGGAGATAAAAAGTTCAGAGTTCCTGTGTTCTGGGTTTTTGGTATCTCAAAGAGCGGGGTTGAGAAATGCTTTCCGCCCTTTGTTGATTTTAAAATGAGTTATTTTTTATTGTTCGTCTTTATGATATAGGTCTAAAAAAATTAATTTGTCTTCTTTAAGATATGCATAAGAAAGACGGAAGGAACCAATATAAACCTCCCTCGTTCCTTTTCGCGCATAGCGCATTGGTTTTCCTACTTCCGGGTTTTCAATAATTTTCTTAATTTGTTTTTTTATTCTTTCCTCCTCAGCTTTATTCTTAACTTTGCGAAGAAGAGAGAAAAAAGTTGGAGCATAATCTATAACTAACATTTTTTAAGTTCTTGTAAGAATTCATCAACGGGCATGGATTTAAATTCTCCTCGTTCATAACTTTTCCAAGCTGCTTCGGTTCTTTTAGCAAATTTCAAATCATCTGCGATATTTTCATCAAAAGCAGTAAGGCTTTTAAGAATAAGCTGGTTTCCTGCTTTAATTATGATAAATTTTTCTCCTTCATGGAAACCTTTTCTCATTTCTTTGGGAATAACAATTTGTCCTTTTGAACTCATTTTAGTTATGCTCAAAGACGATTTGTCTTTGGCGCACCAAAAATCACTTTGATTTTTTTGTGTTTCTAATTCAGCCATTTAATCTCACTAAGTAAGATTAATCTTACTTGTTTATAAACCTGTTGGTTTAATTATGAAAGAAATTTAAATTAATTGATAAGCGACAGGTTTATAATTCCCAACTAAACTTAATCTTTTTATGGGCGACCTTAATCAATTTAGTGACAAATCAGTTTTAGACCAAAAGATAAAAGAGGCCAGCAGCAATTCTGCAGTTGCTCCCCAGCAGTTCTTAGAAGCGGAGCTGAGAAGAGTCTTAAATGCTGCTTTAATTAGGTTTCCCGGCATTGCTTTTAGTGATCATAATCTTACTATTTACAAACAAAATTTAGAAAAAGAATATTTGTGTTACTTCGCTCCCGAAACGTTCCTGCCGGAATTAAATAAAAGAAGAACTTCTTGGTGGCAGAGGGTTTATGCTGGCTGCAATGCCGAAATTGAGTATTTTTTATTCGAAAATAAACTCGGTGAAGCTTTAGAAAAATTGGGTTTCGGCGAAAAAATTAAACCGGTAAAGCAAATTCCCAAATCAGAATTGACTGAGCCGATTAGGAACTATCTGCAAGGCATCGGTTATTTATTTCCTGCCGGAGAAGATCTGTTAGTTCATCCCAATATGCTGTATGCTCAACTAAGCCCCAATCATGGCAAGGATTCTCCTTTCTTGACTCGCGATTTGATCCGATGTCCTTATCATGCTTGTAATGATAATTATGATTACGATCATTGGCAATTAAATGACGAAGAATTGTGGGATTACTGGAAAGATTTGGTTTGTTTAGCGTTTACTGATTTTCCTGAGCACAAATTGTATTCTCCTAAAGACTTTCATGGCGAAAAAGATGAAATAACTCAACATTGCTTAGATTTAGGGCGGAAATTAATTCCTTCTAGATATCTGGAATTGCAGCCGAAGATAGAGGCATTCGAGTGGATTGACGGGTAGATAAATGTAAAATTTTAATAAACTTTGATAAAAATAAATGAAAGACATAAGTAAAACATATTGATATTATATCTTTCAAAATTTAGTTGAGGAAACTAATATGCACAACTATTGTCCTCAACTAAATAAACAAAAGCTTTAAATATATGGCTTATATATACTTATATAATATGGCTGAAGCAACAATTTTACATAGTCCCACATTAGAATCTGTCTTTATGGTAGAAGAAACTATCCAAAAACATAGCCAAGAATGCGGCAAATATCAACTTTGGAAGAAGCTTCCTAAAAAAATGATGTATCAAACCTTTCAAGTCATTTTAGACTACCTGGAACAATCTGGAAAAATAATTATAGATGCAGAGGGATGTGTTATTTGGACTTTTAATCCTGCAAGAATAAAGAGATTAATCAGGGAGGATTTAATCGTACGATGAACAAGCAAATTCATGTAGCGTTTATTGCGCAGAAGCTTAAAGAACAATTTCAGGATCTTAAAGAGGGAAAGTTCGAAGATCAACAACTTTACAAATTTATTAATCGGGCTCTTGATGATCTGAAACAGAACCCAACTTGTGGTATAAAAATACCTAAGAAACTATGGCCAAAAGAATATGTTCAAAAGCATAACATTAGCAACTTGTGGAAGCACTGAAAAATTTCCGAGAAATTTTTGGTGTGCCAAAAACTTAGGTTTTTGCGCATATGATTTACCGAGTGCTTGGCGATTAATTTACACAATTGAAAGTGATGAAATAAAAATTGTAAGTATAATTCTGGAATGGTTTGATCATAAAGATTACGAAAAGAAATTTAACTACTAAGGTTATCATTGTTCTACTCAAGGTTTAACCACCCAAAAGTAACAAACGCCCAAAAAGTTTATAAATGGCTTACTTTTACACAAATATATGGCTTTAGAAAAAGGATATGCACTTACCGATATTAGGGATAGGTATACAATTCTTGAGAAGGTCCACTGCGGCGGACAGGGAAATGTTGTACGTGCGGTAAGAAAAGAAGATGGCCGAGCCTTAATACTTAAATTGTATCATGAAGGGGAGATAACTTCTTGGGATGATTTTGAAAAAGCCCACGAAGGCGCTGACAAAGAGATTAAATTTCTGGAAAGAGCAAGAGACCAAGGCCGAGAAGGCGTACCTCAAATTATGGAGTACGGCACCTTTGGAGCGCTGGAACAGCCTTATCTGGCGATGGAAGAAGTCGAAGGGAGCACTTTAGAATCCCTCCTGAATAAGTCGGGCAGCAATCCGACAGCGGAAGAAACACTAAAACTTGCCTCTGGCCTTGCCCAAACCTTAAATTATGCACATAAAGAAGCCGGTTCACGCCCTTTTGTGCACCGTGACTTAAAACCGTCTTCAATTATCATGACTGATAAAGGCCAATATGTTATCATCGATTGGGGAACCGTAAAATGCGGCACAGGAAAAACCCAATTCACTACTCAATTTGATTCTTTATATTACACTGCACCAGAAGTGCGGTTTGGAGAAGAGATTACTCCTTCTGCAGACGTTTACAGTTTAGCTAAAATTCTTCAACACAGCTTATTAGGTAGAAGATTCATCGAGAAACGCGGTGAAGTTGACCGCAGCGATTTTGCCGGATTAAACGTTCCGGATAGTTTTATTGATGCCTTACTGTCTGCTGCTGATGATAAAGCAGAAAAAAGACCACAGAGTGCCGCAGAATTTCTGCAACAATTACAAAAGAAAGAGCTGGCAGTTAGTAATGATTCTGCAATGGAAAGAGTGTCTTCTGCTGCTCCGGAAAAGACGATAGAACAAGCTATTAGTGAAGGTCTTGTGTCAGTGAATTATGACGAATATAACAAAAAACTCCCCATTACTTGGAAATTTTTGTATACTCATTTGGATAACGTTGAAGGGCATTTATTATTACCCGTAGGCGGGCTTTCAATTACAGAAAGTGTTGAAGGAAGCCAGTGTGCATGGTTCGGGGCGGCAATTAATATTGCAGAAAAGGTTAGATATGCCCAAGGGATAGGGTTCGGAGCAGCAGTTAATATTGCCGAAACTGTTGAAATGAACCAATGGGCAGGAGTGGGAGCCGCAATTAACATTGCAGAACGTGTTGGAAGCCAGTTTGCAGCGTTCGGAGCAGCAGTTAATATTGCAGAAAGTGTTGAGGATGAACAGTTTGCAGTATTGGGAGTAGCAGTTAACATTGCGAAACATGTTGGAGGAAACCAATTGGCAGGATTAGGAGCAATTAATTATGCCAAAAGTGTTGGAAGAGATCAAGTAGCATTAACCGGAATTGCAGTCAATGTCGCTGAAACTGTTGGAGGAAGCCAGTACGGGTTAGTAAATGTTGTAACTAAAGAACTGAAAAAAAGACAGATAGGGGTAATAAATTATGCTAATGGCAGTGAATTTAAACAGTTTGGATTATTAAACTTCCGTCCGGGAAAAGTCTGGTGGAATCCGGAAGTATCCTTGTTTTATTACGACCGGAAAAAAGCAGTACAAGCCAAAGAAAAGCTGCGAGTTGAACTAGAGGCACTAGTCGACGAAGAACTAACTAGAACAGATAAAGAACAAACTAGAAGAATAGAAGTTAGTAATGATGATTTTAAAATAGAACTTATTAGTGAAATATCTTATCCAGAACATAATTTAGTCTTAAAAAAAACTGGGGAAACAACCAAAAACCCCAATTATAGTTTGCTTTTAGACGAAGAGGAAGAAGAAGTTGAAGAAGATATAGAAAAAAAAGTCTATTTTTATAAGAATGTTTAGAGCAATGCTAATTTTTTTTCAGAAGCTAAACAAGTTGGTTAAGTTGAGCACGTGCCAAAGAGCGCTGCCACGGAGTTCGGCGTTTTCTCGTTTTACTAATAGTTAAAGGAAGAGCTGTTCCTTAAGAGGGAAAACGCATATTAATTAAATCTTACGAATAGCTTAGCTCACTCCGTTTTTTGGCAGCGCGCTCTTTAGCTTTATTAATCGCTGTAATCTTTTTAAAAAATAACCAAAGGTTTATATACTCCATATATATTTGGAATATAGGTGAGCATATGGTACAAGCAATGGTAAATATTTCGGAAAATGCAAATCAAATTTTAAATATTGTAAAAGCTAGATATAATCTTAAGGATAAATCTGAAGCAATCGAAAGAGTCGTCTTAGATTTTGGCGGAAATATATTGGAACCTGGATTAAGGCCGGAATTTGCAGCAAGACTCCAAAGAATTAAGAAAGAGAATGGAATACGTTTCAACAGCATTGAAGAATTGAAGAGACATATAGAAAATGCGTGAGTTTGAAATTAAGCCCGAACTTGATAAGAAACTTATTAAATTATCTAAGAAAGATAAAAGCAGATACGAAGCAGTAATGAGTAAGATTAACGAAGTTCTTTGTTCTGGTGATATTGAACATTATAAAAATTTGAGATACGATATGAAAGAGTCTAAACGAGTTCATATTGGCCATTTTGTGTTAGTCTTCAGTTATGATAAGGTTAAAGAGCTCGTGTCATTTGAAGATTATGATCATCACGACAATATTTATTTAAAATAAGTTCAAAACCGCCCTATAGCTTTTAAAATTCTTAAATATATTTTTATCATATGCCTAAACATTAAAACGCGGAGTATTCCACCACCCTATTGGGTGGTGGTTTGCAAGCAAACCACATAAATTATTTATGGAATACTTGCGTGCAAGAAATGCGAAAACTATCTCATTTCTGCACAGAAAACAAATCGTTGTTTGTTTTCTTGTGCTCAAAATTAGGTCCTATTTTGACATTTTAAGCAACCAAGGGAATTTTTTTTAGCCGTAATCTTTTTAAATAAGCCCAAACTACCATCTATTCATGAACTTTCCCCAATATGTGCCGCAGGAAATTGAACCGCAGATACTAGAATTCTGGCAGAAAAAGAAAGTTGTGGAAAAACTTAGAAAGAAGAACCACGGCGGCAAAAAGTTTTATTTTTTGCAAGGGCCACCTTATACTTCGGGCCGGGTTCATTTAGGAACAGCTTGGAATACGGTCCTTAAAGATGTAGCGTTAAGATATAAACGCAGCCAGGGCTTTGATGTTTGGGATAGGAATGGTTACGACGTACATGGCTTGCCTACGGAACATAAAGTCATGGCCAAATATAATCTAAAGACCAAAGAAGATATTGAAAGCTTTGGGGTTGAAAAATACATTAAGGAATGTACTAAATTTTCTTTAGAATTAGGCGACCAGATGACTGTTGATTTCTTAAGAATGGGCTGTACCTTAGATTATTCTGATTCCTATATGGCTTTAAAGAATGAATATATGGAAAGCGAATGGTGGATGGTTAAGCAGGCCTGGAAGAAAAACCGATTATATCTGGGAGAGAAAGTAATGACCTGGTGTGCTAATTGTGAAACTGCTCTCGCAAAACATGAATGCGAATATCAAAATGTAACCGAGAACTCTATTTTTTTAAAATTTAAAATTAAAAATACTAAAAATGAATATTTAATTATTTGGACCACTACTCCTTGGACGATTCCTTATAACTTAGGGGTTATGGTCAATCCGGAATTAGATTACGTTAAAGCAAAAGTTGATGATGAAATTTGGGTATTAGGAAAAGGATTAGCAGCACCCTTCGTTTGTTCCGTTTTGAACAAGCAATTAAAAATTATCAAAGAGTTTAAAGGCGAAGAATTATTAGGCACCGAATATGTCCATCCTTTTGCGGACCAAGTTCCCCAATATAAAGAGTTAAAGAAAAAACATCCGCGCATCCATACCGTAGTTCTTTCCAAAGAATATGTTGATTTTACAGCGGGAACGGGATTAGTGCATACTGCTCCGGGTTGTGGTCCGGAAGATTACGAAGTGGGGAAAGAATATAATATTCCTCCTTTCAATACCCTTTCTCCGCAGGGAGAATTAACCGGCATGCCTGCATTTGCCGGACGAATTGCTAAAAAAGATGACCCTAAATTTATCAAAGATTTAGAAGCAACTGGCGCTTTAGTTGCCACTACTGATGTTGAACACGAATATCCGCACTGTTGGAGATGTCATAAAGCCGTGGTCTTTAGAACGACTAAACAATGGTTCTTTAAAATTGAAGATCTTAAAGATGAAATGATCAAAAAGAATGCTGCGGTGCACTGGGTTCCTAAAACGCAAGCCTTCGATTCCTGGACCGCTCATTTAAGAGACAATTCAGTTACCCGGCAGAGGCATTGGGGAACTCCGGTGCCGATTTGGAAATGTGATAAATGTACTGAAGTAGAAATTATCGGATCAATTAAAGAATTACAAGAGCAGGCCGGAAAAGGAAAAGTTCCCAAAGATATTCATCGCCCTTGGATAGATCAAGTTACCTGGAAATGTAAATGTGGAGCAGGAACGATGACCAGAATCCCTGACGTTTTAGACGTATGGATTGATGCAGGATCTGCCTCCTGGGCTTGTTTGTATTATCCTCAACAGAAAGAGCATCTTAAACGTTTTTTTCCGGCCGATTTAATTTTAGAAGCTACGGAACAAGTAAGATTATGGTTTAGCATGCTGTCCCTTTGTTCACAGTTAGCCTTTGATGATAATTGTTATCAGAATGTATACATGCACGGAATGCTAAACGATATCGGTGGTAAGAAAATGAGTAAAAGTTTAGGGAATGTTATTTCTCCCTACGAACTTATCGATAAAAATGGGGCAGATGGATTGAGATATTACATGTGCCAAACTAATGCCGGCAAAGACATCAATTTTAGTTGGGACGAATTTAAAATCAAAGCTCGGAATTTACACATCTTATGGAATATTCACAAACTATTAATTAATTTAGCCAACGAAAATAAATTAAATCCTTTTACTCTTAAAGGTAAAGTTATTGAAAATGTTTTAGGCAGTGAAGAAAAATATATTTTTTCCAAACTTCATTCTACTATCAAGAAAGTTACCGAACTCTTTGACAATTATCATTTAGATGAAACTATTTTGCCTTTAGAAGAATTGTATTTGGAATTAAGCCGAACTTATATTCAAATGGTCCGGGATAAAAGTTCGTTAGGAAATGACCAAGATAAAGAAGTTTGTTTATACACCATCGCTCAAGTGTTACTAGACTTTTTGAAAATGTTTAATATTATTGCTCCATTTATTTCTGAAGCAATCTATCAGAATTTAAAAGAAGAATTCAAACTGAAAGAAGAAAGCATTACTCATTATTCATTCCCTAAAGTTGATGAGAAAAAAATTGATACTGAATTAGAAACAGAAATGGAGATGACCAAAAGCATTATTCAGTCTGCTTTGAGTGCACGAGAAAAAGCAAAATTAGGATTGCGCTGGCCGGTTAAAGAGATAGTTATTGTAAGTAAAAATAATGAAGTAATCGAAGCCGGAGAAAAATTAAGAGAAATTATTTTAAAACAGACTAATGCTAAAAATATCAGCATTTTAGGGAATTTACCGGGCGTAAAAGTTAAAGTTAAATCTGATTTTGGAAAAATCGGGCCGGCCTATGGAAACCTTACCAGTAAAATAATTGCTAAATTAACTATCGACAGTCCGGAAACTATTTTGGGACACATCGAATCAGAAAATTATTACCAATTTAAAATTGATGGACAGGAAATTAGAATTGTTAAAGATATGTTGATCATTGAAAGAGACGTTCCAGAAACTTATCGGGAAGCCGAATTTAAACATGGCTTAGTTTATGTTTCCGTAGAAAGAACTGAAGAATTAGAAGCAGAAGGCTTCTCCCGGGAATTGATGAGAAACATTCAAAGTTTGCGTAAAGATTCCGGATTACAGAAATTAGATGACATTAATTTATTTTTACAAGTTAGTAAAAGAATGAAACCCGGATTAGAAAGATTTGAATCAGAAATTAAAGAAAAAGTTGGTGCTAACAAAGTAGAATTTTCTCTTACTGAACCAAAGAAAAAGTATGAAGTTAATCAAGAATTTAAAGTTAAAGATGAAAAATTTAAGGTTTGGTTTGACAAGGTTAAATAAAGCTAATTTAATTCTAGTTTAATTAGAAAGGCGCTTAGTAGCACCAAGGCTATACCTGGTGGGGCTTAAGTCTGTTATTTTTGTGTTTACTATAGAGTGATAAAATAACCAAAACATTTATAAATAAAACACGATTTTATGTGCATAAGAGACCCAAATCAAAATGGTAAATGAAACAAAATATGGAGTAATTTCTGACGTTCATCATAATCCTAAAATAGTTTCTGTTGCAATCGATATTCTTAAAAAATTAGGAGCAAAAAAATTAATTTTAAATGGGGATATTGGAGAGCGTCAACCATCATTACAAGCAAGCCAAGATTATGTTGCAGTTATTTTAGATGCGGTTGGTAAGAGTGGTTTAGAAGCCTATGTTCAACCAGGAAGCCATGAAACCATACTTGCTTTTGGTCCCGTAATAGATCATTTTGCAGAAAAATATCCAAATCTTATCGATGCAACAAAAAATCCAAAAGCTGAACATAATGAGCATAGTTTGGTTTTCTTACCAGGATCAGATTTTCTTTGTGGTGGAGAATATCAAATTGGAAACCATGAACAAATTTCAAGTGGAAGATATATTGAAACTCAAAAAGGATTAATGCAATTCAACGAATTGGTCCAATATGTTGA
This sequence comes from Nanobdellota archaeon, assembly GCA_038046465.1. Taxonomy (GTDB): domain Archaea; phylum Nanobdellota; class Nanobdellia; order Woesearchaeales; family GW2011-AR9; genus JBBSWB01. The sequence goes on from JBBSWB010000020.1 coordinate 12,188, forward strand.
GGCAATTCAACAAGGAATAGCAAAAGGAGCCATGCAATATGCAAATATGGGCGATTTAAGAAAATTAGTAACAGATCCTGAAAAAACCATTGTGGTTTGTCATGTTCCGAGAAAATTTGACTCTGTTGATGGGGCTGTTGATGTTGCTTATTTTGGAGAAAAAGCAGATGGGAGTGTAATCCCTGGGGCGGTTATTGAAAGAATGATTAAAAAACAGTGCGGGAATATTTCTGACAATGAAATACGATTAATTGCTATTGCAAATGGATTAGTTTTCAAAGAAGAAAATAGGGGGAATGACGATTTAAAAAAGTTATATCAAGAATTAGGAATTACAAAAGCAATTAGTGGCCATTTTCATGAAAGCGGACATAGGGCGCATGATGGAAAGGTTAATCTAATTTCGCAAGGAACTTTAGTTGACGAATTATATTGGAACTCTGGACAACTTGACTTAGGGCAAACCGGGATCTTAACTGTGAATGATGAGAAAGTTAGTTATCAGAATGTTAAACTACAAGATCATTTAAAATAATCATTTTTTTATTTTTTAAAAATTAGGCCCTTCTTTTAATAAATTCTGTAGTGGTTTATTCTATATTCTGTTTAAGCGGCAACTTTTATGTAGAAATCTTTATATAACTTAATATATTGTTTTTAATATATGAGCGATGTGCCTTTACCTAAAATAACTTTAAAGTACGACGGCTTATTTGATTTTGAAGGATTGTATGCCGCAATTACTGATTGGGCTAAAAATTATGGGTTCTTGTGGCATGAATCAGACTATAAGCACAAAGTACCTTCTCCCAATGGCGCAGAGCAGGAAATGAGATGGATCATTGAAAAAAAAGTTACAGACTATATCCAATACGAAATTACTTTTGACGTCCACCTTTGGGATATGCAGGAATTAGAAATAGAGCAAGACGGGTTAAAAAAACCAATTGTTAAAGCCAGAATTTACATTATCATTAAAGGTAAGATGATCTATGATTGGCAGAACAAGTTTGGCGGCAGCAAGTTTGCGGAAAAACTAGGCGATTGGTATAATCAAATCATGCATAAAGATATAGATTCAAAAATTGATCCTTTGTATTACCGGATGTGGAACCTACACGCAATTATCCGAAAATATTTTGATATGCAGGCAAAGAAATATGCCTATAAAGGTTATTTGGGAGAAGACTAAAGAACCTAAAAATAAAATCATTTTTTAAAATGTTTTAAAAGACAGTTTAAGACTAAACAATCAATTTTAAAAAAAGCATAAAAAGTAAATACAGGAGAAATCTTGCGAACAAGGAAGTTTTACAACTTAAAGTCAACCAATTGGATTTTCTAAGCTAAACTCCCATCCGTTTTCGCCTTTCTCCTGCAAAGACTAAAAAGATAAATAAATATATATTACTTTCTTACCACTGGTTGTTAGTAAGTTGTTATGATAAATTATTATAAGGGGTTGTTTGTAAATAAATGGGCACAATTCGAAAAGTGAGTGATTTTGCTCGTTTTTGTAATTAGCTTTGGCGAGTAGTTAAGAAATATTCTTGTTTTAAGCTCCTCTCTACTGCATTTCTTGTAAGTCCAAAAATAGAACTAAGAAAAAAGTGAGTGATTTGAGAAATGTATCACTCATAAAACGGATAGTGCCAATAAATGCAAATATTTATAAATTATTTACTTCTCAAAGGAAAATGGGGCCGATTCAGATATTCAGAGGTAAGAAAAATGGATAAAAAGAATAAAGAAATTTCTCTTTGTGAAGTAATTAAATATGTATTTATGGGCTTATTTAAAATGTCTAAAACGGAGCCACAAGAACAGATACCAATATACGTTTCTAAAGATAAGTGGGGCTATACCTATTATTTGGGAGGACCAGGCTGTGGCATGCATTATCCTTTAACTATGGCTGAAAAGTTTTATGGTCAGGTAGCAGATGAAATGGTAGAAAAACAAACTAAGGTGTTGATAAATAAACCATTTGATGACTCCTATAAGCCATTAAGTGTGGATGAAATGGCTCTCTTATATGCTAAAATAGCAACCAAACATCAAAGCTAAAAAGACACCATAACAATAATATTTAATTTGTTCCTGTGTTTATCTTGCGAGGTTCTTCATTAGGCACTACATAAACCCATTCGTTTCCTTCTTTAAATGCGCTAGCCATCATTCCTTTTTCATTTAAAACTTGCCGTTTTCTTATGGTTAAAGTCGAACGAATTAAGAATAAATCTAACAAATAAATAAAAGAAAAAATTATCTTTTAACTTGGTACATCTTTCCATGACCAGGAATTATCCAATCGGCCAGTTCTAAAACCTTTTTTCTACTTTCTTTCAACTTTTCTTTATCGCTGGCATAAGAATCGTCTACGGGAGAATTTTCTTTCCAGAAAACATCACCAACAATAGCAATAGTGCCCTGTTTAGTTTTTACCAAAAGACTTATACAATCGTAATTGTGTCCAGGGGTTTTGATAATTTTTATATCTTTGGTAAATTGTTTTTTCCAATCCTTAACGGTATTTTTATCCCACAATCCCCAATATTCTAATGTTTTTGCGGTTGGGAACATACCTATATTTCTATAATGGTCGATGTGAGAATGAGTTATACAAACAAGATTTACATCGTCTATTTTTAACCCTTCTTTTCTTAATTTATCAATAAGTATGCTTTGGTCTTCTAACACTCCTGGGTCTACTACCATTACTATATCTTTATCTCTCACTAAAGTAATTGTTGAACAAGTTTTTTCTTCACCAGTGTCTTTTGTATCTGCTGTCGTATATCCTTCAACTAAAATTTTTACTTCAGCCATAATAATAAGTTAAGAATAAACGTTTATTAATCTTTCTTTTTCGTAGAGGTAAGTCTTAAACTTTTACTAAATATTAATTAAAAGTTATAAAAAATATGCACCGGCTGGGACTTTCGCGCAAAAGTTGATTTGCCATTCGAACCCAGATGACCGGCTCACTTCTGTTGAGAAATGGAAGGCCGGGATACTAGCCATTATACTACCGGTGCTCAAGTAAGCAGATTTTAGCTTTACTTTATAAAATTTACTTTATTAACAGGCTTACTGATTAATTTTAGCGGTTAGATTTCCGATATCTTTTTAAATCAAATTTATTTCTAGATAACATGGCTGAATTAACCGGACAAAAATGTCCTTTTTGTGATGCAGATAAACTTACTCTGCGGGAAGAAGAAGTAGACATTCCCCATTTTGGAAGGGTGTTTGTTCTTTCGATGGATTGTACTTCCTGCCACTATCGTAAGTCTGATTTGGAACCAGCAGAACAGAAAGAGCCTTGCAAGTACACTTTAGAAATTGATTCGGAAGAAGACCTTAACATTAAAATCATTAAATCGGGAAGCGCAACGGTAAAGATACCCCACATCATGACCATCGAACCAGGTCCAGCGTCTAATGGTTATATTACTAATGTGGAAGGTTTTTTAGAACGGGTAAAAAGCAAAATTGTTTCTGCAGCGGAAGCTGAAGACGATCCTGCAGCTAAGAAAAAAGCCAAAAACATGCTTAAGAAATTAGGCAAGGTTTTAGTCGGCAGAGAAAAATTAAAAATCATTATTGAAGACCCATTAGGCTTTAGCGCCATCATTTCTGACAAAGCCCAAAAGAGCAAACTTTAGTTTGCGTCATTTGGGATTTAGAAAAAGCGCAGTCTTTTTTGTGAAGCGCAGAGAAGCAAACTTTAGTTTGCATCATTTGGGATTTATTAACTTAAGATAGTATAGAATTCTAAATTAAAGTGGGCTAGCATCATCTTTATCTTTGTTTACATGTTTAAATGCTTGCGACAAATCAATCATATATTTTCCTTCTTCTAATTTGATGATTAAAGGGTCTTTCTTAAATAAATGGACTAAATCCAATTCATATTTTCCTGGTTTTAACACCCTAATCGCTTCGATATCTAGAACCACTGGTTTATCAGGTTCCTCTTTAATGTGCAGAATCTCGCCGATATCTTTTTCAATATTTTCTTTATCTTCCGGAGTTAGATTGGTCAGTAATTGTTTGCCGCTTTCAATATCAGCCTTTTTTATATAGAAAAATAGTCTAGCTCCGCAACTACACCCTTTAAGAATTTCTTCAGCCCCATCTTTATAAAAAGTACTGCAACGAACACATTGGTGTGGCATAGTAAATCTTTAATGATTTATGCTTTTTATTTGTTTCTATTAAACAGTATATACTTTTTATCAACTGGGATTAGGATTTGGTGTTTTTAACTATATTGGTTGAAGATGTTTATTTTTTTTCCTTTTCCGATATCTCTTACTTTCTTCTTTAGTGAATAATTCAATCCGGTCCGGATCATTTTCAATCTTTTTAACAATGGAGGCCGGCCCAATAATAGTTAAGCCTTGGCGATCTCCTAATAAAACTGTAGCAAAAGCGCATTTAATTTTTTGTAGTGCATCTTGTTTGTCTTTATCAGGATAAACTACGCTTAATTCAATGCCTTTAAATTGAGGAGTAATCTCCTCCATGGTTATTTCAATCAAATCGGCCTCTTCTTGTTTTCTTAAGCGGCCTTCCATAATCACAATTTTATCTTCTTTAACTATTTTGATTAGTTTATTAACCCGTTTAGCGGAAGAAAGATTCTCAATTTCATTATAAGGGACAAACTTAAATGTAACCATTCTATTTATTATAACCTCTTTTGATTACCTTTGGGAAATCTTTATAGTTTTTAAATGTTTATTTTTGTAAATAAGCTTTGCGCTTCATTTACACACACAAAAAAGCTATGCTTTTTTGAGCGTCTCTTACGAGACAGCTTAAAAATTACTATTTTTAGTAATTTTTATTGTTGTATGGTTGTCTTTTAACCATTATGCACAAAAATTTCGCCAGAAATTTTTGGCATGCTAAAAATCCAGTGTCGGATTTTTATCATTTTGCTAATTTAAACAACTGTTCATAAAACTCTTCAATGTTTTTTCCGTATTTTGCGGATATACCAATAACTTCATATTGTGGGAAAGCGGCTTTTACTGCGTCTAAACTGGCTTTTTTCAGATCAACTTTATTTGCAGCAATCAGCACCGGAATTTTCCGGGCCTGTAGATTACCGATAATAGTTATATTTACCTGAGAATAGGGGTCTTTAGTTCCGTCTAAGACGACTACAACGGAATCCATGTCATCCAACCATTTGATGGAGTCAATAACCCCTTTGGTGGCTTCTTTAGCTCTTTTCTTAGCTTCTACTTTTTTTAAACCCTTTTTAATAAAATCTTCATAATCAATTCGAGTAGAAATTCCTGGTGTATCGACCAAAGAAAAAGTCAATTCTTTGCCTTTTTTGTTTTTAATGCTTACCTGTTCTTTAATCTTGATTTCCCGAGTTTCGTGGGCGATATGGGATACGGTAGACATTTCTTCGCCTAACCAATCCAGGCAGATGCGGTTAGCTAAAGTTGATTTTCCCCCGTTTGGCGGGCCATATAAACCTAATTTAACGTGGCTCTTCTGACTAAAAGGATTAAATGAAAATCTTTTTAATAGGTTCCTTAAAAATGATCTTACCATCTTTGTTTAACACCCCTATGGGGTAAGATTTTGTTATAATTCTTAAAGTTTTTGGTGGTGGAAGGGTTAAATGAATTTGAATTAACACATTTTAGTTCCAAAGCACCTAAATATTTATATTTGTTGGTTAAATTGCAGATTATTGTTTTTTAAAATCGGGAGAGGTGTTTAAAATAAATAAATTATTGTCTGTTGGGATTTTAGCAGCTAGTTTAGCTGGCTGCGGGTATTTTGATTATGCCGTTGAGCCGGCAAAAGAGATTAAGCCAATTGCAAAAGACGATTCATGTGTAGCTATTGTGATGGATGATGGAATGTATGCCGGCATGATTGAAGGAAAATATGTCCGCTACGAAGTTAAGGGGAAGCGGTGTAAGCTGTATACACAACTAAATGAAACCTGGGGGGCGCTGTATGATTCTGGCTGCGATGATGTTTTTGATGCCCTTTATCTTGACGATGGTAAGAAAGGAACAATTTACCGTGGAAATTTAAAAGAGGAAGATTTAGGCAAACTTACTTTCCAGGATTTAGATAATTTGCTTAAAAAAGGGAGGGGCTTGGTATGCTCCAAGAACAAAATCAGTTGGGGATAATTTCCGCAAAGATTAAGCGATAAAAAATGAAAAAATTACTTCCTCTTATTTTAGCAGCTAGTTTAGCTGGCTGCAAATATTTTGATTTTACAGCTGAGCCAATAAGGATAGTTGAGCCGAAGCAGGAACCGGCAGAAAATGATTTCTGTGAAAAAGTTGAATTAATAGATGGAATTTATTTGGGCAGGATCAATTGGGTTCCTTATGTTTACCATGTGGATACGCTAAAAGACCGCTGCGTACTTATTGACGAATCTAAAGGGTTAGAAATTATTTTTGATAATAACTGTGATAATAAAGTAGATTTTGTTGGCCGGGGTAGCATGTTATATAATCGTCAGGAGTTAGGTCAGCGTGCAAGTAAACTCGATCTTTTGTTGGGGTTAGGGCAGCGCTTGGCTTGTTTAAAGAACAAAGTTTAAGGAGAGATAAAATGGAAATTACTACAAAAATGAAAATTGCCGCAGTAGGGCTTGCTGCTTTGCTGAGCGGATGTAATAACCCAGTCAATGAACAACAAGCTCCAACAATTTATATCCCCAAAGAATGCGCTCAAGTCAAATCCTTGGTTCATGATGGTTATAATGGCGGATGGAGTTTAACTTGTACAACCGAGCAAGGAACCGACAGATTTTATTCAAAGAAATTTGGCGATAAAGAGTGGACAAAATTTTCCCTTGAACGAAGATAAGCAATCTTTTTATTTTTTAAGATTTAATGATTTTAGGCTTTGTAGAAAAAGTCTTGGCCTTTCACTCGTTCAGTTCTAAACAGTTTAAATTTAAAGAATAAAAACTTGTTTAACGATGGAACTGAACCCGTAACATATCTCACGAATCGAAGGTACTCGTTCAAATCTTGGCCCAGACGACTTTTTCTACTAAACCCTGATTTTCGGCACTATCCGTTTTATGAGTGATACATTTCTCAAATCACTCACTTTTTTCTTAGTTCTATTTTTGGACTTACAAGAAATGCAGTAGAGAGGAGCTTAAAACAAGAATATTTCTTAACTACTCGCCAAAGCTAATTACAAAAACGAGCAAAATCACTCACTTTTCGAATTGTGCCTGATTTTCAAAATGTTTAAATAGGTTTAAATTCTTAAATCAAAAATAGATGAA
>JBBSWB010000021.1:0-15577 GCA_038046465.1 Nanobdellota archaeon
CTTTTTTTAATTGCGGATAAAAGTAAATTATTAGTATTTCCGCATTAAAGTTTGAAAGACACATATTAATATATTACTTGTGTCTTTCATTATTTCTCTATGCGTCGCTTCCCTAAAAGAAAGGATTACGGGTCTTACAAAACCGCAAAATGCCCTTTCTGTTATCGAACTGGGACCTTCAAGAATTCTCAAGGATTAGATGTTTGTAAACAGCACCAAGAGAGCATTCTGGAAGAAATTAGATGCACCTGTAAAGGGTGGCTTGAACCAAGATCGGGTAAATTTGGCCCTTATTTTCACTGTGAAAATTGTGGAAATGTCAATTACGATAAAGGGATGAAGATTAAAGAAATGACTACACCCATTAAATTAGACGAACCTGAAAGCAAGCCAATTAATTCTGTTGGCAACTCTAATTCTTCTTTTCCGCAGAAGACGTCTTTTCCTCAAAAGACTTCTTTTTCCCAAAAGAAATCTGCGCTTATCAAACCCGACCCAAAAGAAATTACCATTACTTCTAATGATGTTGAATATTTTGACTAAATGGTTTTTTATCTTTTATTTTTTTTTTTTATGCACAAAAATTTTGTCAGAAATTTTTAGCATCTTTTCAACTAGCGAAATCAATATAAGCCACTTATTTTTCTTAATGATATGAATAATCCGATTGATATGCGCAATCTAAAACCGTTTGATGTTGATCAACTGGTTACTATTCCTAGCAATTACAAAGACGATCTAAAAGAAATTTTAATCCCCCATGGCTTAATTGAAGACCGCATTTCTAAATTATCTGAAGAGATTGGAAATAAAAATCTCGTAACTAGTAAGAATTTGAATGAAATGTATTTTGCTATTTGTATTCTTCGAGGCGCATCACGCTTTTTTCATGATTTAATCAAATGGCCTTTAGAGGCAGAAGTAGATTATTGGCCGGCAGGAAGTTATAGTGGAACTACTTCTACTGGAACCGTTAAACTGGGTAATTTTGATTTAACTAAAATTTCCGGAAGAAAAGTGTTGTTAGTTGAAGATATTATCGACACGGGCAGAACTTTAAATAAAATACGAAACGAAATTTTATCTCAAAATCCGAGAAGTTTAGATATCGTTTGTTTGCTGGACAAGCCCAGTTGCAGAAAAGTTGACGTTCCAGTAAATTATGTTGGTTTTATTATTCCAGATGAATTTGTAGTTGGGTATGGTTTAGATTTTAATGAACGCTATCGCGATTTAAACCATATTGGTGTTTTGAAAGAAGAAGTTTACCGAAAGTAACATAGTAAATCATAAAATAATAAAATAAGATTTTTAAATAAAAATCATCAGAAATTAAAGATTAAGTTCTTTGTAAACGCCCGCACCTGCAATCCAAAGTAGGCCCCCAGGTACATAAACAGATTCTAAAGTGGGATAAAAAAAGTTTCCGCTTCTAGTCGATTTAACTAAAATAGTTTTAAGCCCCCTAGTTTTTTGACCTTTGCTTTGTTGGGAATAATCTTTTACTTCATCAATATTAAGCGGAGGAGTATAGGCAGTTGTTTCATATGGTATTGCTTTATTAAATTCTTCATATTCCAAAAGTGCATGCCCTTCCATCCCATTTAATCCCGCAATAATGCTCACTTTTCCATTTAAGTCTGTTCGATGGTTTAAGTTGATTAAATCTTGATAGACATCATAAGTTCTCGTTGCAAAATCTTTACAATCGCTTTTTTGGGATAATTTTTTTTCTTGTAATTCAGATTCAACCAGAGAATTAGCTAAATTTAAGTAATCTAAGGTACTAAAATCTTCTGGAAGGCGATCATATCTATTTAATTTTCGCTCATTAAGAATAAGTTTATCTGAAACTAAGCGGTATTCTTGCATGCCTGCCGGGAAGCAAATAGCTACCAAACCCTGGTTTAACGCAGTTAATCCTAGGGCAAGTTTAAGTCCTTCTTTGACGGTTTTTACTAGATTCATAAGGCCTTAAATTAGCCTATTATTTATAAAAATAATGCCTATAAATTTGATTTTAACTGAAACGTTTTTAAAAAAGATAAAGAAAAAAAGATAAAGAAAAAAAGACAAGGAAAAAAAGCAAGGTCGGCTTTAATTTTTTACGGAGGCACAGATATTCCTAGCTTTTCGCAGATCTTTTTTTGATTTTCAGTTAACTTTCGGTGATTCTTAAAAACAAATTCTTCAAATTCCAGATCAATGTTTTTGGTCATAAGTAACACCCCTTCTTAATGCTCTTCTCATTGAGTAAAACTAACAAAATGAAGATTAATGTAAATCGTAATGATTTATAAAACTTATTTATTTTTTTAAGAAGTGATTTTTTTTTGTCATTTTTTAGGTAAAAAAATTCTTTTAAAAAATGAGCTTCTTCCTGAAAACGGAGAGAATTTTTGCGTTTTCAGTCATTTTTTGGTTTTTTTAATAAATGTTTTTTTATGTTTCTATCTTTTTATCTGTGATAAATTCGGCTATTTTTTTCTGCGTACTTTTTTGATTATGCAGCAATTTGCTTTCTTGCAGCAATAAATTTAATTCAAATCCAAATTTATTTTTTAATAAAGTTTTAGCATATTCTAGCAGTAATTCTTTAGAGCCAAAATTAATTGGCTTGGTTTGTAAAGCTTTACGTGCAGCTTCCCGGCAAACCCATACGCCCAAAGGCAAAGTATATTCAGGAGTTATGAACCTTAACGCCAAACAGCTTCCCTGGCGCTTTAATTCTTTCATTCTTTCCAGCAAACTTAAGCGGCAGGCGTAATAACCACCGGCACATTCTTCAGCATAACTTTTTCTTCCTTGATAGTCTTCATAATCAGTAGAATAAAAATTTCCCGCTTTGCTCCAAGGGTTAATTTGATGTTCAAGATAAGTTTCAAACAGCTCGTAACTCCACGCTTCTGGAAAAAATAAGAATAAGTAATAATTTCCCCAACTCCCACCAAAATAAGCTAGGTATTCGCCGACAGGGCAATCTTTTATCTCTTTAATCAATTGTTTTCCAATCGTGTCATCAACAGCGGTTATTGACCAGCGGGTCGGCACTAATTTTCTATTTTTCTGTAACCCTAAATTTCCGGTGGAAATAAGTTTATTCAAAATATTTTCTTCAAATCCTTTTTGATACAAACTGATAATTGCCGGCGCAGCATTTAATCCTGTGTCTGAAACAACTTTTTCAACTTGAGCATCTACTTTGGTGTTGGCAGTAATTCTGGCTTTGTTGATTTGCGCCTGTGGTCCAAAAGGAATGATCTCCGTTTCCGGCTTGAACTGCAATTGGGGCTTTTGTTTAAGATTTATTTCTAGTTCTGCTGCAGTTTTAGCCATGCCCACTTCCTGAACAATTTGTAAAAATTTTTCTCCCTTGCCTACCGCTTTAACTTGTGCACAGCTTCTAGAATTAACTAAGCCATACCGTAAACCAGCAATTCGGTTGATGGCAAAATTTCCTTTACTCCATAATTTAGGGGAATCATAATAAGAAGTATCTCCGGAAAATTGGGGGCTTAAAATACCGATATTCACTTTTGGATAACCATATCTGCCAATGAAAGGCGCGGGAGAACTGCCAAAGAAATCACTTTTAAAAGTTTTATTTAAAGCCAGTTTAGGAATTTGTTCTATTTCTTTATATTTTACCCGCTGGAGAACCATGAACCAGTTTAGGATTATTTATGCTTTTAACGATTGTGGTGATGAAAGTGGCTTGTCCAAAATTGAAAACATTTGTATACTGGGGCACGGCGCGATTATAAATTTACTTCGTAAATTTATGCGCCTCCATTGGCACCAGTATACAAATTAATGTTATTCTGGACACGCCTGATGAAAGCAAAGATTTATAAAAATTAAATGTATGATAACCTTATTGCTTGTTTAGGATATTTGTATCTAAAAGAGGTGAAAGAATGATATCGGAAAGAAAAGAAATTTTTATGAGAATTTTGGTGTGCATAGTTACCGGAATAATGTTAAGTTTTTGGAAAATGTTAATAAAAGTATTGGCGTTAGTTCACTGGGTTTATGTTTTGTTTACTGGAAAACGATCTAAGGACTTAGCTGTTTTTTCTGAAATTTGGAATTCGCAATTGTATAAATTTGTTAAATATTTGACTTTTGTTACCAATGAACGGCCGTTTCCTTTCAATAAATTAGGTAATAATCTGTCTAATTTTGATGCGAAACTGAATAAATAGTTTTTATTATCTTTTTTATTATTTTTTCTCCCCTCTTCAGTTGATAAATAAGTTTATAAATAACCAAAAGGTTAAATGTACTGGGGTGATGTGATGTCAGAAATTCGTTATCTTTGTGCTGGCAATTGCCGTACGATGGTTTCAATTAAAGAATTCAAAGAAGGAAAAAGAACATGTCCGGTTGAAAGCTGTACTAAGTATAATCAATCCTTAGAAAGAGGAGAATATTGTTCTCACTGTAATACTTGCTTTGAAGAAGGTGAGGATCACATCTGTATTTGAAATAAAAATAAAATTTAAAATAAAAATAAACGCTCTTTAATACAATATAATGCAATATAATATAACTCAGCACAACATAATATAAATTTAAAATGGTTAAATATAAATTATCTTCTTGGGACTTATCTGAGATTAAGCCTGTCGATTTAAATAGTTTATTTAATCAGATTGAAAAAAAAGTTTCTTCATTTCAAGAAAAAAGAAAACTTCTGACTAAAGATATTTCTCCCCAACAGTTTATGCTCCTGGTTAAAGAATTAGAGCAATTAAGGATTATTACTGGTAAATTAGGAACGTATCCTCAACTTAAATTTGCCGAAAATTCAAGTGATCAGCAGGCCGCAGCATTAAGTTCTAGGGTGGAAACTTTTTTGACCAAACAAGGCAACCAGTTAATTTTCTTTAATTTGTGGTTTAAATCTCTTCCGGAACATAAAGCTAACGAATTAATTCGAGCCAGCGGCAAATATCATTACTTCTTAGAAAATTTAAGACGTACTGCGCCTTATACTCTTAAAGAAAATGAAGAAAAAATCATTAATATCAAAGATATGGCGGGAGTTTCAGCTTTGAATAGTGTTTATGATATCTTAACTTCTCAGTTTGAATATGAATTCGAGGGCAAAAAATTAACTCAGGATGCTTTATTAGTTTATGCCCGCAATCCTTCTTCCAAAAAAAGGGAAGAAGCATATAAATGTTTATTAGCAAGATATCTACGCCATCGCGATGTAATTGGTGAGATTTATAAAAATATTATCAATAATTGGAGAGAAGAATCTATCGGGTTAAGAGGATATAAAAGTCCCCTCAATGTTCGAAATATCGCTAATAATATTCCTGATAAAGCAGTTGAATCTTTATTAAAAGTATGTGAAAAAAATCAGCAGCTCTTTCATCGTTTTTTTGAAATAAAAAGAAAAAAGCTAGGATTAAAACAAATGCGCCGGTTTGATTTATATGCTCCTCTGCAAAAAAAAGAAGAACAAAAACTTTCTTATGATAATGCAGTAAAATTAGTTTTAGATACGTTTAAAGATTTTTCTCCCGAATTTCACCAAGAGGCGTTAACTATAATTAATAAAAAACAAGTTCATTCCTGTCTGCAGAAAAATAAATCTACTGGAGCCTTTTGCTGCAGTGTAACTGCTCAGCTTAATCCGTATGTTCTGTTGAATTATGCAGGCACCTTAAGGGATGTTTCTACTTTAGCACATGAATTAGGGCATGGTATTCATCATAATCTGGCGCGGAATCAGACTGAGTTTACTTCCCAAGCAGCTTTGCCTTTAGCAGAAACAGCATCTATTTTTTCAGAAATGCTTCTCTCCGAACGCCTGCAGGAAAAATATCCTGCTAAGTCCAAAGAATTACTTTATGTTAAGCTTGATGAAATCTATGCCTCTATTATCCGGCAGGCAGGTTTTGTTAATTTTGAAATTAAAGCACACCAATTGATGGAAGAAGGAAAAACTATTGAAGAGATGAGTAAAGTTTATTTAACCGATCTACGCCAGCAATTAGGTTCAAAAGTTAAAGTTGATGATATTTTCGCTAATGAATGGTGTTATATCCCCCATATTTTTCATTCTCCTTTTTACTGTTATGCTTATGCTTTTGGCAATCTCTTAACTTTGGCTTTATATGAAATGTATAAAGAGCGAGGCAGAGAATTTACTCCCAAGATTATCGAATTACTTTCTAAAGGGGGCAGTGAATCGCCTCAACAGATTACTAAAGCCATCGGAGTAGATATTACTTCTGAAGCTTTCTGGCAGAAAGGTTTTGATGTCATTAAGAAGATGATTGATAAGGTTGAGAAAGATTAAGTTAGATACTGAGATTTCCCGATAATAATATAAACTAATTTCATTTATTAAGATGAATGAATAAAAGGGAATTAGAAAGCGGTTTATTAAAAATTAAGAAGGACGTTAGCGAATATTTAATTCCTAATTCTAATTTAATTTATCAAAAAACTATTCATGAATTAATTAAGCCATTCGAAAAATTAAAAATAAATAAGGTGGTTGCTATAGATATGAAAGGTTTATTATATGGTCCAGTTATCGCTAATAAACTAAAGGTTCCTTTTGTTCCAATTTTGAAAGGAGGAAAGATAAAAAATAAAAAAAAGATTTTATCGAAATCATTTATTGATTATTCCGGGCAAAAAAAGAAAATCGAACTTTTAAGAAATTCAATCAATTTTAAAGATAAGATATTATTGGTTGACGATTGGTTTGATTCTGGAAATACCGGTAAAGCCGCAATAAAACTAATTGAAGAATCGAGAGGAGTAGTTAAAGGAATTTCAGTTATTTTTAATCAATTAAAAAAAAGTGAAGAAGATTATTTTAAAAAGTATAATTATCATTTTTTAGTTCGCTTGAAGCCAAAAGAGAGTCAAAAGCGTTAATTGGTTCTTTTGAAGTTATCTTGTTCCTTACTCATTTAAACAGTAAACTTATCATTTCTTTACAACTTTCCTCGCCTGGCTTGTCCAGAATGGAAAACCTTTGTATACTGGGGCACGGCGCGATTATAAATTCACTTCGTAAATTTATGCGCCTCCATTGGCACCAGTATACAAATTAATGTTATTCTGGACCAGCCTTCCTCACCCCAACCTTTTTAAACTACCTGGCACTTCTAGGGTTAATGCTTACTGCAAAACAAATTGACTTTTTAAGAGAAGAATTGAAAACCGCGGCAAATCCGCTGTTTCTCTTTGATGCTGATGGAGATGGTTTGGCTTCTTTCCTGTTACTCTACCGAATCAATCGGGAGGGGAAGGGTATTCGGGTAGCTACTACCTCTAGGATTGATGTTCAATTTATGAGAAAAGTAGAAGAGCTGAATCCGGATAAAATCTTTGTGTTAGACCTTCCTTTAATGGATCAAGAATTTGTCGACAAAGCTAATCGGCCCGTATTTTGGATAGATCACCATCAGCCACAAGAACTTAAAAAAGTTCATTATTTTAATCCTCGAATAAAGAACCCAGACGATTATATTCCGGTAACTAGAATGGCTTACCAGGTTTCTGGTAATAAAGAAGATTTATGGATTGCTGCTGCCGGATGTTTAGCGGATTGGTATATGCCTGATTTTATAGATGAGTTTATTCAGCTGTATCCAGAATTGCTGCCAGAAAAAAGCGATTTATCTACCACTGTCTTTAAACAGCCAGTAGGCAAATTAATCAAGTTATTCTTTTTTATGCAGAAAGGCCCCAATTCCGAAGTAAGAAAATCAATCAAGATTCTTTCCAGAATTAAATCGCCCCAGGAAATTTTTAATCAGGAAACTTCTGCCGGGAAATTTTTGTATCATCGTTTTGACAAAATTAATACTAAATATGAAAGCGTTTTAAAATTGGCTAAGAAAAAAGCCAGCGGAAGCAAGCTGCTTTTGTTTATGTATAATTCTGACCAATGGTCCTTTACCGCTAATTTAGCTAATGAACTAACTTCAATGTATCCCAAGAAAGTTATTATTATTGCCCGTAATAAATCCGGAGAAGTAAAATGCAGTCTGCGGGCACAATTTCCCATTGCCGGATGTTTAGAAAAAGCTTTAGTTGGCATCAATGGTAGTGGCGGCGGGCATCCTAACGCCTGTGGAGCTGTAATCAAAGAGCCAGATTGGGAAGCTTTCTTAAAAAAATTCAAAGAAGAATTAAAAAAAGCGTAAGAAGAAAAAATGGAACCTTTCAATGAATTGTTATTGCCTTTAGTTTCATTAACTGGATTATTATTCGGAATTATTCTATCTTTTATTGCCCCGGAAGAACTTACTTCAGGAAAAAAATATTTTATGTTATTTAAGCAATCTTTATTTGTAATCATTTCCGGAATAATAATTTTTTCTTTCCTACAAAGCCGGCAATTTTATCTGGTGTTATTGTTCGCTTTATCAGCAGCAGCTTTATTCTTTTTAGATCTCAAACTAAAAAAGAAAAAATACAGGAGGTATTATGTCCTGCATTATTTCCTGTTTCTTTTACCTTATTTCTTAAATCATAATGTTTCCTTCCGTTTGATTTTAATCTCGTTAATTTTCTTGTATGGTTTTCCATTAGGTACTTTGTTAAAGATGGGATCATCAAAATAAAATAAATATAAAACTAAATAATCAAGTATATCAGCTACAACAATAATAACAACAACAGTAATAATAATAATAATAATAATAATAAAAAATAAATACATTTATAAGATTGCAAAATGAAATTTAAAAAAAATCTTGAAGATACTCTTCGAGAAAAAGTATTGGGTTTATTGGAAGAAACCATGGAAAAAAGTTGGGGAATAACCATTCCTCAAGTAGAATCAAATATTGCCGATAAATTGAAAAATTCTTCTCTGCCCATTTACATCTCTTCAGATTTGCCCTTTCAGGAAGCTAAACAAAAGTTTAAAGAAGAATTTTTTAGGAACGAATTGCGCCTGCATAAAGGGAATATTTCTCAGCTGGCAAAACAATTAGGTTTAGATCGAAGAAGTATTCATCGTGCAGTCAAAAAAACAAATATTGATTTAGAAATCATTCGCGGCCAAGAGCATTTTCCTGAAAGTCAGCAGGAAAAGATGGTCGATCAGGCTATTCGGTCTGCTTTGGTCGAATATAAAGAGATTATTCAGCCGCAGAAGATGGAGAAAATTTATGAAGAAGTTCCTCAACTTTCTAGAAATATTGCCAGAATCTTGCCCCGCCAACATTTAACCTGGAAAGAGGCAGAAGAAGAATTCGAAAAACAGTTCTTGTCTAAATCTTTAAAAGAGCTAAATGGAAATGTTGCCCAAGCTGCAGATAAGATGGGCATTAGGGTGGAAACTTTACACCGGAAAATTAAGAAATTGGGATTGAAGAAATAAGTCTTATTCTTGACAGGGTTAGTCTTCACCACAAAATATATAAACTGCAATATGCCTATTTAAACTGTGGTAAAAAAGAGGAAACATATTAACAATAGATTTGCTTATAATAATGGAACTTCTCATGCTAAACATCCTTTGTTTAGGCAGAAATTAACTTTTGGCCAGAAAGCTTCTGATGTTCTGGCGCGGTTTGGGGGAAGTTGGGCTTTTATTTTTTTCTTCATAGTTGTCATTATCAGTTGGGTGTTTTTAAACGGATGGTATCTGATAAACAACGGCCTTGGTCCCATAGACCCTTTTCCTTTTACTCTCCTTAACTTACTGCTCTCTAGTCTAGCTGCATTCCAAGCACCGATAATTTTAATGGCCCAGAACCGGCAGGCGGAACGCGATCGGATTGATGCAAAATATGATCACCAGGTTAATCGGAAAGCGGAACGGGAAATCCAATTGGTTCAAAAGGATTTGAAAGATATTAAACAGTTAATAAATAAGTTACAGAAGAAGAAAAAGTAAGTAAATAACTTTGTTATACAATCTTAATGGGTTGCAACAAATATGTCTGATTATTCTTTGCAGTTTAGAAAACATACCCTTAAATTTATATACTCTTTGTAATAATTTAGAGTTATGTCATTTATAGATATAATTGGTTATGCTGCGGGATTTTTAATACTAATATCTATAATCCCTCAAATTATAAAAAGTTGGAAAACAAAATCAACTAAAGATATATCTTTATTGAGATATTTAATCTATGCTGCGGGCGTTGTACTTTGGTTAGTGTATGGAATTGTGCTTTATAATGGACCAATGATGGTCGTGAATGGAATAAATTTAATCTTGGCAAGTTCTATATTATATTTAAAATTTAAGTATGGGTAATAATCATTATTTTTATGTTTTTTATATTTTTATTTATTTTATATATCACTAAATATATGCCCCTATATTTTACTCCTGTGGTTCAATAATGCTTATATACTAATTAAATTTGCATTTATTTTCGTAAATAGTTTTAGAAGCAATATTAACCAAAATATTAAAACAAGGTGAGGTATAAATAAAATGAAACATAATGGAAATTTATTAGCGGGAATGTTAGTGGGAGCAATAGGAGCAGGAACCTATTTGGTTGGTGGCTGTTCTGATGAACCTGATAACACTATTAAAGATGCGACTGCAAATACGGGTGGTGCAGGCGGCATGAGTGGTGTAGGCGGCGCTACTGGTGTTGGTGGCAGTGATGCTGGTGTTGGTGGCAGTGGCGGAGTAATTGTTCCTGGAAATTATCCTAAATATTTTGAAACGGAAAACTTACCTCCTACTTCTGAAAAAAACATGAAAATAGTGGAGTGCTTAGTTGAAAAAAACGCTCTTGCCAAAATTGGAACCGAGGAAACCCGGGTTGGAATGTATATGGTTGGTGCGGAATGGTGTAGTTTTTGCGCAGTTGAACGTAAAGAGTGGGGCAAAGAAGCCATGGAAAAATTATTTGACCATGGAATGTATGTTGATTGCGAATTAAGTGATAAAAGCATGGAAACCTGTTGGACTTTAGGGGTTTGGTATATCCCTTCAAATAACTTGGTGCTGGAAGAACTTTTTAATAACGGGACTGTTCTTAATACCTTAGGTTTAACGCAGTACAAAGTAGAAGGAGTAACTTCTCCGTCCGCTTTTGCAACTATGTTTGCTCCAGAATGTGCGCCAGAAGTTCCTGCTAAAACAACTGAGTTTGGCGGTTATGTTGAATCTTTAAAGCGAGGCAACCCTGCTGGTTACCAATCTGTTTCTAAGGAAGAAAGAGAAAATTTAGAAAAACAGCTTGGAAAAGAATTTAGAACCGGCGTTTACAAACATTAGGTTAATTTTTATATTTTATTTTTTTATTTTTTTAAATCTATATCCGTTTCAAATCAATTTAAATTAATAAGAAAGGAGGTTAAAAAATGAAACAATCTTTAGCAACAATCTTAGCTGGAGCATCAGTTATTTTTTATTGTGGTTGTTCTTCAGAGAATGACTCTAATCAATTAGTTCCTACTGATGCTGGTGCTGGCGGTTATGGTGCGGGCGGCAATACTTCTGTTGGTGGAAATGGCGGAGGAGCAGGCGGAACAGGAGGGAATACGGGAGGATATCCTAAAGGAGTAGATTCAATTAAAACCCATACTTCTCCAGAAATCATGGATTTAGTTGATTGCATAATCGGGAAGCACAAGGAATTAAGGGCATATGAAGTTGAACATCCGCTTGAGTATGGCTTCGACCTCCGAACAGGAATACTAATGATGGGCGCTGTAAATTGCGGTGAGTGCCAACAGGAACGTGAAGAAATTGGCATCGAAGGAATAAAAAAATTAGTAGACAATGGTATTTACATAGACCCTTTCTTTGATTATGAATCTAACATGAGAGCCATAGACATCGGTTTTGAGGTTATTCCGTCAATAAATATCGTTAAAGTTGATCTTTTGCCAACAACAGAATTTCCGGAGGGCCATCCAACAATGCTAACGCGGCGATGGGAAGCATTTATTTCCCTGCCAACTTTAGCAGAGCTAACCGGATGTACTTACAAAGGGAAGCAAAGCAGATAGTGAAAACTATTTTTTTATTTTTTTAGTTAAATTTTAATCACTATTCAGTAACGAAACATTTATAAATAAGGGGACATTTTAACTTAAAAAAGCCTTTTTATGAGGTGAATTCACATGAAAAATATGCTTAAAATTAAACATTCATTAACTGCTTTATTGTTAGGAACCTCTTTGGGTTGTGCAGGAGCTGATGATAGCCAAGATTATACTGCCGGAGCAGGCGGTAATAATGAAGATCCAATCCAAATCGTAGCTAAACCGGCATCGGCAGAAGTTTTACTTGCTCAATGTTTAGTCAATGCAGGCGTACAGATATATGGCGCCAAATGGTGCGGGGCTTGTAAAACACAGAAAGACTTATTTGGCAAAGAAGCTTGGGGAGTAATGGAACAAAATTATGTTGATTGCAGTCCTGAAGATAATCCTCATAGTGCAGGTATATCTAAATATTGCGAAGATTTAAACATCGAATCACTTCCTACAATTATTTTTCCAGATTATGCCTTAAAAGAACCATTTGTAGAAGGGGTTTTACATCTTAATGAATTCCAACAGTGGCTGCCTGAATGCGAATATGGGGTTGGGGTTAAGATTCCCGGTACTGGTTTTCCAGATATGTAAGATTAACGGGTTGTTAGGACTAAAATTTATAAATAATTCTCTTTTTCTGAGGGTTTATGGCTTTAGTAACTTTAATCGGAACCTTTCATATGGAGCTTGCTGGAGAAGAGCTAATAAATAAAGCCTTACAGCAATTGAATCCAGATCTACTTGTAGCAGAAAGTAATGACGCATTAGATATCAAAGCAACCAGAAGGCAGGACTTGTGGTCTGGGCTATTTGATTACTTAGCTATTTCACCAGAATTACGAAAGAAATTTTTTGCTTGCCAACCTTATAAAGAGCATCTTCTTTCAAAATCATATGCACGAGAGAAAAAAATTCCTTTAATTATAGTCGATCTGCCTGAAGAAATAGATGATCTTTTTGTTGAAGCATATTCAGGAAAGGATTTAGTTAAGTCTTATAGAGAAGATTTAGATCTTAAAACAGCAAGGCAATTTGTGATTGAAAGTATAGAAAGAGAATATGAACGGCATTTTTTAGCTCAAGGACCACAGTTACCCAATCCTATTTTTTATGATGGTTCAAGAATAACTTCTCGTTCAATTGATCATGTTGGTGAAAGGGATGTTTATATGGCCCAGCAAATTAAAGAGGTTTTAATAAAACACTCTGGTAAAAGAATTTGCGGATTTTTTGGTATGCTCCATTTAGTCGATCCTAATAGCAAGAGAATTACCGATTTGTTTGAGGGGAAGTTTAAAAATTTAAGATATTATTTAGGTGAAGAGAATATTACCTATGCTAGTTTGATTGATTTTGTTTGATTATAATCCTGTGCTCTGGTACCTTACTTCTTGTATTCAACAATCTTTATATACTTTAATTTTAATCAGATAAATAATGAAGAAATCTTTACTTGCGCTTCTAAGTGTTCCAGTTTTTTTAATGTCCTGTTCTTCTGTACCTAAGCAAGTTAATCTTTACAATAAACATCCAGAAGATCCGCGAATCGATTTTGCCCAATGTTTGGTCGATAAAAAAGCGACCCTTTATTCGATTGATTATTGTCCTTATTGCGAAGACCAGGAAAAATTATTTGGAGAAAAAGCCTGGAAAGTTTTACAGCCTAATGTGGTCGATTGTGGATATCTGTTAGGCGTACTTAATGGAGAACAAGCTCCAATTTGTAATGAAAGGAAAATATTCAGTTACCCCACTTGGGTTTTTGGCGACGGAAAAAAGGTTAATGGTTATTTAGACTTTAAACAATTAGAGTATTGTTCTGGCTGCGAGTATAATGGTCGGTAAGTAACCTAATCAGCAAGCAACCATAATTAACAGGCAATGGCTTAAGCGCCACAATTCTTATATACATAAAGGTTATTTAGTTTTTAATGAAAAGATCTTGGTGTGCACTTTTGGGTGCTGTTGCGATTTCTTCTTTAGGTTGTGCAGAAGATCCTCAAATTGCTTTTGCGGAATGTTTGGTTGATAAAAAAGCAGAACTTTATACTGCTGCTGGTTGTTCTTATTGCGAGAAGCAGAAAGATTTATTTGAAGAGGAAGCCTGGGAGATTTTGCAGCCAAATGTCATCGATTGTGGAAGTCTCAAAGATATCTTTGTTGGAAAGCAAGCACAGAAATGTATCGACCAAAGAATCATTGGTTTTCCCACTTGGGTTTTTGGCGACGGAAAAAAAGCCATGGGTTATTTAGACTTTGAGCAGTTGGAAAAGTATTCCGGCTGCAAGTACGAACCTTAACTTTTGAGATTATTATTATTATTATTCAACTACAAGAATTTTCTTCTTCTGCCGGATAGTTAAATAGGGTTTATTTAATCGCTTTTTTAATTCTACATCTTGGGTTAGGATCAAATAATCTTTTTTAGAATACGCTACTAATAAATCATCGGCATTTCCGATTTCATTAATAATTTCTATTTTTTTATCGTTGATCAATCCTAACGATAGTAATGCGGCTTGTTTAAATCTTCCTCTTTGTTCGCTAATGATTTTTTTTAATTCATCAAGGGTTGCCTGCAAAACATAAACTTTGTATGAGAAATCTAAGCTTTCTCTTAAAGCGGTCAATAAATCTAAATTAAATTCGTATACAGCCATCCAGGCATTAGTGTCAATAATTATTTTTTTGATCATTTTATGATTAACTATTAACCAGTTTTATTTACAACTATTGTGTTGCTAATCCTTTGCTAATTCTTGTAAGCAAGCTACCCAGAAAATTCGGGTAATCACCATAACTACTACCAACAGCAATCCTGCTAATAATAAGAACCATAGCGATTTTTCATAGTTTATGGAAGCGAAAATAATTAATAGGCTTAGGAAAAGTAAACAACTGTTTATCAATAATACCAGTGCGCTTTTATGAATCTTTTTGATTGCACAGACAAAAAACTTTTGTATAAATTCTTTCCAAGAGTAATGGATTAAAGCGCAGGCAGTAATAAGCAGGTAATAAAATAAAGCGTAAACCAGAAGGAGGCCGATAATAGCTATTGAAAAAACATTCAAGGAAACTTCTAACCGCAATAGGCAAATTAATAGACCATAAGATATACTAAAAAATACGCCCATTATTACAATCAAAGAAACGATAAATCTGGCTAACATTTGTATTTCTTCTTTTAACTTTACTTTCTTAAATAATTGTTGAGTCAATAACCACACTCTTCCATTAAGGACCACAAATAGCAGTAATAACCAACCTAACAAGGCAAAGATATTTTTGGTCATAGATTGGTAATTTTCATAAATAGAACTGATCTCTTGGGTAAAAGGTTCTCCTTGTTTGATGCTTTCAGAATCGTAATTGGCATTCTGCAGCGGCTCAATAATGCCCCGGGCATTTTCCATGATCTTCACTTGATAAAAAGTTCCAATAAATACTCCAGAAACTAAACAGATTGCTTGGAGCAATAGCAGGATTAAGAATAGCTTCCAGTGTTTTTTAATTAGTTTACTGGTTAGCTTTAATCCGCTTCTTAAATAATTCATATACAGAATAAAATAAA
>JBBSWB010000022.1:0-7426 GCA_038046465.1 Nanobdellota archaeon
CAGGGCAACCTGAGGTAGGCAGTATTTTTACTTAAGACTTTCTACAGAGCCGTTTCAACCGAAACATTTATAAACCATTACCGGAATATATATTTAAAAGTAACGCTTTGGTGATGGGTTTCTAGAGGTACACAATGATTCGAAAGGCTTTAAAAGAATGTCCTGAATGTGCTAGTAAAAATATTTTTAAAGATGTTGAAAAAGGAGAAACCATCTGCCGAGATTGTGGCGCAGTTATCGAAGACCGCATGGTCGACTTTTCTCAAGAATGGCGTAGTTTTGAAGACGATGGACAAGTAAGCAAACGAAGAACCGGTGCACCTTCTAGCCAAACTCAATTTGATCAAGGTTTAGGTACAGAAGTAGGAACTACTTCTGATTTTTACAGATTAGGTTCTGATAAAGAAAGAGATCGCTTTTTCCGCTTAAGAAAATGGAATATCCGAATCAGTACCGCTATTGAAAGAAATCTTAAAGTAGCTTTAGCCGAATTAAAAAGAGTCAGTTCTTTCTTAAGACTGCCTAAATCCGTTGAAGAAGAAGCTGCTCGAATTTACCGTTTAGCGGTACAAAAAGGTTTAGTTAGGGGAAGATCGATGGAATCGGTCGTAGCCGGCGCTTTATATGCGGCTTGTAGAAGACACGAAATTCCGCGTACTTTAGATGAGATGGGTGAAGCATCTGGTATCGAAAAGAAAGAAATTGGACGAACTTATCGCTTTGTAACCAGAGAATTAGAAATTAGCATTAGACCGAGCAATCCTGCAGATTATATTCCTAGATTTGCTTCTGCCTTAAAGTTAAGCCCAGAAACGCAATCAGAAGCCGTGGAAATTTTAGAAATGGCCCGTGACATCGAGCTTACTTCTGGTCGTGGTCCAACCGGCATTGCTGCAGCAGCTTTATATGTAGCTAGTTTAATCCACAGTGAAAAAAGAACTCAACGAGAAGTTGCCGATGTAGCCGGAGTTACCGAAGTAACTATTCGAAACCGATATAAAGAATTAATTAAGAAACTTAAATTAGCGAAATCGGTTGAGAAAAGCAAGAAGAAATAATTATTATTTTCTTTTTTGATTTTGTAAAAAAGTGGTTTAGAGAAATTAAATTAGACCACTAACCATGAAATCAATTACTATTGCCGGAATTCCAGCTGGGGTTGTAAACAATCATAACGAAGTATTGTATTACTGGATAAATTCAAAAATACGTAACGCAACTTTGTTTCGGGTTGATGCACACCACGATATGTGTGACAGTTACAAGATTAATAAAATTCTTTTTAAACAAATAAACCCCTCGGATTATGGTCGGTTTCATATTGCTAACTTTAATTGTCCTGCGGTTCAACAAGGGATTATTGATTCTATCTACTGGCATAATCCCCATTCTTCAGAAAGAAACTTACAAGATTTAGGCACCACTAGAAAAGAAGTTGAAAGAAGAAGGATAGGGATAACTATTATCGACCATTCCGGATGTTTCTTTTCAGAACAGGTCTGCAGATGGGATGAATCAGTAAGAGACGAGTTACTTAGCGGGATTGGAAAAATTATTAGTCCAATGGAATTAGTTGTTCCAACCAACGGAAAGTTAATTGTTGATTTTGACTTAGATGGTTTTTGCTGTGATCGCAGTTCTTCCATCGATTTTTGTTCTGGAAGTGACGGTTATTTTAGAAAAGATAATCCTTACGATGGTGTTTCTAATTTTGAGAAAAGAATTGATGAACCAATTGCGCTGCTTAAATTACTGCCTCGGCCAGACTTGATTACTATTGCTAAATCTTTAGGTAATTGTGATCCGGATTTAACTCTAGTCGAAAAATATTTAGATAATTGTTTTGCTTTCTGTTATGTTCCAGTGGACAAAGTTGATCAAGTCCAGGAATGTTTGATCGAAAAGCTAAAACAGATTTATTAAAATGAGGTACAACAATATCCAAAATGAAAGCCACTAAAATTGCCGGAATTCCAGCTGGAATCGTAAATAATCATAACGAAGTATTATACCACTGGGTGAAATCTGGAATTAAAGGCGCAACTTTGTTTCGGGTCGATGCACATAGCGATATGGATGGCGGGAGTGAGTACCAAGAAAAGTTAACCATTAAAAGTTACCTTCATTTTCACATATCTGATTTTAATTGCCCGGCAGTATATCACGGTATTGTTGATTCAATCTATTGGCTGAATCCCCATTCTGAATCAAGAAAATTACAAGATTTGGGGACGGTTAGAACTGAAAAGGGCAGGGGAAAAATTGAGGTAATCTTAAAACCATCTCATTGTGAGCCTGAGCCAAGGTATGGGTGGACGTATCTTTTTCCAAATAAGAAGATAAAGTATTTTTCCATTTTAGAGGAAGTGATTTCTCCCAAGGATATTAAAATTCCCACAGCCAGCCCTTTAATCGCTGATTTTGACCTTGATGCTTTTTGTACTCACAAACCAACATCAATACATAATCTTGATTCTTTGACTTGTGGCGGTAGTTCTGATTATATCGAAATTTATGATACTGCAAATTATGATGGAATTTCTGGTTTTGAAAAACGAATTGCAGAAACAACCGAAATATTACAACAGTTACCTAAACCAAATTTAATTACTATTGCTCGGTCGCTTGGTTACACTCGGAGCGATAATAATCGTGGGTGTTATGTACCTCACAAAATGGTCAAACGAGTTCAGGAATGCTTGATTGAAAAGCTAAAACAAATTTACTAGGTTACCAATGGAACTCTCCCCTGAAATCAAAGCGCAATTAGCCGAACAAAAGAAACAATGCATCCATTGTAAATTGCTTTCCGGGGAAATTCCCAATGCCCATATTGTTTTTCAGGACGATAAAACTGCTGCTTTGTTAGATATTTATCCGGCGGTTAAAGGGCATGCGGTGTATTTGTTAAAAGAACATTATCCTATGCCCGTATATATTCCTGGAGAAGAGTTTAGGCGCAAATGCGCATTAATTCCGGGATTGAGCAAAGCCATTAAATCCGGAATGGTTAAAACCGGAATAACTATTTTTATGGCTATTGGCAGCGCGGCTGGACAGCAGTCCTATCATTTTCTGGCCCATTTTCTTCCTCGAGAAGAGAATGATGGGTTTTTTAATTTTTTATTTTCTAAAAAAGTAGGAGCACTAGTAGAAGCAGATGCGCAGTTACTAACCCAAACCATTTTTACCCAGATGAATAATTACTTTGTTAAAAATCCTGCTTCCTGGCATACGGAGAAAGGAAATATTCCTTCTTACCTTACCGAAATTTATGAAACTTCAACAGTAATTTATGAAGATGAAAAAATTCTTTGTATTGCCCCTCCAAAAGGTATGGCTAAAGGGCATTTAATCATCTACAGCAAGACGGAAGAGAAATATATTGAACGTCTTTCTCAGGAAGATTCAGTTCACTTGTTCTCTGCTGCTTCTTTAGCTTCGACAGCGGTCTTCGAACATTTTAAGGCGCAGGGAACCAATGTAATCTTAAAATCTGGCGAATGCGATGACAATCCCCGAGGAAAATTAGAAGTTCACATTTTTCCTCGCTGGCAAAATGATCCTTTGCAAGAGCTGGTATGGAGCCCTAAGCAACCTAATTATGATTTGGGCAGCATTGCCAAAAAAATTAAAGAGGAAACTTGGAAAGTAGAATATGTTGCAGATAAACAAACTAAACCAACTGAAGAAAAAAAAGTTAACACTAAAACTGAAGTTCTAAAACCAACCCCTACTCCTCAAACGGCAGCAGAAGAAATCAACAAGGCTATAAATTCGTTTAAAATAAGTTAGTTTCAATTTTTGAGTTGCTTTTATCGCTAAAAGTGAACTGTACTTCCTTTACGGCGCTGGCTTCGTTTAGTCGAGAGAAAAAAACGTACTAAAATTACCAACTTCACCTAACGTGGACTAAACAAAATTTTCCAGAGAATTATTTTGGGGCGGGCGTTGATGAAAAAAGAAATTTACTTTATGATTAATAACAAAAATTCCACTTTAGAATTATCTTAAAACTAGATGCAGACTGGAAGAATAGTAAAAATTACTCTTGATCAACTGAAGAAGAATCTCGTTTAGGTACCTTAAAAGTAAATCTAGACATAACTACTTTACCTTCCATTACCTCTGCCACTCTTACCACTTGCAACTGCATATTTTTCGTTAAGTATCTCTCGATACCATCAACATGGTCACGCCCACAAACAACTAGAAGATTATCTCTTTCTGTCTCAAGAAGTTCTTTTGTTTTTTCACCCATCACCTGATCCCGTCCTGTCATATTGAGAGAATAATCATGAACTTTAGCAACATAACCTCGGATTCTATCAAGCAAACTTGGTCTTGAACCTAATTTTTCCCATTGTTTAGATACTCTTTTTTGATATGCGTCTGATTCGGGGTTTTCAGGATCTCCATCTTTTCGTGAACGAACATAATCTATTAGAGCCAATGGAAGTTCTAAAAGATTTACTGCTACAAATGCAATCTTTCTACCTAATCCAATATGTTCTGAAGTTGAATCTTCAAATCTAACAACATCTTTACCAAGCCTCTGAGCTATAGAAAGAGCATTTTCATTATTAAATGATCTTTTGGTGATAGCTGAATACAACAAATAAGCAGGAAGAACTGCTAATGCGACATATTTTAAGTGGCTGCTTTTTCCAACTTCTTCCCCTTCAATAGCAACAGTGCCATATTCAGGGATTTTTTGCTTAGCAATTCTTGTATCGGCATCACTATAAAGATGTGTCTCTCCTAAGATCCCTAACTTTTTTTCTAAGTCTCCTATTTTTACTTTATATTCGCCGTAATACATAGTCTAAGACCTCCTCTTGCTCTCTACGGGCATATTAGGCATTTCGCCATATTGTTGAAGTACCATTTGAATAAACTGACCTACGACCTTTTTATAGGCTATACCAAACATACTATCATCTCTATCCACATCGATATCTTGGGGTCCCATTGTATGAACGCCCCATTCTTGGGTACGAAATGGAACAGAAGAATATTGCTCCTCTGGTCTAATCGCTTCAAATCTCACTAAAAAACTGGGGGTGTCATTACATGGACCAAAACGTACAAGCTGGCCAAAATTAACAACATAATCCGAAGAATTCCCAGTTGGATTTTCTGTGAATTCATATCTGCTACCGTAAGCTTGAGCATTAAGTGTACTTACCGCTGATCTAATTTTACTTACTAAGTCGTCACCTTTAGTAGGTTTTGGCAATTGAATCTCTTTCATTTTTTCAACCTCCTATTTTTGATTAATATTTCTCTAAAAGTGGCACTACTATTTAAAGCTTTCGTCCCTTTATAGTGAAAACATAGAAACAAAACATTTTTATACTACTGGTACTTATTCGTACCATATGGTAGATAAAATGACCGATAAAAAACTGAAGATTTTGAGCCTTTTTCGTTCAAACTACTTAGCCCAATACCATACCAGAGAAATGGCCAAATTAATCAAAAAGAGCCATGTTACCATTCTACCCCATCTTAATGCCTTAGAAAAAGAAAAAATTCTTATCGCTAAAATAGTGGGCAAAAACAAAGTTTCCTCTTTAAACTTAGACAATATCCTCACAAAAAA
The DNA here is from genome assembly GCA_038046465.1 of Nanobdellota archaeon. Lineage (GTDB taxonomy): Archaea > Nanobdellota > Nanobdellia > Woesearchaeales > GW2011-AR9 > JBBSWB01. Next base: position 5,606 of record JBBSWB010000022.1, read on the forward strand.
TTTTATCAGTATAAGCGAGATGGTGGAAGCAATCCTCTACCAAGAGCAAGTTTTCCTCATTAAAAAAATAACCACGGAAATTTCAAAACTTGATCTTTCGGGATCAATTATCTTGTTTGGTTCTTATGCTAAAAAAACATTCAAAGAAGACAGCGATATTGATATTTTTTATTTAGGAGAACTGAAAGAAACTGAAATCATCAAAATAAAATCAATCGGGAAGACATACGGCAAAACCATCAATCTCAAAACAGCCACTATCCAGAACTTTGATAATGGACTAAGAAAAAAAGATGCTTTGATTATGGAAATCCTAAAATATCATTTTATTCTACAAAACGCAGATCCATTCATCAACGCATTATGGAGGTATTACCATGAAATCAGAAGATAAAAATCCTAAAAGCCATGTTTCTTGGTGCTGGAAGCAGAAGCGAGGCATAAAGCTTGAAGAACCAAACGATAATCTGTGCAAAGCTTACATTGAGAAAGCAAAGAGTGCTCTAAACATGCTTGATTCTGCAATTGAAAAAGAGGAGATCGATTGGATAGCTACCACAGCATATTATTCTCGATATTTTGTCCTCTATGCAATACTCCAAAAATGCGGCATAAAGTCGGAAATTCATGATTGCACCATTTCATTAATGCACTTTCTTTTTGTTGAAGAGAAAATTATAGATGAACAGCTATACAATGAACTGTTACTGGCAAAAGATTTACGTGTCGATACACAATATTATGTGACTGAACAAATAGACAAAGAAAAACTGAAAACCGATTCAGCAACTGCGAGAAATTTTGTTCTAAAAATGGAAGAAGTCATTGAAGACCTAACAGAGGATAAAATCAGGACTATCAGACAAAAACTTACTAACGCCCGCCCCCACGACTAACTCTACTCTGGAAAACTACGACAGCGTCTAGAAGTACAGCAACTCAAAAACTCTTCGTCGTTTCACTCCTCGTCCTCCCCACTCCGCTCGGAAATTTGATAAACGATAATTCTAGTCCTCGCTCGTAGGTCGGCGAAACTAACAGGAATCCATACGTTAAATAATAATAATTTTTAATTTATTTTTAGATTATAATTTAATATTATGAATGGATCAATACCAGGCGAGAACGGCCATTTAACATTTCTACGGCATGGTTTCCGTAAATATTAAATCCGCCCGTATTGATTTCTAAGTAAGCAATAGTTTCTTTCTTTTTATATCTCTTGGTTAAGCTCGGCGTATACACATAAGTTTTGGTTTGGTCGAATCCGCTTAATTTTTGTAAAACGTTTTTAATTTCATATAGTTTATCGTTCGTTCCAAATAAGGCTTGTAAATAAGCTTCCCAGCCGGAGGCATCCATAATTTCATCCAAGTGGTACCCTGTTGGTGGTGTCTCTTGAATTATCACTTTCTGCTTGACTGGCTGTATATGCTCACTACCATGATAATGAATAACTGTAGCTGATAATAAGTCTTGGGGGTTAAAGACAAACCTGGTGCTGGTAACAATCCTGGAAGCATGTAAGTCTAATCTTAAATTATCTATCAGGTTCTGGTCTCCCCATTTTCCAGCATGATAAAGATCCGATGCTGAAGCAATTACTATGCCTTGTTCGTTAGCATAATCAATCCATCCGTTTTGATTTCGTTCTGCTCTTTTATCTACTGGCATAGCGTCCAATTCTTTTTTTAACCTAGTTTCCTGGTTGACTATTGCTGGACGAGTTTCACCCGAAATTACGGCTACAATGGCTTTATATTTTTCTGCAGAATTTTCTTCAAGGTGTTCTCTATTTTCCCGAACCCATGAACAAGTCCC
>JBBSWB010000023.1:0-17026 GCA_038046465.1 Nanobdellota archaeon
CGATGCTTTGCGTGGGGTACGTCGTCGTGCGAGCGATAGCGAGCTTGAAGGCACCACAGGTGCGCCGAAAAATGGAAGTGCTTGCAGGACAGCAGCAAAAAATGAATTTAAAACACATTACGATGCAATTTTAGCAGACCCTGAAAGCGCAGTTAAAGCTATGGATAACAATGTAGCTTCTGGTCTTGCCGGGCTTCTTCAGAGTTATTTATCTGCTAGAGGGCAATAATACTTTTAAACTTCTTTTTTTATTTTTATTATTGTCTCAGCAACTCCTAAGGGAGTAAGCTGGACTACACGCTCTGGTGCAAGAAATGAAGAAACTACTTCATTTCTGCACAAAAATCAAGTTGTTGCTTGATTTTAGGTGCTACGACAAAGGCGACTTTGTTATAAAACTTTCAAATTAGACCCGTTCTAATTTGATAATTACAGCAGTGACAGAAATGAAACTGCAGTGCATATAAGCATTCGGAGCTATTCGTGAGGCGGGCTTCGTGGCTGAATAATTTCAATAACAACTCTAACTTCAACGCGAATGATTATAACATCAACAACAATAACCGCTTGCGTGGAATAGTCCAGTATGTTGAGACTTTTTCTTATCATATGGTTGTCTCTCAAGATTTATGGCAGGAATTATGCAGTTATTCTAACCTGCAACTGGCATTTAAGCGAGCAAGAAAACATAAAACGCTTAAACATTATGTACGAGAATTTGAAGCTGATTTAGAACACAATCTTTCTTTGCTAAGAATAGAATTGCTACTTCATTCTTATCAACCAAGACCATTAAAGACTTTCATCCTTCGTGACCCAAAAACCAGAAAAATTAGTAAGTCCCATTTTCGAGATAGGATTGTTCATCATGCTTTGTGTAATGTTATTGGACCTATTTTTGAAAAGGGGTTTATTTACGATTCTTACGCCAATCGGATAGGTAAAGGGGCATTCAAAGCAATAGAACGATTCGAACATTTTTCCAAAAAAGTGACTAAAAATAACTTTTTATCTGCTTATGTTCTTAAAGCAGACATTCGGCATTATTTTGATACAGTAGACCACGGTATTTTGCTTCAGATACTTGAATCTAGAATTAAAGACAATAGAATAATTTGGTTAATTAATAAAATTCTAAAAAAATCATTCACTAGAAAAAGGAATGCCTCTTGGTAATCTTACTTCGCAATTCTTCGCTAATGTTTATCTTAATGAACTAGACCAATTCGTTAAACACCAATTAAAAGCAAAATATTATATCAGATATGTCGATGATTTTGTAATATTGCATCTTTCTCCCGTAATCTTGAAAAAATGGAGAAGTAAAATAGGTTCCTTTCTTTACGACCATCTTGCTCTGAAATTACATCCAGATAAGTCTAAAATAGTTTTCCTAAACAGAGGAATCGACTTTCTTGGTTTTAAGATATTTCCTCAGTATAAATTAATAAAAAGAAGAAACCACAGAAAATTTAAAAAAAAGCTTAGAGAAAATATTTTTCTTTTTGAAAATGAACAAATGGATTATGATAAACTTTACGACTTCATGGAAGGGTGGGTTGCGTATGTTAAACATGCAAATACTTACAAACTAAAGCAGAAGATATTAACAGAGTTTGAGACTAGGTTTTTCCAAGAAATATCTAGCAAAGAAATAAACAGAATAACTGTAAAAAAGAAATAAAGTTATTTCTGGGCGTTATTCCTTTTTATAATTATTTTTGGAAACCCTGCGAAAAACAAAGTTTTCTGAGGTTTAAAATTATTAATTATTTTCGATAAATTTAACAATATCAGTTTGTTTAAGACAAAAATGTCCATCATCCAAGAACATTCCATTAAAATAGATATAACTCCCCCTAAAAAAGATGTCCACGCCAAGATGGAAATCTTTTATAACCCGCTCATGGTTTCCAATCGGAATATTTCTATTCTTCTGCTCAACTGCATCGTTAATCAAAAGATGAACCTTGCTGATCCTCTGGCGGGTTCGGGAATCAGGAGCTTAAGATTTCTTAAAGAATTAAAAAAAGACAAAATCAATTATTTAGCTGTAAATGATCTAAAAGAAAATTTTATTACTGTTTTTAAAGAAAATTTACAGCGTAATCAAATAAACCTTACTGACAAAATAAACCTTAATCAAGAAGATGCCAACTTGTTTTTGTTAAATCAAATCAAACACCCCGTCGCCGATTCTTTCTGCGGGTATTTTGATTACATTGATTTAGATCCATTCGGTTCTCCTAATCCATTTATTCCTGCGGCCATTTCCCGAATTTGCCGTAAGGGAATTATCGCGGTTACGGCGACGGATACTGCTGCGCTAACCGGAACTTATCCAAAAGTTACTAAGCGAAAATATTGGGCGGTTTCCTTAAGAAATCATTTGATGCATGAAGTTGGTTTACGAATTCTGATCCGCAAAGTTCAGTTGGAAGGGGTACAATTTGATAAAGCGTTGACTCCCATCCTTTCATACCATAAAGACCATTATTATCGGATTTATTTTTGTGCAGAGAAAGGTAAAGAAAAGTGCGACGAAATTATTAAACAGCACCAATATCTGTTATTTTGTCCTAAATGTTTAAATCATCAAATTTCTAATTATAATTATGGAGTATGCAGCTGTAAAACTAAATTTATTTTTACTGGTCCGTTGTGGACTGGAAAATTACTTGACCCAAAATTAATCTCTAAAATGGTCAAAGAAAATCCTTTTCCAGAAGAACAAAAATTTCTCGATTTACTAAAAGAAGAATCAACCATCGACGGTCCTGGCTTTTATGATTTGCATGTACTTGCCAGAAAATATAAGTTAGCTCCGCCGCGGATGGAATCTATTTTAAAACCCTTGGCAGCAACGAGAACCCAATTCTCACTTACAGGAATAAAGACGGAAAAAAAGATTAAAGAAATTGTTTCTATAATCAATTCTACTATTAAAAAAGTAAAACCAAAACTTAACCCAAATTAAAAAATAAAATAAAAGCCGATTAAACTTAACCCAAAGCTAAATCCATTTTAGCTACTTCTGCACTTTGCACGTTTTCAATTTTCTGCATTTTAGCAGCAATACCGTCAAAATCAGCCCCTTCAATATTGTACATGGCCAAGATCAGAACTGCTACTAAACCAAAAGCAATGGGCTCTTCGCGAACTTGCATTTCCCCAACAGAACCAGCAGCTTTAGCAAGGGCTAAAGCTTGTTTTTTGATTGGCTCTAAATCTACATCAGGAGATTCAGGCATTAATTTAAAAGTAATTATTGCTTTAGCCATTTTTGTTAATTTGGTCCAGTAAATTCACAGGCTGGACATTTATACTTAATGGCATTTTCGCGGGCAAAAGTACTTCGGGTAATATCATAATTACCGCAGTTTGGACATTTAAAACTAACTGCGCCCGGATCGTTATCAATTCTTCGCTTAGTTGAAATACATTTTTTTACTTCCATGGTGGCTACAGATTAGCCCGGCTTTATAAAGTTTTTTATGAAAACTGATTTGGAGAGAATTTTAGCGCGCGTATTAAAGTCCACATTAACTTGTATTTCTTTATGCTTCTTCTACGCTAATTATATTTTCTTCAACTTTAAATTTAACCGGCAGAAATTTTTCTACAACATAAATATTGGTGTGAGCATGCTTGCTAATTTTTCCGCATTTTATTTTTGAACCGGGCAGTAAACTCATAAACTGAATTAATTGATCAGCTAAATGTTCATCAACTGCTGCTCTGCTGTTGATTTGTTGTTTTAGTTTTTCTGCCGCTTCCTTGCCTAGCTGTTCAGAACTTTTGTTTTTTTCTACTAAAGCATCTCCCGCTAGGAAAACCGGATTATCAAAATCAACCTTTCCCGCTTGGCTGAATATCCCCCACAGTAAAATCTCCCCGCCCGGGCTTAAACTATTTACATATTCAATTCTGATATTGGTTGGAGCGGAATATTCTTTTAAGTTTCCTTCCGCGGATTTTTTAATCCTTTCCGCAACTTCTTTCCCTTGCAATTCCGAAGAGACATTTATTACCCCTTTAAGCTGTTCTAAACTCCCTGGTTCGGTTAAAAGTATTTTTGCCGTCTTAGACTGCAACTCTTTCCAGCCCGATTTAAAATCTTCAATTTTTAATTTTGGAGTTATTTCTAATTTTACTTGTCCCCCGCCTTTAGGATAATAACCTCGTTTAAGAATTTTTAAGTCTATCTTTTCTACAAACCGGTGTAATTGGGGCAGGACGATATTTTGTAAATAATCGACAGAAGCTTGCCATTTTCCGCAGGTGCCACCAGTAATATTCAAAGTGATTTTTCCCGGTGCAAACAAGCAGGGCAGGATTAACGCTTGCAAAAGCAAAGTTATACTTCCGGCCGTACCGATATCTATTTCATAGATTCCTTTTTTGACTTTTCCCGGCTTGAAATATAGTTCAGTTGAACCTAATTTAATTTCATTTGTTTCTGCCTGGCAAATTTCCTTAAGCGCAGTTATCGCTGTTAAATGCTGTGCTTTTAATCCTGGCTCCGGTCGATTGGAACGAATATTGGTTACTTTAAACTCTTTCCCGGTTAAGGCAGAAAGGGCTAAAGCCGTTCTAACTAAAGCTCCCCCGCCTTCTTCATACGAGCCATTTAATTGAATCATTTTAAGTTGAAAGATCTTGGTTGTTTTTATTAATTGTTCTTTTTATAGCAAAATATTAATAAAACCGCCCATTTTCCAACTCTTTGCGGGGACGTAGTATAATCTGGCAGAATAGGGGCCTCCAGTCATTGAGGAAAAGAGCCGGCGTTCGGCAATGATAAAAACAATGAAGAAAGCCTCGGATCTGGGCAACGATAAGCGCAGGCTTATTGTTCAGAAATTCAAATCCCAGCGTCCCCATTCTTAATTTTTATATATTTTGAAGAAAAATTTATATAAAAACTCCATTCTGAAAAAAATATGAAACGGCGCGATTTGTCTGAGTTTAGGAGTTTAGTTGATCTTTTAGAAGAAAATACGCCGGCAAAAAAGCTTGACCTCAATCAGAAAAATAGAGCTCATGTTAGAAATCTGATTAAAATTAAAACTAATCGGGGCGTGGGCAGCGGATATTTGTTGACGGGCGATGGTTATTTTATTACTAACCATCACGTTCTTCCCGAAGAAACCGCTGAAATTTATATTAACAAAATTCCCCTGTCTTTTTCCGTTCAAAGAACGTTGATGCGCTCTAAACCGCATGATTTGGTTTTAGCGCAAATTCCTTTACGTGCCAATTACCTTCCTTTAGTTGCCATAGCCGACCATTGTGCAGAAGAAAGAGATCCTGTAAGGACCTATTCTTTTTGTGGTGATAAAGCGCTTAGAAGCCATGGAACTATTGTTCTTGTTGATTCGTTTAGGTTATTTTTAGATATGTTTGGTTTACACAATAATCTATCTAATTTATTTGCTAGAACAGCAGAAAACACTCAATATTCTGATTGTGTAATTGGGTTTGGGTGGAGCGGAGGACCAGTTGTTAGCGAAACTACTGGTGAACTGGTCGGGATTACCAAAGCAATTCACAGTTTAGATTCAGGCTTAGGTTTTTCTGATCAATATCATGTTTTTTCATCTTCTGCAGTTGTAAGAAAAATGATCGATTATTTTCTAGACGGACAAGCCAAATAGATTAAAGAGCAATATTCCCCCAAAACTATATAAATCTTAAAATACTTATAACTTCCATGCTTGAAAAAAGAGGTAAAGGTTTTTTTGCTACACATAAACTGCTGATTGCGATTACCACTTTAATCGGAACGATTGTTGGAGCAGGAATTTTAGCTATCCCTTATGTGGTTTCCCAAAGCGGTTTCTTGATTGGGTTTATCATTATTGTCTTACTTGGTTTGGGAATATTGTTTCTTAATCTGTTAACTGGTGAGATGGTTTTAAGGACCAAAGAACAGCACCAATTAACTGGTTATGCAGAGAAATATCTGGGAAAATGGGGCAAGCGGCTAATGACTTTTTCATTATTATTCAGCCTATATGGAGCATTAACGGCCTATTTAATTGGTGAGGGGGAAACCTTAAAAGCCATTTTTAATTTTGGAAATCCCTTAGTATATAGCTTAATTTTCTTTGTCATTACTTTTCTGATCATCTACAAAGGGGTAAAAGCAGCCGGAAAAGTCGAATTAATTTTAATTGCCTTTTTATTATTAGTAATCACGTTAATTGGCGTGTTTTCATATAAAGACATTAATAGCGGCTATTTGACTACTACAAACTTAGCTAAATTTTTTGTTCCTTATGGAGTAATCTTCTTTGCATTTATTGGTTATCCAGCTATCCCAGAAATGCAAGAAGAACTGGAGCAGGAAAAAGGCAGGATGAAGAAAGCCATTATTATTGGCTCATTAATCCCCATCGTATTATACCTCTGTTTTACTTTTTTTGTCGTTGGGATTATTGGTCTAGAGAACTTTGAATTATTAGGGCCAAATCAACGCATTGCCACCATCGCTTTAAGCGTATACTCTTCACCCATCTTAGGTACGTTTGCTAACATTGTTGCTGTTCTAGCTATGTTTACTTCTTTCTTAACCATTGGAATAGCTTTAACTGAAGTATATGAATATGATTATTTATTCTCCCGCCGCAAAGCATTATTAGTTGCTTTTTCCATTCCGGTATTAGTTACTATCTTTAAGCTGTCTACGTTTATTACCGTAATTGCTATTACTGGGGCAGTTGCCGGAGGTTTGGAAGGTATTTTAATTATTTTGATGTACTGGAAAGCAAAAGTGTTGGGAGAACGAAAACCAGAATATTCATTAAAACCGCGAAAAATCCTTAAAGTATTAAGTGTTGTTTTAGTAGTAATGTTCACCTTAGGTATTATTTACCAGATTTATGTTAATTTTTTTTAAAACGAGGTTTGGTAACGTAGCTTTATCGCCTTTTTTAGGCTTTTTTGTTTCAAAACCTTTATAAAGGGGTGCTTACTTAATAGTAGTACCCTTAAAATAGTAGATAAAGTGTTAATCGGTTCACGCCAAGGTGGTAAACTAATGTTTCCACTTTGTAATGCTAAAAACCGAAATGTTTAAATAAAAAGCCCCTTTTTAAGGCTTAAATAAGCAATAATGCTCAAAAACCTTTTAAAAGGATTTGGAGGAAGTTAAAAATGAAAAAATTGTTAAGCATAATGGCTTTGTTTGTTATTAGCTTACTGAGCTTTTCCATGGTTAGTGCAGTAGTAACTACTCAACTAACTGTTGATAAAGTAGAAGTTAATGGCGATGAAGTTAGTATGATTGCTGGTGCTCCGGCACTTGCAGTTGAAGAAGGTCAAAACTTAAAAATTAGAGTGGATTTTACAGCTTATACCGAAGCAGATGTTGAAGTAGAAGCAGTAATCAGTGGTTATGATTATTCTGACTACGAAGTTCTTAAGGATTCAACCCTTAAACACTTCAATGCGAATACCGTAGACCACGTTGATTTAGAACTAGTTTTACCTAAGAAATTAGATGATGACCGATACTGGTTACGATTGAGAGTTATGGATAAAAACCTTGAAGTTTTAGTCCAAAACGTAGAATTAGCAATTGTTCCAGCTAGACACGATTTAGAAGTAGCTGATGTTGCTTTCTCTCCAGGAAGTACAGTTAAAGCTGGTCGAACTTTATATGCTGATGTTCTTTTACAGAACTTTGGTGCTAAAGATGAAAAAGACGCTAAAGTAACTGTAGCTATTCCTGCTCTGGGCGTAAGTGCAACTGAATACGTTGATGTTTTAAGCGATTATACCATTGACGTTAACAACCTGCAGATACAACTAGAAGACGAGGATGTTTTAAGCGACAATACTGTTGACGTTGAAATGGTCTTAAGAATACCAGAAACCGCAGAAGAAGGGGATTACGAAGTTGAAGTAACCCTAGCTTATGACAATCTGGAAAAGACTGTTAAAGAAACTTACACTTTGCATGTTTTGGCTGACAAGGCTTTCCAAGACCAAGAAAATGTTTTAGTATTGGCTGTTGGCCCTGAAACCCAAAACGTAGCTGCTGGTAAAACTGTAACTTATGCTATAGCTTTAACCAACGCTGGCGCTGTTTCCAAAGCATTTTCATTAGAATCTGCACTTGGCGACTGGGCTACCGCTACTTTAAGTGAAAGTTTAGTTGTTCTAGAACCTGGTAAAAACCAAATTGTTTACGTAGATCTAACTGTTGCTGATGACACTGTTGCTGGAGAGCACTTAGCTTCTCTAACAGTTAAATCTGGCAGTGATGTCTTGCAAACTGTTGTCTTAAAAGCAAACGTTGTTGGCGACTCTGCTCAAAACGACGGAATTAGTCTTAGAAGCGGATTAGAAATTGCTCTAGTAGTATTAGTAGTATTACTAATAATCCTAGGCTTAGTTATCGGCTTCAGTAGATTAAGAAAAGACGACGACGGCGAAGAACAAACTTACTACTAAAAGTAAGGCAGTTAATTTGGAGGCTTCCTCCAAATTTTTTCTTTTTTTTCTTTAACTTTTTTCTTTTTTGATGGTTATTCTATACATTTAAAAGAAAGTTATTCTCATAAATTTTACAGTTTAAGTGCTTGAGGTATTGCCAATGATATTCCTTTTTGCGTTAATGGTTATCGGATTTATAATAATTCGAAACGTAATGAATAACGTTAAACTAAAACTTGAAGCAGTATAAAATAAAGAGTCTTGGCTTCGGGGCATTCACTCCCAGCCCCCCTGCCCAGACAAAATAAAATTTGTTTATAAAAAAGGGCAAATATTTTTGTCGGAGTTAGTTAGTTTATTAAAAATTGATTTTATTGGCTTTCCTGCATGTAATCTACAACAATACCTATTATCTTTTTAATGGTTTCATTACATCCCTTAAACGCGATATCATCTAATACTTCAGGACCATACTTCCTGATAACATCGCTAATTAAAGCATGAACAAAAGATTGCGTTGCTCCTTCTACTTCTTCAAAGTTAAGTATAACTTTTTCATTTTTTTCTAATGCGGGAATAATCTTAGTAAGCCTAATCTCTCTTGCTAAATCTTTATTCTCTGCAAACAAACCAACAACCTTTATTAGTTTTATTTCTATCATATGAACCTCGGTTTTCTATATTTTTCTTTCTTTCGTTCTTTTATCGTTTTGAGATAAGCGTCCCAAATAAGATCCAACAAAACAGTAAATTCTTTTGTTTTATCAAGAGAAATGTCTACACCAACCACAGTTCCTTGCCAGTTTGGATAATCCTCTCCTTTAGAGTGTCTATCTTGAAAAGGGTTCCCCTGGAGGGTTATGCGTTTTAAATCAGGCTTGTTTTTTAATAATTTATACATGGCATTGCCGCTGTATATCATAAAAAATTCTCGATTTATTTGAGCAATAGATTTGATGAGGAAAAGACCAGCCCCAGCATTGTATTCAGTACCCCCAATTCTTCGTGTGGTACCAGTAATTCCTGGAGTTAAAGCTAATTGGATGGCTTCCAGATGCGTTTTAGCCGGATAAGCATTGTTTATGGTTTTCTTTATGCCAACACCCGTATCTACAATTCCAATTCGGATAGTATTGCTTTTCTTATAGTATTGTGCTGAGACAATAGCTCCTCGTTTTGATTCCGAATGCTCTAAAACATTTCTAACCAGTTCGCTGACGATATACTTTATAGGATCCGCTTGTTCAGGTTCTAGATGTAATAAAGGTACAATATCTGCAATAAATTTTGTCAATTCTTGTGAATTGTTTATTCTTGTAAGCGGTATAAATCTGCCAGCAGATTCATGTTCAATGATAGGGGTTTCTACTTTAATATTTACTAATTTAAATAGCCCCATTCTCTGCAAATAATGTTTTGATTTTGCTTCTAGTTTCTCGCATTTTACATTTTCTGATTTAATAGTTAAGCCCAGAGCTGCAACCATGCATAATACAACCGGATGCATTGAAATCCACTTTTTATTTGCAGTGATCTGTAATTTAAAAGGATCAGAAAGGTCCATTTGCTTTAAAAAAGGGTCAATGTTCCCTAAAAAAGCACTATTAGGCAGGTATATTTTCATTTTCTCTTACCGGGAATTAGTCTTTGTATTTAAATATTTCCTTTTTTACCGGGAATCCCGGTAAAAAGAATAAAAGCTAAAATCCCGGCACAACATTCGCCAAAAACGTTTTATCAATGCCTCTGCCTAGTTTAACAACTTTTTTAAGCTCGTTAATTGCCCCAGCAAAGAATGGAGATCGCTATAATTGGTGCTGGTCCGGTGGGTAGTTATGCTGGTTATTTACTCGCTAAAACTGGGCATAAGGTTTCTATTTATGAAAAGAAATCAACTATCGGCTTGCCGATTCAATGTACCGGATTACTTACTGCTGATTTTGAGCAGTTCAATTTGCCGTTAGAACCCTTTTTAGTGAATACTTTTAGTAAACTGGAAATCAATTCTCCCAAAGGGCATAAACAAGAGCTTAAACAGAAAGAATATTTAGTCTGCCGAAAGAAATTTGATCAGTATTTAGCTAGTTTAGCTGCAAGCGCCGGAGCAAAAATCTATCTTAACCACGCGTTTTTGCGGAAGGAAGGCCAACAGATGGTCATTAAAGACAGTAAAAAAGGCAAAGAAGTGCTGGTTAAACCGGATTTAATTATCGCTGCTGACGGGCCGCTTTCTGAAACGGCTAAAGCCTTTGGTTTATATCATCCTCTTCGAAAAAATTACTTAGGTATTCAAGCTGTGGTCGAAGGGACTTTTGAACAAGAAAAGTACTACACCTATTTCGGAGAACACACCTGTCCAGGAATGTGGGCGTGGGTTGTTCCTGAATCTTCTACGCGGGCCAGAGTAGGCTTATTTAGCTTAAAAGAGCCGCGCAATTATTTTAATCGTTGGCTCAAAATAAATCATTTTAAGTTGATAGAAATGCAGGCAGGTTTAGTTCCTCAATACCACCCTCAACAGAAAGTAAAAAAAGGCAATTGTTATCTGCTTGGTGATGCAGCTGGGTTTGTTAAAGCTTCCACGCTGGGTGGAATTATTCCGGGAATGAAACAGGCAGAAATCTTAGTGGACTGTCTTAATCACGGTAAAACTTATGAAAAGGAGTTAAGGCCCTTAGTTAGGAAATTAAAATTACACTTAACTGTGCGAAAAATTCTCACCAAATTTTCCGATCAGGATTGGGATAGATTAATTGCTTATGTTGCCCAGCCCAAGGTACAGGCCGTGTTTGAGAAATACACCCGAGAAAACCCTGTTCCTTTGCTGATTTGGGCGCTGTTAAAAGAGCCCCGCTTTTTATATTTTGGAAAATATTTGATTTGAAAGAATTAAGTTTAAATATTAAGTCGTGGAATTAGATTAAATAATTAGGTCAAGTGAATTATAACGTTAGTTCCACTCTTTGAGGGTTATTAAAATGAATCTAGCTGAAGAATTAGAACAAATCCAACAACTACCTTCACAAGTATCACCAGCAACTAAAGACCAAGCAATGAAAGAAATCATAGATGGTTATGTTGCCTTGCACCACGATCCTAATAATAATTTTAGTGTGCCTTTATTAATTCGTGCCTTAAATGCTGAAACGTCACTAAAACGAGAGTATGAACGATTAAACCGTAACGTTTCTCAGTTTGTTATGGAAGAAGGGAATATACATTTAGTTGGAACAGGAATTTATGGTTTAGATAAAAGTATAACTATAATAGACCAAGCAATCCTTAAATTATATATGACTAATGTTTGATCCTAAATTAAGTTGAATTATTTATCTGTTTCTAAAACAAACAACTCTAAGAAAACCGTCTCATAATCTCGACGTATTTTTGGTTCAATCCGCCCAACCGAAATATAATTACCTCTTTGATGCCGGTTTCTTTAGCAATGCGTAAGTCTTCTTTCAATTGAGCTAGAGAAAGCAAAGCTTCTTTTCCTTCAATACCCGTTGCAATAGTGCCATAAGCAATCAGAAACTTATCTCCAAATTCTTTCTTTCCTCGGTTCAATTCATTGATAATAAAATCTTTGTTAAAATGATGTACAGAATGATAAGCCATTTTGATTATATTTGCATTGCCCGTTTTATAGTGAAGCCCAAGAAATTGAAGAAATTTCTCTTTTCTTTTCCCTTCTGGGTAATACTCAGCAAGATAAATTTTCCCAGGATAATTTTTGATGAACTCTTTTATTAATTGTTTGTTTCTATGGAAATTAAATAATTGGGTTACATATAGTTTGGGATTTTTAGTCGTTGGAAGTTCTAAGTCCAGCATCACGGAAGTCTTTGTTCCTTTTAATTCATTAAAAATTCTTTTAAGTGCCGAGCGTTTTGTAAAAGGAGAAATCCAGTAGCCTTCCTTAATTTCCAATATCGGCCAGTAAATAAATTCGGTAATATTCTTATTCTTAATTTTTGATTTGATTATCTTAAACTGTTTTAAGCTCTTAGCGGCAAGATATAATTTAGTTGGCCAAGTGATTAATTTAATTTTTTCTAAATTCGGTTTAGTGGGAAATTCTTCAAAAAAAGTAATTAACATCTTTGACACAAATAAGAAAGAAAGCTTTTTGCTTAATATGTTTTTCTAAACTAATCATTTCAATTAATGAAAGACATAAGTAATACATATTGATGTTATGTCTTTCAAAATTTAGTTGGGGAAATTAATATGCACAACTATTGTCCTCAACCAAATTATCAAAAGTATTAAAAATAGTGCGCTTTCCCTATCTATGATGAGCATAAAATTAGTGATGTTTGACATGGATGGGACGATTGTGCAGTACAAAGAATCAAAAATGCTTTCCAGCTGGGGCGCTTTAGGTATCGCTGCCGGCGTCAACGAGGAGTGGGACCAATTAATGAACCACTACCTTTCCTTGCCAGAGCTAGATCAGCAATATAACGAATGGTTTGAAAAGAACTGCCGCTGCTTAACAGATATGCTCGTCCAACCCATTTTAGAGCAAATTCTCCCTCCACCCTATACGCCTGGCTTTTTGGAATTTTGCAATTACCTCGGCCAACAAGGGGTTAAAAAAGGCATGATTAGCGGCGGCATAAATTTAGTAGCCGAGCATGTCCAAAAAGAAGCTTCTTTAGATTTTATCCTGGTGCCAGAAATTTATGTTTCCCAAGGCAAGTTCACCGGTACTGGAAAAATAAACGTTCCTTTGATGGGTAAAGGTATTTTTGTTAAAGAAAAACTAGCCGAATATGGTTTAACCAGAGAGCAAGTCGCTTTTTTTGGCGACGCTTTTAATGACGTTCCGGCCTGGAAAGAGGTAGACTTCCCGTTTGGTATTAATGCCCGAACAGAAGAAGGCCGGCTATTACTTAAAGAAAATTTTCAAGATTTTCATGAAGCACTAAAATATGTTCGGGAAAAGAGGTTAATATGCCCACCTTAATCGCTTGTCTATCAACTGGAAAAGGAACCTGGTTGGAAGTAACTAAAGTTATTCAGTCCCAGCCGTGGGATAAAGTTTATCTGTTAACTAACCAGTTTGGACAGGATAATTTTAAAGCAAATCAAAACACGGAACTAATTATCATAAATAGTTTTAAAGAAACCACGGAGTTAGTTGAAGAAATTAAACAGCAGCTTAAAAATAAGATTAAAGATTTTGAAATTGCTTTAAATTTGGTTTCGGGTTCGGGAAAAGAGCACATGGCTTTATTAGAAGCGGTGCTGGAATTGGGCTTAAATTTCCGCATAGTAACTTTAAACTATAATCGGGTAGAAGCGTTAGGCATAAAAAGAAATTAAATCCTAAAATTAATTTTTCCCAAACTTAGTTCATAACCCCATACCACTGGTACAGCAAGCGGTCTACGGCTTTAACTAAATCATATTCATTGCCAGTTATTTTAATGCACGTCCCTAACAGTTCTACCGAAGGCTTTTCATCTACGACCAGTTCAATTACTGGTTTTCCTTGTGCATCCTGGCAATTTAAGACTAATCGATCTTCACAAATATCATTTTTTTCCGTGCAAGCGGAAGTCACATTTCTTTCAATACCCTGAAGAACGTTATTATTTAATTCCATCAAAGCGAGAGTATAATATTTATTGCCATTGATGGTCGGGTTAATAGTAACATAAACAAAATTATCGCGGTAAAAATCTGAAGATAAAGCTCCTGTAGTTTCTACGTGTTCTACTTCTTTAGGACTAAAGTGCAGCGGAGTTTTAATTAAGCGGTTGCCTGCTTTTATTTCCGTCCACCACAACCCGTCTGCTTTTACAAAACTAAATCCATTGTAAAGGTAGCCTTCTTCTTCATCCAGGTTTCCTGCTAAGTTTTCTTGATGTAAAGTATCTAGAGTGACTACTCCGGCTCCAGTAAAATAATCATATAATTTGAATCCACCAAAGGATAAAGCAAATATTCCCACTAAAGCAATAATCATAATTAAAATGTTTTTCCCGTCATCTTTTATGCTAAAACTTGAATCTTGGTCTTCTTTGACCATATTTTCCGTATCTGTTTCTTCTGTACTTACTGGTTCTTGCTCCAAAGCTTTCCCAATTTTTAGATCTTCCATTTTTGCCTTTATTTTTCTTCTTCTGTTTAAGAATATTTCTACATTTCAGCAGCAATTTAGGTATAAATTAAAATAAAGCCTCCGCCGAGATTTGAACTCGGGACCTGCTGCTCTCTCTAGCGGTATACGAGGTTCGACTTGATTAATCAGCCGCTCTACCACTAAGCCACGGAGGCGATTATTTCAGTTTGTTTAGCAATTCTTCTTTATTAGGGAGTTTCTGTTGGCATTCGAAACAGACAGTATATTGTTTACTGGCGCCAGGCTTTCTGATGATGGTTCCTTTTAGCTTACCCAGAAACAATTCCGCTAGTTTATTACCGCAAAGGTCGCATTTAACCATATTTCTTCTTTAGAAGACCCTTGGTTTTTAAAATCTTCTTTTTCCAGTACGTATTTAGTTAAGTGGGTGAGCAGTGCCAAAAGAGGCGCACGGCATCCTAAAATTAAAGTATAATTAAGATGCCGTAATCGCGCCGTGCCCTGCTCACCAGGAACGTCATAAAAATGCGGGAACACGAAATTAAGAAACTACTTAATTTTGGTTCAGAAATAGGATAGTTTTCCTATTTCTTGAAAGCGCCTAACCACGGACTAAAGTCCATGGCTTGAACAGCGCTTTCTAATCCCCGCATTTTTAGGACACCAAAAAGCCAGAGCCATTCATCCGCTCAAAAAAGCAACGACTTTTTTGGCGTCCCAGAAAAATATTTGTTTTTCTGTGGACATTGGTTAAAGCCAATGGCTTTCTGGCTTTTTTAGTGCAACTAAATACCCGCTTTTTCCAGGGCTTTGGCTTTGCTTCTTAGAATTGTACTTACTTTAAAGTGATTAAAAAGTAGAAAAGTTTATAAAGGCGGGATTTTTTAATAGACCATAAAGTTAGTGTGGTTAACTTAAAATGGATAATAGGTTAAAAACAGTTGTACCTCCATATAATCGTGTTTTCATAGAAACTTTGCTGAAACATTATCGTCACGGAAATGAAGAAGAGCCTTTCCTAGCGGAGCGGAAGTAAACATGGCAAAATTATATATTCCTGGTTTGGCAGAATATGGGCAGTGCAAAATTGCCTTTTTGCGTCTGCAAGAACTTCTCACTCAAGAACAAACACCTGAGCACAAAACAGAGTTAGCTGATCTGCTTCAAACACTGGATACAAATACAGATGCCGTTGATTTTTTGCAGGCAGAATTTGGCCCAGAATACGCGCGCGTATATGGGCGGGCGGCAAATGCGCGTATGCCTGCCTTTCTTCTTGATGAATCTGCTGCAGATAATGGAACAAAAAGATTGCCGTCGGAATGGTATGATTATTGGGCTGACATTAAGGATGGCAAAGTCATGGCTTCTATGGGCGATTTATACCACTCTTTCAAAATCATTAAGAAAATGCATGAGCAGGGAACTGAGCAAGAGCACGCAAAAGCCAAATCGTTATTATTCAGCCTGCGGGACGATTGCGACTGGACGGGAAAGCAGAATTGGTTAATCTCCAGCACTAGGCTGTTTTATTCCGGAACTAATCTCGATGCGCGGATTGTCCAGCATTACCGCTGCCCTCGGCCAGCATTAGTAAAAGAGACTATTGTGGAAGCGCCTGTCTATAGAAGAACGCCGGTAAAAAAGATACTTAATGAACAGAAAGGCCTGGCTTACCTGCAGGCCTTATTTGATACTGAAGATAAGGCAGAAACCATTCTGCAGACGCTGGAATTTGTGAGCGGGAAACATGGAGATAGCTTAGTTGGCTGGACTGCTAATACAAATGCCGATGACACGCAATATACCCGAACCAGCCACCCAGAACGGGCGGCGGGGTTTGACTTCTACTATGATCGATTCCATGTTCTTGGCAACAACATTTACAGCAACCCTGGTTGTTCTCGTCGGGTGCGTTGCGAGCCGTAGGCGAGCAGGTATGTGCGCCCGCAGGGGCGCGCGTTAGCGGAGGTGCGCAAAATCAATATGGCAAAGAATATTAAGGATAAACTTGTGGTAATCGCTTTAGCTGGAAGCCTCGGTAATTCCGGATGTCTTACTTATACGACCATGCCCCTAAATTTTGTTCCGGTATTTACAGTGCCGATAGGGGGGGTGGTAAACGAACAAGCAAAGAACAAAGAGTTTGTAGATTACAGTAAATTAACTTGGCAGGAAGCTATCGACCAGGTCCAAACTCCCGAACAAGCGCAGGAGTATCTAGACCAGCATTTCTCTACTGACTATGATGAAGTCGGCTGGCACAGCAAAGGAGAAAGTTTTAAGTATAATCATTCTAAAGCTAAAGGCAATTGTCTGGATTATGCTACCGTCGCTGCGGCTCTGCTTTCTGACAATGGTTATTCTCCTATTTTGTTAGCTATGTCGGATTCGAACACAGCCCATGCCGTCTATCTTTATAGAACTAAAGAAGGTTAGGCACAATTCGAAAAGTGAGTGATTTTGCTCGTTTTTGTAATTAGCTTTGGC
>JBBSWB010000024.1:0-17593 GCA_038046465.1 Nanobdellota archaeon
TTCGTAAAGTAGGAGTCTTTCCGTCCATAGAATCAACTGCTCCGTCAGGAGTGTAGAACCCTAAGCCTCTTAATTTTTCATTGTCTCTTCGTTCGCACATTAATTCGTCAACGTGTAACAGTGTGCCGGGAACTGCTTGCTTGTACGCATCTCTTAAGTTTCCAGGGAGGTTCTCCAAATCCATTTCAGATAAATCTCTAGGTAGATACAAGGTTCCTTCTTTAGCCATGCACCTAGTTTCATCCTTAGCCGTACAAACTCTTTCCAAAATACTTTCTAAAGGCTCTCCGTGCATTCGAAATATCCCTAAGAATTTCCTTCCTTTTCTTTTTTCCAGTTCCGCCCGCAGTTCTGCTTCCTTGCCGCAGTCTTTAGCAATAGCTAAAGCAATTCCCTCTTGAGAATAACCGGCTTTAGCAGCCATTTCCAAAGCGTACAATACTTGTCTAGGGTCGTATTGATTCATTTTTCATTCACAATTCGATTATCTTTCCGCTTTTTCCAACATTAATTACTCTGGTTTTTCCAATCATTTCTTCTATACCTTGAGTTTCGTGGACATGCCCGCAAATATGAATGTCTGGCTTAAATTCTTCGATAGCTTTCCTAACTCCAGAACTGCCGGGAAACATTCCTAGACCAAGGATACTGTCGCTAGGCTGAACGTGAGTAACCATGATTTTTTTCTTAACATTTTGTAGAGAATTGTGCGCTTTCTTTAATGTTCCAAAGAATTCTTCTTCAGTTAATTGATGAAAACCAACATCCCCATATCCGCAGCCAAAAATACCTACGTCCCCTTTAGTTAAGACGTAACCATGAATATCTTTAAGCCCATATTTTTCAATAATAAAATTAGTTTCTGCTAATCCTTCGTGATTGCCAGGCAGAATGGCTACCTCTAAGCCTTTATCTTTAAAGTGTTTTATTAAGCCATCTTTATGCTCGTCAAAGCTAAGCAAGTCTCCGGCAATTATAACTAAATCAACCTTTTCCCGCGCTCCTTTTTCAGCCATTTCTTTCATGAAGTTGACATCTCCATGAACATCGCTTAAGGCTAAGATTTTCATATATATTCTAGTTTGAGAGCTATTTATAAATCTTTTGGTTTTGTAATTAAGAAGTAGTGAAAATGGAAAAGTTTATAAGTAAATGTTTATTTTAATCATAAATGGGGATTTATCTTGCAGACGGACAAACATTTGAAGATGTTGTAAGACAAGATGCTGAAGTTTTAAAAAGAGCAGGAGTAACACATCAGCAGGTTGGAGATGCTTTAGAAAAAGTACTAAAGAGCTTTAATTGGCATTCTAATGAGAAAAATAGAAGAGTAAATGATACGCTTTCTGTTGATGCTGTAGCATATAGGGGAATTGAGTTTTGTCCTTATGATAATAACCTAATTGCATCGAGAGATTTCTCTATTAAGGGTATACCTAGTGGAAATAAAGGTCGTGGCTTTGACGGTTTAGATGTTACTCTTGTTACAGAGATGATGCCTGATTTGATTAGAAAACTTCATTTTTTTGAAGGTGATGTTCGATATGGAATCCGTCCTGAATGGGCAATTCAAGTTTATGAGATAGTTGAAAGAGAAGGAGTAAATATCTGGGTTCCACAGAAAAAGACTGTTTATAAAACCGGAAGCAGTATTACGGGTAGTGCTGAAGGTATTCTTTTAGAAGATTTTTGTGGGAGTCAGAAATTAAAAGCAAATGCTGATAGAGTAATAGAATTAGCGCCGGGTGTGAGTCTATATATGAAAAGCGATAAAGGCATCATATTTGCAGAAAGAGACTTTAATTTTCCGTCTGACTTTAAAATAGATAGTTTGCCCGTAAATAGTTACGACGGTAGCGTTAGCAGAGGTCAAACTTTTATTAACAAACAAGACATTATTGTTGGTTAAAACATTTATTTTAAAAGGAAACCAATCACAACTACTTCCTTCCTTTCAACTTCAAATCCAGAACTAGATCTTCTAATTTGCGCAAGTCGTACTTAATGCCGTCAACTTTTCTCCTTACTTCGTTATCCCTAAAATCAAATTTCAGCATTTCCCCATAAATTGTATCGACTTCGTCTTTAATTTTTATAACGCCAGCTACATTTCCTTTTCCCGCTAAAAATACGGCTTTCCTTACCAGTTCGCCCGGCAAATCCGCTAATCCTAAAATGAAATGTTCTGCACTCGCATCTAGATCGATTAATTTTCCGTTTTTAATAAAATTATAAAATAGAATTGCTTCTACATATTCCTGGACAGCAACTTTATAACTTCCCTCTAAAGCCATTTTCCAGCTGTGTTTGGCAATGATATCTAATTTTTTCTTTTCACTTTCGATCTGTTTTACTAACTTTGCTGCTGCAGAAAGTTCATCACGATGCACAGCATAAATTACTTGTTTGCTTAACTTTAATACATCCCGGCT
Source organism: Nanobdellota archaeon (assembly GCA_038046465.1). Classification (GTDB taxonomy): domain Archaea; phylum Nanobdellota; class Nanobdellia; order Woesearchaeales; family GW2011-AR9; genus JBBSWB01. The sequence goes on from JBBSWB010000024.1 coordinate 2,433, forward strand.
TTTTTTTATTAACCGTTCCCGCTCTGTATCGTAATCTTGGATTTCTTTCTGTAATTTGATATAATTAACCATTATTGTCAAAGATATAGGTTACTTTATTAATGTTTTCCTAAAGAATATCTCTTTAATTAATGAATGGCAGCAGGCCGCTGATTCGGTAGTTTTCTTTAAAGTTTTTTAATCGAAAATAAAATATTTAATCGAAGAAAACTAACAACAATTACATCTTACGAAACAGATGTTCCTCATCAGCATCTTGGCCAAGCCGCCATTCATTTAGTTTATAGTAGTATTCCCTAAAAACCTAAAAATACAATTTCTTCCGAAACCTTTATATAGCATCATTTCAAAATGGATAAATACAGACACGGGGGCTGATGATAATATGGAAGAAACTTCAAGACCATTGGATGCTTTAAACAAAGCAAGAAATAAAAGGGTTATAGTAGAACTAAAAGGCGGAAAGCAATTTATAGGCAAGCTAGATGCATTTGACATTCACATTAATATTGTTTTAGACGATGCTGAAGAACATGAAAACGGCGCATTAAAAAGGAAATTAGGCGGAACCGTTTTCATTAGGGGAGATACCATCACAGTAATTTCTCTGGCATAAGCAATTAATTTTAACCGATAATAAAAATCATAAAAAACTAACACGGGTAAAATAACATGACTAAAGGAACAGCAAGCATGGGTATGAAAAGTGGGAAGAAAACCCACATCCCTTGTAGAAGATGCGGTAAGCGCGCATATCACATTCGAAAAAAGAAATGTGCTTCCTGCGGCTATGGGCAGACTGCAACGGTTAGAAAATATGCGTGGAATAAGAAAAACCACAACTAATTCTGGTTTGTTATTTTTTAAATATTTATTTTTTTATTAACTTTTATTTTTCTAGATTGCTGAATCATTATTTAACTAATTTGAATTAATCTTGCTTAAGAGAATTCTCTGGTTTGACGACAGTAAAATATTTCCAATGGGGTTTTTCCCACCAAGAATGAAATTTAAGATGGACTCTTTTTTTAAAATAAATTTCAATTAAATGATTATCAAATATATTCCTTAAAAATGATCGGTTTGGTTCGGGAAGATTTTGGTCGTAAGGATCTATGCCTGTACTTAAATATACCATCCTTCCAATACCATCCTCAGTCGGTTCAATACGCTCATAGGCAAGAGAAAAACCTTTATCATAGTCTTTCAAAGGAAAATTAAACATATTTATATCATCAATAAGAAGATGCAGGCCGCTTTTGTTTTTTTTAAAATTTAAACTTTTTCCTTCAAGATTTTCATCAATTTTTGTAAGCCCTTGCGCCCTATAACTCCCATCAGGATTCCAGCCCCCGCAATCCCGAATATACAGCGAATCCAACGGATAATTAGCTAAGCACAGCCGGAGATTTTTAAAATCCAATCTTTTTGGTAGGTAATATTGCTCCATGATGGTTAATCCCTGTTTAGCTTATATAAAATTTGTGCAGATAATTCCAGAAAATCAGAATAAAAAATACATAAAAATATATTAAATGATAAAAAAATAAATAAAATTATAACAATCTAATTCTCAGCAAACAAATCATTACAGGTCTGCCGTACATCTTTAAATTGGATTTCTGCGCAGAGTTTTTGATTCTGGCTTTCTTTAGCTACTCGATACTTGCAGACGTCTCGGTTAAAGGCTTCACTGATACGATCACAAAGCTTAACATCCTCGGTTGCTTTGGCAATAGCGACAATACAACCTTCTCTATCTGCATCGGGTAAATAATCGCATAACAGGACCTTATTAGTTGCTAGAGCAACTTTTTTGTAACAGCTATTTCTTTGTTCTTCATTATTAATTAAAGTACAAAAGGTTTCTACATTATCACTAATTGCAAAAGAGAAATGACAATTATCTGCCCAGTAAGTATCTTCAATAGTTTTACAGACGGCAGCATCTTTTTTTAATACAGCTAACTGTTCCATACAAAAAGCTTTGGTTTTTGCAGACTGGATAAAGTCACAGACCTTAATATCTTCTTTAAGTTTGGCTAATTCAGCCACACAAGAATCTCTTAAGGAAAGACTTTCAATCTTGCTGCATTTTTGCAGTTCAAAATAACAGTCATCTTTAGCTGATCCTTCTAAATGAGTACATTCATCTATTTCCCCAACCGCACTAGTGGTGGGCGGGCCATTAAATACACTGCAGGAAGTAGCTAAAGCTGCAGCCAAAACCAGCATTATAAGTAAAATTCCAGTTATTGCTTTCATTTATGTTAAACCTCGCGATTATATTTAAGTAATAGGTCTGCTTTGCCAATGGAGGCACATTTTTGGCAAGTTGTGCTTAAATTAGATTGTTCAAGTTTAACTTTTGAGCCAAAAATAATTGTGCCGTGCAAGCTGACCTATTATGTTCAATTATATTTAATCAAAGCTATAATAGCTGCTTTTAAGTTTTATGAAATTAGAGTAGTTATATAGTCAATAAACGCAAAAACAATATAAACCAGCAGAAGTTCTAAGCAGACATGTCCTTATTTAAAGATATGCTCAGAAGCGGAGAAGGGGTCTTTAGAGATACAGTAGTATTAGATTACGATTTCCAGCCAAAAATCCTGAAATACCGGGAAGATATGCAAATGCGTTTTGCTACAGCCATCCGGCCTTTATTGCAGGGACACAACGGCAGGAATTTATTTATTTATGGTGCTCCAGGAATCGGAAAAACTACTGCCTGTAAACATGTGCTTAGAGAACTGGAAGAAACGGCAGAAAATGGGGCTGCCTCGGGAACTACTTCTGCTGGTAGAAACAACGAAGAAAGCAACGAAGTTATTTCCCTGTATGTAAACTGCTGGAAAGAAAATACTACTTTTAAAATTTTTTATAAGATTTGTGAAGATTTAGGGTATAAATTTATCCAAAATAAAAGGACTAGTGAACTATTCTTGTTGATAAAACAGAAATTAAATAAAATTGGTGTGGTATTCATCTTTGACGAAATTGATAAATTAGAAGAGTTTGATTTTCTGTACACCATTTTAGAAGACATTTACCGGAAATCTATTTTTATGATTACTAATTACCGGGATAGTTATTCAGAGCTGGATGAAAGGATTAGAAGCCGATTGGCTCCGGAATTCCTTTATTTTAGGTCCTATAATGAAGCAGAGATTGCCGGTATCCTTCGGCAGAGGAGAGATTATGCTTTTGTAGATGGCTGTTGGGATGAAGAAGCATTTAAAGAAATTGTAGAAAAATGCACTGAAACCAAAGATGTCCGGGTTGGTCTTTACTTAATGAAAGAAGCGGGAAATATTGCTGAAGAAAAAAGCTCCCGAAAAATAAATTTGATTCATGTTGCCGAAGCTGTGAAAAAAGCAGACAATTTTTACATTAAGCCAAAAGAAGGATTAGATGACGATTTAAAAGTTGTTTTAGATTTAATCAAAGACCACAGCGGCAAAAAGATTGGAGAAATTCATTCCGTATATACTGAAATGGGCGGAGAATTAAGCTATAAAAGTTTTCATAGAAGAGTTATGAAATTACATGAAGGGCGGTTCATCTCTACTGAAAAAGTATCTGGTAAGGAAGGAAATGCTACTATTGTTAATTATACTGCTAATAAAAAATTAACTGAATTCTAAAACAAATTAATTAAAACTTTAATAATAAACTTAAAGCAAATAATAAACCAGTAATGCAATTAAAAATCCAAGCACCGAGCCAACCAAAACCTGCACAGGAGTATGCCCCATGGCAAAATGCGTTTTGGTCTTTAATTTTATTTTTTTCAGAATCTGATTGATAATCGTCCCTTCTTCTCCTACGCTTCTTCTTACTCCAAAAGCATCTCTAAGTATGATCATCGCTAAAACCAAACTAACAGCAAAAGCTGTAGATGTGCCCTCCATTAGAAAGATAATAGTTGCTAAAGAAATAACAAAAGCCGAATGTGAAGAAGGCATTCCTCCAGAAACCACTAAATCGTGCCAAGATAAAGTTTTATGGCGAAAGAAATAAATGATAATTTTAACTAATTGCACTCCAAACCCCGCCAGCAAAACGGCCAGAATGATTTTATTCATAATAGAATGATTATTTTATAATTTATATATGTTACTGTTCATCCGGTTTAGTAGAAAAAGTTGTCTTGGCCAAGATTTGAACGAGTACCTTCGATTCGTGAGATATTTTACAGGTTCAGTTCCATCGTTAAACAAGTTTTTATTCTTTAAATTTAAACTTTTTAGAACTGAACGAGTGAAAGGCCAAGACTTTTTCTACAGAGCCTGTTCACCCAGTTGACTTAACAAAAGTAAGAGTTAACGCCATAAAAACGGAATAACTTACCAAATTTAAATCAAGACTTACTAAAAACAAAAGTATTTTATAATTCCTAGACTTACTTAATCTATTGAAAACTAAACATCGAATATACGGGTATGTGATTTTATTCTTAATTTTAGCTGTTTTAGTGCTATCATCTAAGTATTGGTTTCCTGGTTTAATAAAATTCTCTTCTCCGGCTTTTGTAAGAGATTATTTTATTGGCCTTGGAACGATTGGTTATATTATTTTTATTGGTTTAATTGCTGCAAGCATTATTTTACCTGTACCCAGTACTTTCGTGGCTATTGGCGGCGGTTATGTTTATGGACTGCTAATTGGGACGATATTGGCTTTGGCAGGTACAATTTTAGGAGCAACAGTCAGCTTCTATTTGGTAAGAATTTTTGGAGAACCCTTGTTGGAAAAAGTAGTCAGCAAAAAGAATTATCTCCATTTTAATCATCTGTTTAAGAAAAGAGGAACCAAAATTGCTTTAATTTCTTATGCCTTACCCATCTTTCCGGCTGACTCACTTAATTTCTTATTGGGATTAACCAATATCAAATACGCTGCTTTTTTGGTAATTTTAATCTTAGGAAGCATTCCTCGGTATGTGATTGTTACTTCCTTAGGAGAAAATTTATTAGCGGGAATAACCATAAAAAGCGCCATAACTGTGGGCGCAGCAGTAATATTTATTTTAATAGCCTTATTCCGTGAACGCATAAAATTAATCTTGTTTAAAGAATTAAAAGAGATAGAAAGAGAAGTAGAAAAAGAAGTTAGAAAAGACGTAGAAAAAGCAGAGAAAGAAGTTAAAATTGTAGAGAAAGCTGCAACGAAAGAGGTTAAATTCCTAGAATCCGAATTTGAAAAAGAAATAAAAAACAATAAAAGAAAACGACGAAATTAATCGGTTTGACTTACCATTTAAATTCTACAAATAAAGGCATGTGGTCGGAGAACGGAAAATCCAAAACCCGATACTGTTGCACTTTTATCTGGGGCGAATATAACACATAATCTAATCTACGTAGGGGATGCCAGGTGGGTTGGGTTAATTTTAAAGAAAATTTGTCTAATTTTATTTTATCTTTTAAGTGTGTTTCCCGCATTAATTGTTTAAGTTCATCTTCTCCTCTAAAAGTATTAAAGTCACCCATCAATAAAACTGGATTTTTAATATTATTAATCATTTTAGTCAACTCTTTTATTTGCTTGGCTCGAGTATTTCCTCCCAAAGCTAAATGTGCTAACAGAATAGTTACTTTTTTTGGACAATGGACATCTGCTTGAATGACTACTCTTTTTGTGCCTTCGTGAAAGAGATGATATTTTACTTTAGAAATTTTATATTTTGAAATTATGGCGTTGGCTTGTTTGTTTAGAATCGGAACATAATGAAATAATTTTAACCACCCCGTAAAAGGGTACTTTATTTTCTCTACAAAACTGTTCATCCCTAATCCTTTTTCGAAGAAAACGACTTCGTCTTTTTTTGCTCGGAAGGATCCGGTATCCACTTCCACTAAAGAGAGTATGTCTGGCTTTAGCTCTTTAATGGCATCGACCATTTTTTGGTCTATATTTTTGGGAGGGAAAAAAAATCTCCAGAATTCCAGATATTGATACCACAGCCCTTCTATCCCTTCACAATATTCAATATTATAACAGATTAGTTTAACCATCTAGTCTCCTTTTTAACTAAGGATGCGTTTAAAGTTAAAAAACCTTACGGAAATCCTCTCTGTCGCAATAACAGGTAATGATTCTTAAGTCGAATGGGAGTGGTAAGCATTTTTATCTTGATTAAGTTTTTTCTTGGTATAAACAAAATCACTTATTACTGATTAAATTTCATAAAATTACCTTATTTGCGTTACCTATTTTATCAAAAATATTTTTTAACAATTTGCTCTGACACAATGTCCCAGAATTTCCAATTAATATTAATTTTTTCTTAGCTCTAGTTATAGCAACATTAACTAAAGTTTCATTTTCGATAAATTTTAATTTGTATAGAAGAAATGAATATTTTTTACTTTTTGCAAAGCTAATTATAATTATGTCTTTTTCTCGTCCTTGAAACTTATGAACGGTATCTACTTCAACATTTATTATTTTAATATCTTTAAGAAACTCTTCTATCTGGATTTTTTGTTTAACATAAGGCGTAACAACCCCAATATCTTCTTTTTTTATTCCTTTTTCAATAAATAATGAAACAACATAAGCTACATACTTAGCTTCTTTTGCATTTGAACAACTAGAACCGACTTCATCTTCATAATAAGCAACTTTAGAGGTATCTATAAATACAACTGGAACTTTAGGATTTAAAAACAGATATTTTCCTACTTTTAGATTTAGTATTCTTTCTGCAACCTGTTCTGAAGTTCTCAATTTTCCTTCATAAAATATCTCATTTGCGATTTGAGCTATTGTTTTATGCATTCTATACTGGGTAGAGAGGAATGTTGAAGCTTCAGGGTACATTTCAAAAAACCTATTAAATATAGACAAATTCATCTCTTTAGATATATCTTCTTCCTCTATTGGTTGTAGTTGTTTGTTATCTCCAACCAAAATAAATTTTTTACATTTTAAAAGAGGTAGTAAAGACATAAAACTAGCTACTTGAGAAGCTTCATCCATAATACAGACATCAAAATTAACATTATCTAAAAAATAATGACAGGAAGATACAGCAGTCGTAGCTATTATTTCTGCTTTTTCTACAATCTCAGCGATTATGGATTTTATCAATTTATCAATATTTTTCTTATAAAACTCCAATGAATCTACTAAATTTAGGTATTTTTTATGTAGATTATCTTTATTATTAATCTGGATATACATTTCAGTGTTTATCCCTTTTATTTTTATATCGATTAACTCAATTTTTTTGTTTAATGAGTCTAAATAGATTTCATAAACTTCTTTATTAATCTTAATCTCAAAGATCTTTGTATTTGCCGCTTCTTGTTCTTTTAATGCTGGAAAATATTCCTCTTCTAGCAGTTGGTAAGCTTTAAATTCAAAGTTTAACGCATCTTTGTCCGGAATTCCATTTCCAGAAGGATAAATTTTATTAAAGATGGTTTTATTATAATTTCTTAAGTTATTATATTCTTTTCCAATTTTAAAGATTTCACCTAAATCTTTTTTATTTTTTTCATATTCCTTTTCCAATTCTCTGATTTTCTTTTCATTTTGGGAAAAAAAATAAGATATCTTTTTACCAACTAAAGAAAGTTTCATATTTCTTGTAGATTTTTTTAATAATCTTATTTTTTCTATATCTGGGATTTTTGATTGTAAATTATTCATTTGTAAAATATTTTTACATAATGATAAATAAGATTTAGATTTGTTATCTATCTGAGTTAACTCTTCATTTATTTGAGAAATATCAATTGATTTAATTTCATTAATTTGAGTTGATAGTAGATTTTCATACTTCTTTTTTTCTAAAATAAGACTCTCGAGTTCATTTTTAAGAATATTTGAAGTGTCTTTGTTTTGATCAATACTTTTTTGAGATAAATCTATTTCGTCCTTTACTCTTGGAATGAGTTTGAATAATTTGTCCATCAATTCGCGTTCTCTTTCAACTTCCTTCCAGTCTTTATGTTTCTTCATTTTTTCAAAAATTGAAAACTTTTTTACCTCTGAATTTACTTCATCAATAGGGCCAACCCTTACAATATTCTTTGTTTCTTTTTGGGATAGTCTTTTAATTACGTTATCAACTGCTAAGTTTGTCCATGCAGTTATCAAAGTTTTTTGTTTTCTTTTTGCGAACTGTTTTATTAGTTCTCCAATAACATAAGTTTTACCTGTGCCAGGAGGACCAATTATTAAGTGAAAATCCTCTGCATTGATAGAATTTATTACGCTTTCTTTTTGGTCGTCATTAAGATTTTTTGAAATAAATGAAACTTTTTTTTGACTATACCTTGGTTTGTTGTTGTTAATCAAAAAATCTAAAATTCTAATATTATCTGTATTAATTTTTCCCTCTTTAATATTATTAATCACATTTTTTAATCTCTCTAAGATGACATTAGTTTTTTCTGTATCTATTACAATTTTCTTATCCTCAAACATCGATAGATCTGTTTTTATCTCTAATTTTACATTAGAATTGTAGGCTTCTTTTATTGTTGCTCTTATATCAATGCTTTCCGGGCTATCCTCTTTTATTAGAACTGGTGAACCCCTTGAAAAGTTTGGATTATGATTGGCCAATAACCTAATTGTCAAAACGTTATTACTTAAGTCAATTTTTTCTACAATTCCTTTAACTGTTGTTGGTTTTTTCTTTTTAGATTCAATAAATCGTTCTATTTCTGAAACAATATGAGAATATTTCGTTGTATTAATCTGAATATCTTCCATATTACTATTTTTTATTTGATAAAACATTTTTGATTGCGTCTTGAGTTAGAGGTTTACTTTCTTCCCACATTTCATTAAAAAATTTGGCAACTTTATTTGCCATATTTACATCTTTTAAACATATCCCTGCTTCATAATTTACAGATAGGCCTTTTTTTGTTAAATTAGCAGAAGAAATTACAGCAACGGAATTATCTAAAATAACCATCTTTGCATGTAAATTATTATTATACCTTATCTCAGCACCAAAAACATCTTTTAAAACCCTAAGCTTATCTAGATCTGTAATCCCTATTTCAATGTCTTCCTTTAAAAGACGAGTAATAATTTTTATATTGATCTTTTTCTTACCATCTTTCTTCCTAAAACTTGAAAGTTCATCAACTATATGAGTTATCCATGGGGAAGAGATTAGTATTTCTTTTTGGGCTTTTGATAACTCTCTGCTAATCTCGCCATAAACAGTATTTGATGCTTCATTGGGAGTAGTTACGATAAAAGTATATGGTTCTTTAGATTTTTCTAAATCTAATTTTAGCTTTTTGTTATTAATTTCTAAGTCTTTAATTTGTCCAAGAAGTTTATTCTGTTCTATTGTATTAAGTTTTAAAATTTTAATATTTTTTTCTAATTCTACTATCTGCTTTTCTAAAGATTCTTTTTTAATATCAAGTTCATTTATCAATTTTATATCAGTTCTATAATTCTTGATTTTCTCAGCTAATTCAATAAGTTCTTTTGATACCTTCATGTTATTTCCTCTCACTTTTTCTCGGCGTATTCCAATAAGAACACTTTCAAAATTCTCTATTTCAATATTCCATACCCTATTAACCTGAACCGGTCGCCGACTTTTCGAGAAATGGTAATCTTATCGCCTGGATTAGCACAAATAGGTTTTTTTAGGATACAGGTGGTGTTTTTCTTGGAAGGATCAACTACTACACCAACCGTTGCAGCAGAATTACAATTTAACATTAAAATTTCTTTTTTTGCTAATGGTTTTACGTCAATTTCTTCTTTTGCGCCTACGACTCGTTCTAAGAGTTTAGTTTCTAAAGCGATTTGATAATGAACCGGAGGTAATTTGCCGGGTTTTCCAACTAAAGATCCGGTTAACGAATCTGATTTCACAATAGATGGATCTAAAGCTGTGGCTATCGCCATGCTTCCGCCCGGCAGGATTTCCTTGACGGGAACGCCGCCAGAGTAGATCTGCACAATTCTGGTCTGCAGAGGTTTCCAGATTTTTTTATTTCTTTCCTCGACCATGTAGCCGGGAGAAATTTCAATCTCTTCGCCCTCTTTAAATTTGCCTTGTTTCACTGTTCCGCCTAAAACTCCGCCCACTAATTTCTCAGCTTTAATGCCGGGTTTATTGATATCAAAAGACCTGGCTACCAACATCAGTGGTTCTTTTTCTAAAGACCGTTTAGGTGTAAGAATAAACTGCTCGATTGCTTTAACCAGCATATCAATGTTAGCGTTAGCTCGGGCAGAGATAGGGATAATTGGAGCATCTTTGTATTCGGTATCTGCTAAGAATTCCTTAATCTCTTGATAATTTTTAAGTGCTTCTTCGTGGGAAACTAAATCGATTTTATTTTGTACAATGATAACTTTATTGATACCCGAAATCTGCAACGCCATTAAATGTTCTTTAGTCTGTGGCTGCGGGCATTTTTCATTAGCAGCAACTAACAGTAAAGCTCCGTCAACGATAGCTGCCCCCGATAACATGGTCGCCATTAATGATTCGTGCCCTGGTGCATCTACTAAAGAAATCTTTCGCAGAAAATTAGTTGGATTATTACATTTAAGACATTTTGCTTTGGTAGTATAATAATTACATTTTTCACATTTGTAAATCGAAAAATCAGCATAACCTAACCGAATAGTAATCCCTCTTTTCATCTCTTCTGAATGCGTATCAGTCCATTTACCGCTTAATCTCTCGGTTAAGGTGGTTTTACCATGATCAACATGCCCGACTAAAGCAATATTTAATTCCGGTTGAATAGACTCAGAAGATTTTTTCACTGCTTGAACTTTACTGGTCTTCTTCTCTTCTATTTTATTTTCTTCTTTTTCTACAGCTTTCTTAGCTTCTTTTTCTACAGTAGTCTTATCTTCTTTTTCTGTAGCTTTTTTTCGTGCAGGCATATTTAAGTAGAAAAAGAAGTTATTTATAAAGGTTTAGGGAGAATTAGTTAATGATTTAGTAAGCCTATTAATTTCTTTTGTAGAAATCTCATGAAAGAATTCTTGTTCTATTTTATGAATTATATTCTTCCTTAATTTGTAAGTGCAGGCATATTTTATATGGGCTATCCAACCTTCTAACGCCCCGTATATTATATCATAATTTATTTCATTGTTTTGGTATTGTTTTTTCAAAATTAAAAATTTTGATTTAATTTTTTTTAAATTTTGTTTCTTTATTAGTTTATGATGATTAAAAATTCGAAAACCAAGAAAATTTAATCGGTTGCCTAAACGGATTATTTTTGATTTATCTGGATGTAAATCTAAATCCAAATTTTGTTTTAAGAAAGTACCAATTTTAATTTTGTAAATTTTAAGAGCTTCTTTATGCGCATGTAAGATTACAAAGTCGTCAACGTACCTTATATAATATTTTACTTTTAATTTTTCTTTAGCGAAATGATCAAGCTCATTGAGATAAATATTAGCAAAAAATTGTGAAGTTAAATTGCCAAGCGGCATGCCTTTTAATTTCCCGCCAGTTTGATTTGCTGAATTCATTAAAATTTTCTTTACTAACCAGAGCACTTTTTTATCTTTAATTTTTTGTTGTATTATCTTGATTAAAATATCTTGATTTACAGTTTCAAAATATTTTTTTACATCTGCTTTAAGCACATAACAAGCACGCTTATTATTTTTGCTTACTTTATTTCTAAAAGTTTCAAAACGTTCAATTGCTTTTAGTGTTCCTTTTCCTTTGCGATTGGCGTAAGAATCATAAATAAATGACTTTTCAAAAATAGGCCCAATAACATTACACAAAGCATGGTGGACTATTCTATCCCGAAAATCCGATTTACTTATCTTCCTAATCTTAGGATCCCTAATGATAAAACTTACCAGAGGTTTAGGCCGATAACTATGTAGAAGCAATTCAGAACGCAACAACCAGAGGTTATGTTGTAAATCTTTTTCAAAATTTAAGACGTAGTCTTTAGTTGTCTTGTGCTTTCTTGCTTTTTTGTAAGCAAGAAAAAGGTTCTCATAACTGCAAAGTTCCAGCCATAAATCCCGATAACGATGCATAGTAAAAGTAGTCTCAGCAACAGCCGGGCTATTCCACGCAAAGCAGTGTTGTGATTATCTACATTTCGTTCATTGGCGTTGAAGTTAGAGTTGTTGTTGAAATTGTTGAGCCAACAAGCCCGCGCAACCCGTAGCCCTTTTACCGACTTAACACAAGAGAAATATTAAAGCTATTATTATTTCTTGTGTGTAAAGGGATTAGCTCCCTGATTTTTGCACCATCATTTCGCAAATGCCCAAAAGCCCCGCGTCATGATTGTATTTCATAGCAATACGCTTGCCATAGTAAAAGGGCGTGTAGTCCAGCTTACTCCTCTAGGAGTTGCTGAGACAATAAGAAGTAAAAAAATTAAAGATTATATAATTTTCGTAACCCTGCTTCAAATTCAGGTCTAGCGGCTTCACTAACAAATCTTTGTGAATAGCCCAATACCTTATTGAAATCGGGAAGAACAATAGCTTTTTGCGCGTCTGCGCCTATCGGCGCTTCTTGCTCGCTGTCGCTCGCCCGACGTACCCCACGCAAAGCATAGTCGTGGTCGTCTACGTTACGCTCATCGGCAACGAAGCCAGAGTTGTTGCCGAAATTGTTGAGCCAACAAGCCCGCGCAACTGCTCCATTTCGCGCTTCTTTTTGCACATATTCAGGATTTAAAACGTAAATTCTTGGATTAATTTCTGCCTTAGCAAACATTTTCATGTTCTCAACAAAATCATTACCAGAATCGTAAACTCTCTCGGCTAAAGCTCGCTGCACCGAATTAAGCCTTGCAATCTTGTTAGGATTTATTTCAAAATAAGAGAACTCATCATTCAACTTATCCAAATTAAGATCAGAAAGCTCAACTCTTAAAGTATCTCCAGATTTAACTGATTCCAAAACTGCAGTAATATCTTTCTCTGTTGGTCGGTAATTTTGGTTAGCTTTTAATTGGTTTGTTGCTTCTCGAATATTGTTAAAAAGAGGATTTGCTTTTCTGCCGCCAAAGTAAAGAACCGCTTCGCCGTCTTCTATTTGGTACAAAGGAAAGTTTGCTGTCCATAACCACCGGCCTCTTAAATCTGCATTATCCCGCCTTTCTGTAGTTTTATCCCGCCTTTCTGTAGTTAATTCAGCAGATGTTAAAGCCGTTTCTGGAACACATTGTGTAACACACTCATAAAGAGTGCCAGTTATAGTTTCTAAAGATTGTTTTTTTGAAGTCATATTGATCCCCCTAAATAATAATTAAGAGTAAAAAATGAAGGTTATTTATAAAGGTTATGCTTTATTTGCGAGAAGAAAAAATAAAAAAAAGAAGTTTAAAAGATTTACTGTGCTTTCCCAGAATAATATTGAGAAACTATTTCTAAAAGAGTAGAAACGGTTTGGTCATTGAATGTCTTTGCATTCTATTAACTATCATAGAAAAGCTTATATACTAATTATGGATATTACTAATCATAAAATGAATACTACTATTCAAAATATGAAAATTGATGATTTGAAACTAGCGATAATTAAAACAGTTTCAAAGCAGCCATTCGAATCGTTTACAGTAGATAAAATAAAAGAGTTAATAAAAAATGAAAAAATTAAGACTAATTACGCAACAATTCATCGTAAAGTAGAATTTCTAATTAATCAAAAAGTTTTCTCTAAATCTATGTATGGGATGGCTAGTCAAATAAAAATTGACCTTAATAATGAAACTGCCATATCCTTACTTTCTTTGATTGAAACAAAAAAATTTGAATTGTTTTTTAGCAGGTTAAAAGGAGATTTATCTACTAGTATACACGAAATAACAAAAGATACCATAAATATACCTGAGGTTAAATGCGTGTTAATATTTGGAAGCTTTGCAAAAGGAACCCAAACTAAAGAAAGCGATGTAGACATGTTAATTATATATGAACCTTCCACGTTTATCCCTAAAGAAAGGTATGAACAATATATCAAAGAAATCAAAAGTTCGATAGTGAGCATTATTAAAGTTAATGAATTTAGAGGAAGAGCTAAAATAAATCCAATCGTAGTCAGCAGTGAAGAACATAAAGAAATGATTGTTAATAAAGAAATAAACGTAGGAACAGAAACTTTATTAAACCATATTCTCTTAAAAGGATATAGTGATTATTGGCGAGAAATAGCAAGGTGCAAGTGATGTTATCTAAAAACGAATTAAAAGAAAAATATGAAGAATGCTTGAAGAATTATTCTATTAAGCAGGATGTAAATGAAAAGAAATTCTCAGAAAGCTATTTAAATAAATCTTTACATAATCTAGAACTTGCGGGTTTATTAGACCTGATTTCTAGGAAAGATGACACAAAGAAAGCTATTGGAATTCCATTAACTAAACAATATTTTGATTGGATAATTGTAACTTCTTATTATGCAATGTATTTGGCAGCAACTTCTGCATTAGCAAAATTGGGTGTGAAATCGACCACACATGGTTCTACAATAATTGCTTTGGAATATCGATATTGTGTTAAGAAAAACCTGCTGGAGAGGAAATATATTGAAATGATAGAAGAGGCAAATTTTGGAAAAGAAGATATTCAAAAAATAGATAATGCCCTGAGGGGCAGAATTAACGTGCAATATACTATATCTACTAAATATGGTGATAATGAAGCAAAAAGAATATTAAAAGATGCTAAAGAATTTGTAAATAAAATTAATGAAATATTAAATTAAATATTTAAAAAAATAAAAAGAAATATTTTCTAAAAACTTGTTTTTAACTTATTTTTTCTTTATAGTAATTTCAATGTTGCTTACGCGAACTTGCCGGCCTTCTTTATTTTCAAATTCTTCGCTATTGATTTTAATATCTTTAACTTCAATCGCATTATCTAAAAATCTATTCCTAGCGACTTCAGCAACGTCAACTGCCCGAGAGATAAATTTTCCTCTTGCTTTAACGATAACTTCGCTTTCCCCTTTGGTAGTAAACTGCATTACTACTGCTGTAACATAGTTCATAAAAGGCTTATTTCCAATAAACACAGAATTATCTCCCCTCATTTTACATCCCTCCACAAAACTATATTTAATTACTTTTTTAGTTCTTTTTTACTATCGTCTTTTGTTATTATTATTATTATTATTATTATTATTATTATTATTATTATTATTATTATTA
>JBBSWB010000025.1:0-14065 GCA_038046465.1 Nanobdellota archaeon
TTGTTGGAAATGCAGGAGATACTCAAAAGTGCTTCAGGTTACTGAAGTATTACGCATTTAAGGCACAATTCGAAAAGTGAGTGATTTTGCTCGTTTTTGTAATTAGCTTTGGCGAGTAGTTAAGAAATATTCTTGTTTTAAGCTCCTCTCTACTGCATTTCTTGTAAGTCCAAAAATAGAACTAAGAAAAAAGTGAGTGATTTGAGAAATGTATCACTCATAAAACGGATAGTGCCGCATTTAAGCATATTAAATATCAATATAAACACCAATATAAATATCAATAAGGTTTAGCTTCTTCTCTTATTCTTAAGAAAATCTTATAGGTTTCCGGATGGTCCCGCTCTAAAAGTAATTCAACTCGTGCAGGCATATAGTCTGAAATTGCATAAGCATAAAATTCAGAATATTTCAAAGCGTCACTGCGCAGTGTGGGAATCGAGTTTCGGGTTATAAAAGGGACGGATATATTGTTACAGTCCGGAAAGAGCAGCGGAAATATACTACAAACCTCTTTCTTTTCTTGCGCCCTATGAATATCTTTTACTGGCACCATATCATTTTGTGCTGCTTCAATACCTTGCTGAGTTAAAGGGCATCTTTTAAATTTAATATCTTGATAGGCTTCATACAAAAGGCGGTTTTCAGTTTGAGTTATTTCATTATCCATGCTTTTATGGGTGCGTTCATGGATCATAATTGTATAAAATAAATCGTCATAAAAAACAACTTCGTTATAGGCAATCATGTTTGGAATAAGAGATAAAGCCAAATAAACTTCTTCGTTTTCTTTAGTTATTATTTGGTCCAATTCTACATTTAGTTCTTCTTTAGAGATTTTAAATCCCCTTTCTTTTTCAAATCTTATTCGGGACAGTACTTTTTCAATTTGGTCGGCTCTGACCAGATCTAAATTTTTCTTTAAATTTTCTTGGAAAGAACAAGAGGTAAATGCATTTTTTCTCCAAATGCCCCATGGCGCGGTTTGGTCATAAGGTCTTTCAGCAGTCCAATGAGCTTCCATAACTGCTTTAGGTAAAACATATTCTCCTTCTTTTAAATATTGTATTCCGCCAAACGGATCAGGGATTGTTTTTCTAAATTCTTGTTGATGTTTTTCTACTTTCTGCTTCATCTCTTCAGTTAAGTATAACGGAAAAGGGCATTCTCTTTCTGGCACGATGTCAGGTTCTGTACACCCGGAATTCATGCTTCCAATTAAAGCAGCCAATCCTAAAGCAGTTTTACAATTCATTTTTAAACTTTGGTTAAATCTTATTTATAAGTTTTATGTTGTATTGGGCTGTATAGGCAATCTTAAAAAAGTTGCCGTAGCGGTAACTATATAAAAACAATGCTTTTTTGTATTGCTATGCTTAGAACTAAATCAATATTAGCACCAAAAGAAGAGTTAGATGGTTTAAGAATTTCAATCTGTCCCGGCACACTTTAAATGATGGTATTACACCCCACCCACAGATTAATAGCTGTAGTTATAATTGTTGGATTCCTGTTCTGGCTCCACCAGCAAAATTATTGGGAGATTATTACAAACGAGGATTGCCTTGGGAGCAATTTGAGCAAAGATATTTAGAATATATTAGGCAGCCAACAGTTCAAATAGAAGTAAAAAAACTTGCGGAAATAAGTCTTGCTTCTTTAGTCACAATTTTATGTATTGAAAAAGATCCAAATTTTTGTCACAGAAGACTTCTTGCGGAAGAATGTAAAATTTATCTGCCCTCGTTAGTTTTAAGTATTAAATAAACTAAGCATTCTGCAGCGATTAAAATTTTATTCCAGAAATTAGTTTAGTAAAAAATGCTTCAGTAGAATCAATCTCTTGAAAAAGCTCATTTACCCCGGCTCCACGAATATCTGTTGCAGTATCTTCTTCAGTAGATTGATAAATAAAAGTCAATGATTCTTCTCCCCGCGGACCATAAGGCAAGGTACAGTCTTCAGATCCGTTTTCCCATCCCGGCATTTCACTTTTAAGGTGGCGGGTAAAAGTAAATTTTAAAATTATCCCCTCATTATCATCAATAATATCCTGCCATTTTTCTGCTGCCGCTTCATTAAGTTCAACGTTGGCAGCATCCTTAGTCAATGATTCGTATAAAGGCATTTTGGTTATAGGATCATTTCCAAGAAATTTTCCTTGTCCGGGATAAACCTCTTTTAGAATTTCTGCCGACGGATTACTTTCTAAAAAAAGAAAATATTGGTATTGGTAATTACAAAAAGCTCCCGTTCCATATACTTTTTTTTCATTGAACAGATTATCTCCATTAAAACTGTTGTTAGGCCAAACATCTTGGTTAATTCTGGTTAAGTCATTTAATTGCAAAACCAGGCTTCCATTTGCACCAGAGCCTTCGAACTCTAATTTTAAATAATGGATCCAGATCCCTCCCGAATGTTCCATGCGGTCGGTTAAATTAATTTCTGCAGCAGGCTGCTGTTCTCCTTTAAATTCCGGAGCAGTATATGAATAAGAAGTTAGTTTATATTTCCCCGAATACTGCGGAAATTCTTCTGCACATCCAGAAAGCAAGACTTCCAGACTAACCAATCCAGCGGCAGCAGCAATCTTGGGTAAAGTAGCCATCAGCACTATAAAAAAGGGGTTACTACATAAATGTATCTAGCTTTTTTAGTTGGCGCGCGACAAAATAAACTTCTTAACTTTTTCCGCAGCTTCTTCTGCAGAGATATTAGTGGTGTCTAACACTAAATCGTAATGTGCTTCGTCACGAACATCCAGATGATAATATTTATTGTACCGGTAAGCGTCTTCTTCTTCCCGCTTGACGATCTGCTGTTTCATCTGCTCAATAGAATCAATTTTTCCTTCATTCCGTTCCTGTTGAGTTGCTTTGTTCTGTAAATCTTTCCAGATTCGTTTAGCTCCTTCAGTTAGACTAACTTTGATGTAAATCTTAATAGATTCAGGCAGGAAATGAAATTGGGTTCGGCCTTCGACAATAATTATGTCAGCAGTTTTTTCTAATTCTCTTGCTTTAGCAGCAGCTTTTTTATCCACATCTACGTCAGTTTCTGTATGGCTTCTGGCATATTCATTTAATTCTTCCAAAGTCATGCCTTTCTCTTTAGCTAATTCCCGGCGGATGCCCCCGACATAAATCCGTTGCGCATTTAATTTATTTACCAGAATTTTAGCAATAGTACTTTTCCCGCTTCCCGGATTTCCTGAGATGGTAATGATCATCTTTATCTCCTATAGGTTATTTTTTTCTTTTACCTTATCTTTTCATATTCGCTATTGTTTAAATTTCCAAAATGATCCTTGCCCCATTGTTTTGCCCAGAAGAGCAAGGCTTTACTCAATCCCCACTGTTTAAATCTGCGCATGGACGTAGTTACAGACGTATCTATGCATTTGAATTCTCCGAATTCTTTTAATTTAAGGATTAATTTACGATGTTCCCTAAGCGCAATTTCCGGGTTATAGCCTTCTGCTTTTTGGAAATCTTCTTTGCGGCAGATTAGAGCGCCGCTGCAGCCTTGATAAATTTTGGTAGTATTATAAAAGTTTTTCAATTTCAATGCCAGGGCATATTTTAATTCCGGAGTATCGGGAAGAGCTTTAGTAGTTGCTACTGAATATTCTTCGGTAAACTGTTCATTTATTTTCTGCAAGGAATCTGGGGCAAGCAAAGTATCAGCATCTAGGAATAATAAAATATTTCCTTGTGCATTTAAAGCGCCGGCATTTCTGGCTACAGAAACATTAGGTTTAGGCAAAGAAAGTACTCTTAATTTTTCATCTGCGCGCTTTTTAGCTAATTCTTCAGTTTTATCGGTGCAGCCATTAGTTACCAGAATAACCTCATAATCTTGAAAAGTTTGATTTTTAATGCCGTGCAGAGTTTTGCGGATATACTTCTCTTCATTGTAAGCAGGAATGATTATAGAGAATTTTGGTGGCATTGGAGGTAGACAAAGATTTCACTTTTAAAGCATTGTTATACTGGAGAATATAATTGTTTAAATATTCTTGCTGGGGTCGAGGTTTTGGTGAACTAACATGAAAACTCAAACTGAAGAATTGGAAAAAGAAGTAAATAAAATTTTAGATCGTTTTGATTCGATGCAAAATCAAAAATTTGCAGAGATGGTTAATCATTTAGTAGATAGTGGAATAAAAGTGCCTGAAAAACATTTAAATCGCGCGATTGATTATTTGAAGCCCGACTTTGCCGCCCGTTTGGCTTTGAAGGCTGGTTTAGTTGACAAAGCTATTGAAATTTATGAAACTGGGGGGTATTATGCTAATGCGGCCACAACTGCTCAAGCCTTCGGATTAATTGATAGAGCAATTAGTATCTGGGAAAAACATGGCTGTTTTGTTGAAGCTGCAGTAACTGCAAAGAAAGCTAAATCTGATCGAGCAACAGAATTGTATCTTAAAGCCATTGCTATAGATGAGAAAGCAGGACGTTACGGAATTGCAGCAGATCTTGCTAAAGATGCCGGATTAACTGAAAAGGTTATTGATCTTTATGAAAAAAATGGCCAGTTTTATCATGCCGCAGAAGCTGCGGTAAAAGCTGGATTATTAGAACGGGCAGTTGAAGATTATGTAACAGCAAAGCATTTTTCTCTAGCTGCTTTGTATGGCAAAAAAATTGGCCTGCCGGAAGATAAAATTAAATTATATGAAATTCTTGGCGATCATTTAAGATAAGATTTATTTTTATTTTTTTTAAATCTTCACAACGTCAGATAATTAGCTGCCCACAACATTCCGGAGTCGCAGTAATAAAACGGCGTGCTGAAAGGCTTGCCCTGAGCATCAAACACTTCTAAAAAATTCTTATGTTTCTCGATTAATCCAGTATATCTGTTTTCATACTCTTTGGCCCGCTCTTTATCGAGCTGCTGCAATAGTTTAACATATAAAGGGCCCATGTGCATCCAGATCGCGGAGCTTTCATAATTTCTTAAAGCCACTTCTTCGGTAATGAAATGGACGTGTTCTCTGCTGACGGTATATTTCAATGGGAAGGGTTCATCTAATCCTGCTACATGAATCTGCTCTAAGGCGGATTTAAGCATTTCTTTGTCGTTAATGATGCCTAACAGGAAAGGAAAAAGATTAGCATCTCCGGCAACATAATCTTTTTTAGTCAAATCATCAAAAAAGAAGCGGCCATTCCAGAAATGCCTTTTGATTAAAGAAGGATAATCAAAATCCTGCAATGGATTATATAATTTTAAACTTTTCAAATCTTTGGCTAACAAAGCGACCATGCAATTATCATAACAAGAGCTTTTTCGGATGGAAAAATCTTTTATGGACGAAACGGGCAATCCCGGTTTCACTAATCCAGTATGCTCATTAATAAATTTCTTAAAAAATTTATTTATTTCTTTGTTAAGCAAAGGCTTAAAAGAATAATAGGGGAATTTGGAAACTTTAATGCTGTGAATGAACCAAGGCAAAGAGTCAACTGCGGGTCTAGGGAAATCAAACGGTTTTCCGCCAGGAGTGATAGTGGTAGTAATTTTATTATACTGTTTAAATCTATTCAAGGCATAGCGCAAGGTTTGCTGAACTTCTTTTTCCTGTTTTAAAGAAATTAAAGAACTGGTACACCAGCCAAAATCCCTGGTCCAGAATTGGGAAAAATTTCCCGTCGAGGTTTGCAGGTATCTTCCATTCCAACAGTCTTTAATGATCTGCTGGCAGATTTCATTTGCAGTTCCTTCGTATCGTTTAGGTGCAAGACGATTTTTCCAGCTAGTGCAAAAGATACGTGAACCCTGGGTCACATAATCGATTAGTGAAGCCATAAATTGCTGGGAGTAAAGGTAGTATAAAAATTTGTTGATGATTTACTATAAGTGTTGTTTTTTAATAAAAAGCGGGCCCGATGAGACTTTCAACCCTCACCGCGTTGAAAGCTACGAACGCAGTGAGTTTATTTGAACTCACGATCTACAGCTCTAGCCAACAATAGCTTAATCGCTTGCCTTTGTTGTAGGAGGCTGTCGCCCTATTTGGCTTACACCCAATCCCCTCGTTCAGGGAACTGCGGGTATCCAGTCTAGGCTACGGGCCCATACTCTGACAAAAAGCACATCTTTTTTTAAATTTGTGGGTGAAATATCTCTACTTAGTTAAGTGGGTGAGCAGCGCCAATGGAGGCACACGGCATCCAAAAAGTTAAGTTAAAATTAGATGCTGTAATCGTGCCGTGCCCTGCTCACCAGGAACACAACTGAATATATGCCGCAAAACTGAACAAAAAAATCCTAAAATTTATAATATCTAACTGAATTTTAACTAAACATGGCAATAATTTTACCAGGTTATGAAACCCTTCTCCAAAATCAATTTTATACTAAAGATAGCGTAATTGACCCAAATATTCCTAATGGAAAGCCGCTTCCTGCTAAAGAACTTATTTGGTTAAGCACTTATACCCTGCCTTTTGAAGAAGAAGTTATTAACTATTTACAGCAAAAGGTTCAGAAAATAGAATCCCTTGTTGGTTCGCAGACTAAACTATCCCAACTTAGTTTATTAGAACAAGCGCTGACTAATCTTTCTCGAGATGCCCGAACTATGATTAAAACTAATCAAGAAGATGTTATTGGGCAATTAATGGAAAATGTTTCTTTTTTTGCAAATAAGGATTCAATGCCCCAACGTTGTTTGCAAGTAAGTCGGGGTTTAATTTTAACTGAACTTTTTGACAGCATTAACAAAACTGATGATCCTGATTGGCACCCCGGCCAGTTATTTTCTTTAACTAATAGATATGGTGCCCTGCATGGCCGACATATGTCTCTTCGTGAAGAACCAGTGGAAAAATGGGTCGCCTTTTTAACTGTAGATGAAGATCTTCTTCCTAAAAAAGCCATTATAAATTCTTTATTAAAATATGGTTCAGCAGTATCCGACCATTTACAAATCCAGCATTTGGGTGCCCCTTATGTTAATTATCCCAAACCGGAAGTAAAAAGAATTCTTGATATGGTGTACAAAAGTTTATCGGGTGAAACTATAAACGTCACCGACATTTCAAATCTATTGCTAGACCAAATTACTTTAGATGTATTAGAACCTTTACTGTTTATGGATCACAAGGAAAGAAACATCCAAAAACAGCCCATAGAAGACGATGATGAGGATGCATTACCAGTAGTTTCTCTTTTTGGTGGAAACAATAAATCAGGTAAGGATAAACCAAATTAAATTTTTTAAAATTTAAATTTTTTTTAATTAATTCTCAAACTTCGTTCTGGCCTTTAACGTGGCCCATGTATTTGGCTTTTCCGATCGTTTTCTGAAAAACAAATTGACAGATTTTTGTTCCGGCACATAATTTTAACGGGCGGTGCCCCAAATTAACTATTTCCAGAACCTGTTTATTATTAATCCCGGGCTGCATAAAGCTGGCAGAAATATGCACCATCAATCCCAATCTAGCAAATCTTGTCCTTCCTTCCAGCCACCCGCACAGATTTTCACTTAATTTAATTCTTTCTTTAGTAATCCCTAAGATAGCTTCTCCCGGTTTGATAACGATAGATTTATGTTTAATCAATTTAGTTATGTCCCGATAATTAGAGTTATCTTTAACATCGTAAGTTTTTCCTTTGGTAAAAACCCTAAATTGGTCATCTAAAGTTAAATCGACTGATCCCGGGCCAATAGCTGACGCATCAAAAGGGACGATGGTGATATTTTTCTTTTTAATTTCTTTAATAATTTCTTTTTTAGTTAAGATGGACATAAGTTTTAGAATAATTTAGGCTCTTTTAAATGTTTTGTTTAATAGTAATATTCTGCGATAATTTCTGCAAATTTTATCAGAACTTTTCGGACTTTTTGGGAAATTTCCTTAGCGCATTTATTGACTTCTACTCCGCCATGTGGTTTTTCCTGCACACCGGAATAATCTTTTTTCCAAAACCAAGAGGGTTCTCCCTCTGAAACAGCGTTATAATTATTTCCATATAAAGCTCCGCCTTGAAAACAAGCAAAAGCGTAAGGAATGACTCTACCACCCCAACTTTGAAGGTGGGAAACCGTGGCTTGCATAGTTCTGCCAGCCGATACAAATTCATCTAGTAATAATATATTCTTACCTCTTATTTCATTTTTCTGCTGTTCAGAATAAAACGTAACCTCGCCATCAATCGTAGCATGAATAAAATAAAATTTTGTTTTGCCTAATTTTCCAAGATTTCTTAAAACTTGATAAAGCAAGAAACCTAGAATCCTGCCGCTGCGGTCAATTGCATAAACAAAGTCGATGTTGCTTCTTTCCACTTCGTGCACAAGACGATGCATAAATTCATACAGCTTGCAGGTTTCTTCGTGATTCGGAAAATATCTAAAATAATCGGCTTCTTTTAATCTTAAATATATTTTCTTATGCTCTTGGCCAAATAGTTTTACAAAAAGATACAGTTTAGCCATACTCTCTTCTGGTTTTTTTCCCAAAGCCATATCTTGGATTGTTATTGTCCACTCTTTCCAGTTCTCCTGGTTGATTAAATCCTTAACTTCTGGAAAAATTTCTGTAAACATCCGTGAAACTGCTTGTCCACCGTCCCCGCCCGTCCTTAGAGCTTCGAGACGTACCTCCCGGGACATTTTAGGTAAATCTTCTACTACTTGTTCCCAAGTTATTTTTCCAGCTATTAGCAAATCGATTACGGCATCCATGCCTGTACCAAACAAAGGGTGCATTCTGTATTTTCTCGGCGGATAATAACCCCCCATTCCAAGAACTAACTTCCTCAAATCTTCAAGCGGTTTCTGGGCAAGGAAAACAGTCCCCGGATCAAATTCACCTTTAAACCAACCCCCCTACGAAGAATGTTTAGTCCTTTCTCAATTATTACTGTTTTGCTAATAGTTAATCCCTCGTATTTTTCAACATATTCCTTGACCTTCTTCAGGCTGCTTTCCAGAGCTCTTACCCATTTCTCAGCATCATCAACCTGCTCTTCCATTTGTTTTAAATACTGAAAGAAAGGGATTCTAGTTTTTTCTCTTTTCTGTCGATTAAAAGAAGGTAACAACTTATAATCGTTATGGGGAAGCGCAAAATCAGAGGCCAGATGTTGTTTAGCTTCCATGACTGCTTGGGGTACTGTTAAATATTCTTCTAACTTGCTGCCATAAAGACTAGTAAATTTTGCCAAATGGGCATGTTCTACATTCAGCTCTTTGGCAACTTCTCTGAAACCCTTAATTAAATCAATCAAGGCAAAATCTTTACCCAGATGCTTGTTTAATTGGTTTGCAAAATCTTCAATAGTTTTTCTGACTCTTTCTTCAAATTTATCAGCTCTTCTTTCCGCCAAGCCGATGTAACGGACAATCATTCCGGCCTTACGCAATTTTTTATCCTCAGCGTTAATTTTTACCCGCTGCCAATTGCCATATTTATCATATCCCTCTCCGGCTTCTATTTTTTCTATTTCTGTTAGTTCTAGCTTTAGCTCTTCCAAATACCCATACTCAGCAGCAGCCCACTCAATAGCTAGAACTAGGTCTTTGCTTAATTTCTTCACTTCTTTTTTTACAGGCATGAGAATAATAGATTTAAGAAGTATATTAATCTTTTTAATATGTTTCTCTTGGGCGTTCATACCTTAAATACTCGACAATAAATTCTGCAAACTTGATAAGGGATTTTCTGACTTCTCGGGCACGTACTTGCGCGTATTTCTCAACCTCAACACCGCCCTGCGGTTTTTCATTTAGGCCGGAATATGATGTTTGACCAAACCAACTTGGTGTTACCGTCGAGACAGTACCAAAACTATGTTGATCTGCAAAATAACCAGTGGAAAAAGCGCGAGCGGTTACACTTGCTGCTCCTAAGCGCCGTAATTCGTTCATTGTGGATTGAATAGTGGTGCCTGAAGATATATAATCATCAATAAGTAAAATGTTTTTACCAACTATTTCTTTTTTCTGCTGTTCAGAATAAAAAGTAACTTTCCCTTCACGAGTAGCACTAATAAAGTAAAATTTTATTCCTTTTAGTAATCCCAGATTTCTTAAAACATGATAAAATAAAATACCCAAAATTCTACCGCTGCGGTCAATAGAATAAACAATATCCATTCCATCCGCGCTTTTTACTAAGCTTTTCATGAATTTTACTAATAGGCGCACTTCCTCATCTCCAAACCAAAGATAAATATCTGATTTAAGCAACTTTTGCCCTATAAGCAGAGCCGCTTTTTCTGGAAGTTCTGGATTAGAAGAATATAACGAGAAAGTTACATTCATTAAATAGCTTACTCCTTTGTGAAGGGCGGAAGGGATTCCTCTTCTTTCCTCAATCACCCCAGCTAATCTTGGAAAAAGTTTTTTAAAAAAAGGCCAGTTTTGTTTAGTGATATATTTATCAATATGGGTGTTTGAATCAAAGCAGTATTCAAATAATATTCTCGTTCCCTCTAGGCTTAACGAGTTAGTCATTTCGATTATGTCTTCAACAAATTGTTCCCAGGTAATAATTGGTTCCTTTGTGAAAAATAGTCTTTTTATTAATAAGGTGGTCCCAAGGTTGTAACCGACATCCCCATAAAAAAATTTATCGTTGTGAAAATAATGGAATACAATTATTGCTTTGTTTGGCCCAAGTTTCTTCATCATTGCAAGCAAGCCGCTTACCATTTGATCCCAAGTAATGATTTTAGGCGACAGTAAATCCGCATATATTTTAGGTAACTCTGCTGAAAAAAGATCTTTTCTTTTATTGCCAGCAGTTTTTGCTAATTTTCTTAAATCATCTGGGTGCTGAGCAAAAAATATTGTTATTACATCACTATCTGGTAAGTTCCATCCATTTTCTCGTAAAATTTCCAGCCCTTCTGCAATTAAATCCTTCTCAGCCCGGGGGTGTTGCTCATGATATTTCTTAATAATTTTCTGCGCTTTCTGTAAACTTCCTTCCAAAGCGCTTACCCATTGCTGGGCATCTTTAACCTGAACTTTTATCTGGTTTACGAACTGTAAAACAGCCGAGTGGATTTGTTCTACTTTTTTAGGGTTGTCTTTTTTTATTTCTTCTTCCAGTTTTTCTTCAGCCGATACTTTATTTAATTCTTTTTCTAACAAGCCATCATAAAAACTAGTATAGTTTACTAAATGAGCTCGTTCAATGTTTAATTCTTTAGTAATTTCCCTGATTGCCTTAACAAAATCTCCCAGAACAAAATCCGCGCCCAATTGTTTGCTTAATTCTTCTTTTAATTCTTCAATCCCCTTGTTTGCTCTCTCTTCAAATTGATTGGCCCTTCTTTCTGCCCGGCTGATGTAGTGGACCATCTTTACTGCTTTACGTAGCTTCTGTAAAGGCTTTTTTCCTTTTTCAATTTCGGCCAGCTGTTCTTGTAATTCTTTCAAATATTTATATTCCGCAGCAGCCCACTCAATAGCTAGAACTAGATCTTTACTTAATTTCTTCACTTCTTTTTTTGCAGGCACAAAGAACATTAAATTTTAACAATATATTAACCTTTCTTCATTAAAAACAGGATTTACTTTAACACAATAAACTTTCATTCCCCATGTATTACAATCAGCGACTGGGTCTTTTCAATACCTTCTACTAACTGCAGTTTTTTTAGCAGGACTTTATCCAATTCTTCTACGTCTTTAACTCTTACGGTAACCACTAAATCGGTTCCCCCAGAAACAATATCGGCTTTTTCTACGAAATAAAAGCTTCTTAAATCCTTAGCCACATCATACTGGGTTTTCTTCTTTTGTTTTAAAAGTTGCAGGTCCACGGAGATTAAGATATAAACCAATAACCCTTTGTTAATCTGAGCATAATCTAATTCTACGGTAAATTTTTTGATTACGCCTTCTTGTTTTAATTTCTTAATTCGGTTATGTATGGTGGTTATTGGCAGGAGGGTGTGTTTGGCAATTTGCCTAGTGGTATAATCTCCGTGTTCCTGCAGCAATTCTATAATTTTTTGATCTTTCTCGTCTATTTCATACATTATAATGAAACAAATGTTCCAGATTATTTAAATATTTCGTTTTTTTGGCATTATTTTCCATTATTTTTGGAATAGGTATTTAAAGAACGGCACCAAATAAGAATAAAACAAACAAAAACAAATAAAACAAACTAATCGGAGGCACAAAAATGAAATATACTATGTATGTAACGCACGGAATTACTCCGGCACAGGTTCCTATCGTTTATTTTAGAATGGGCGAAGGGGAACAAGCAGCCCGCTTGCCGGGAGGTATTGATGGCGGAGGAATGGCTTTGGAATACCGAACTAAGAAAGGTAAGGTAACTCTTCCTTTAGAACAAGCAGTTGAGGAAGCAATGCAAACAGTTAAAGCCGCTCTCGGCCAAGAAGATTCCTTCTCGGTTGCGATCGGACCAGCGCCCTTTGAAATAGCTAAGGTGTGCAAGGAACATCGAACGCCAGAATTAGCTCAAGCGTTGCAAAAATACCATCGAGGACCAGAACAATGAGTGCAACTAAAATCTTTCCAGAAGGATATACGCCTAAACTCGATTTTTATCAGACCGAGCAAGGAATAAAATTAATTAAAGATACCTTTGAACAGAAATTAACTAAAAAATTATCCCTGCTGAGAGTTTCCGCCCCTAAATTTTTAATTGTAGGCCAGGGCTTGCAGGATGATTTGGCCGGAACGCAGGTTCCAGTTAGTTTTAAAACCAAATTTACTGACCGGCCGATTGAAATAGTGCATAGTTTAGCTAAATGGAAACGGTTTATGTTAGGAAAATATGGTTTTACGCAGGGTAAAGGTTTGTATACCGATATGGACGCCATCCGTAAAGATGAAGAGGTTGATGCCATCCATAGTATTTATGTTGATCAATGGGATTGGGAACGAGTTATCTCTAAACAAGAAAGAACCATTCCTTTTCTGAAAAAAATTGTTGAGCAGATTTACCAAAGCATTTTAGAAACAGAAGCGACAGTAGAAAAAGAGTTTCCACAATTAAAATCTACTTTACCCCAACAAATTAAGTTTGTCCATTCACAAGAACTGGAAGCAAGATTTCCTGATCTATCTCCTAAAGAAAGGGAGCATCTTATCACTAAAGAATACGGAGCCGTTTTTATTATCGGCATCGGACATCCATTAAAATCAGGAAAGCCCCACGATTTACGGGCAGCAGATTATGATGATTGGTCTACCGAAGTTGCGGAAGAAACTCACGGGCTAAACGGAGATATTTTAGTTTGGGATTCGCTGAGAAAAGAATCTTTGGAACTTTCTTCCATGGGGATCAGAGTAGATAAGCAAGCCCTATTAAAACAATTGGAAATGCTGGGCTTGTCCGAGAGAAAGGAATGGGAATTTCATAAAGCGTTGTTGGAAGATAAATTACCTTTAAGCATCGGCGGGGGCATTGGACAGTCGCGATTATGCATGGCCCTATTGCAGAAAGCCCATATCGGAGAAGTGCAGTCTAGCGTTTGGCCGGAAGAAGTAGAACGGGAATTTGCCAGAAGAAAAGTTCCGCTGCTGTAGATGAAACGTTTGTTAATATCAGATTAGTATAATTATTTTTTATGTTTTTTCTTTTTGGATCTGGTTAGACCAACGTAATATTTTGAATTATTAAGATCTGGTTTTATTTTAAGCAGATCACACATTTCATGATAATCCCCCCAGATGCTATTTTTATCTAAAGTGATCGGTTTTCTTATTTTAGCTCCGGAAGCATCTAAAAGAGTTATTCGATCTCCTTTTTTATATTCAACATCGCGGTCCTGGTCTTTGCTTTCATCTAAAATTAACCATATTGTTCTTTCCAAGCCCATTTCTGTAAATGATTCAAATCGGCCTAAATGATCAAAGCCATATGCAGCTATTGTGTCTTGATAAAATTGATTTATTTTTTCTTTAGCTGCTCGTTTGGTGCGATAATCACCAAGCTGCTGAGTTAAATACTTCTTTTCATCATCGGAAAGGCCAGTTAAGTTGTATTTTTTCATTTTATTTAAACCCTGATTAATCTTATTTCTAAACTAAACTATTTAAATTTGATGTAAT
>JBBSWB010000026.1:0-8062 GCA_038046465.1 Nanobdellota archaeon
TTACTGGTTAGCTTTAATCCGCTTCTTAAATAATTCATATACAGAATAAAATAAATTAGTTTAAAGACTTTTCTGTTTGGGTGGTTTTTTCCAAGGGGTTTTAAATAAATCAAAATATTTAAATAAAATAGAACCCTTTCAAGTTTAAAGAATGACCAAAAAGGAAGTAAAGAAATTAAGCAAGGATTTAGTTCTGGCTATTGACTGGGCCGCTGCTGAGTATAAATATTTGAAAGAATTAAAAAAAGAGTTAGAAAAAATAAAGCTAGAGAAAGATGTTCAAAAAAAAGTTAAAGAGATTACTAACGCGATTCGTATCCTGAGGTATATTGGAGATGCAGAAAGAAGAGCAGCTAAATATGAAGAGGTCGTTGAAGATAAATTTGAGTTTAAGCCGAATGAGAAAGTTAAAGATGAATTAAATGAGACAATTGCCGGTAAATTGTTCCTCAAGCTAAATAAAGAATTAAGAAAAACTCTTCAACAGTTGAATATTGAACATAATGTTTTAGTTGAATATGCTTCTATGTATGAAGGTTTGTTAAAAGAAGAATTACACAAAGCTGCATATGAAAGTGAAGCGGAAGCAAAATTTTTAATGAAATATTATATTGCAGAAAAATTAGAATTCTGCGGTGTAAGAGCAGCAGAAGCAAAGAAGAAAGCCCATCAAATTCAAGCTTATGTGTTTAATTTAATTGAAAAAATACAGTTACAGGTTGAAGATGCAGAAAAATGGATTGGGGCTTTGGAAGCAACTTTGAAGAGGATTCAGGAGTTAAAAAATTTAAATGACGAATTATATGAAAGATTATCTATTTTGTATAAATATGGTTGGCCTTTTCCGGAAGATGATATAACTACGATATTTCTTGTCCAACATCCGGCTGATTTGGCGAAGATGGCCCAAGCTGCTGGAGAATATTCAATTTTTCTTTTCCGCGACGGCCTTTCTGAATCTAAAGATTTAATCAATGAACAAACCTGGCCGGGAATGGTTAATATGGTTCAAGCTGCTGGAAAGAAGTCATATATTCTTTTCCGTTATGGTCTTCCTGCAGTTAAAGATTTAATCAATGAACAAACCTGGCCGGGAATGGTTAAGATGGTTCAAGCTATTGGAGAGAATTCCGGGTCTTTTTTCCAATACAGTCTTTTTGAATCTAAAGATTTAATCAATGAACAAACCTGGCCGGAAATAGTCCAACTGGTTTTAGAAAATAAAGATAAAATAAATTTAAATCCAGCTTTATATCACGGTCAACGGCTAACTTTTTTTAAAGGGCTTAACGATAAATTAGGCATAAAACGAGGAAAATTAAGCAAGACCGGATCTGAAACGATTGTTTTGGGCGGTCCTTTAATTGGAAAAGCTATTATCCGAATCATAACTGATCAAGCTTTTCAAGCTTGGAAAAAAGCTTTTGAAGCGGAAGATTTCTGGAAAAGCATTGGGTTTGATTATATTCCTATCGAACCAATTTTGCGTAAGAATGGAAAATTAAGGGCTTATAAAACTAAAGAAGGATTTTGGAGGGTTTCTACTAAAGTGTTAGGTCCTTCTTTAGATGCATTTTTATCAAAAAACGAAAACCAAGCTGATGAAATAGAACTCACTGAAACCCGGAATAGAATAATAGTTGGTTTAGATGCTTTAAAAGTTGAACACGGGCATTTACATGGAGGTAATTTTTGTATTGATTTTTACAACGGAAAAAAAAGATTATATGCAATCGATTTTGACCAGGCCGTAAGTTAGATTTACTTTTTATATTCGTTTTATAGAGAAATTGCTTAATTTTTAAACATTATTAAAGCAATTTCTAATATAGTTCACGTTCGATAATATCTCCCGTTCACCATAATTACAAATATTCATCTTCCAAATCAGTACCTTTAAAGAATTTTCTTAGGTGTTCTACTGGAGCCATGCCTTTTAAACCATCGCTACCATAGGATCCTTGAAGAACCCCGGCTAAGAACATTTTATTGCCTTGAAAGACGTATACGCCCGCACCAGAACTGCCTTTATCAACATGCCCTTCAAAAACCGTGCGAACTTCATTAATTAATACACCGTTTGTTTCGCGGTCTCTGGCAGCAATATGTCCTTTAAATAAAGTTTCAAAGAGATTTTGAGGAAAGGATGCACCAGCTACAATTTCTCCAATTTCTACTTGTTCAGCAATTTTTCCATTAAAGTAAGGCAAATTTTTTGTGTATAATTTTAGTAAAGCCAAATCATAATCACTATTTTTTTTGACTACCTCTGCACTAAACTCATCAATAATAATATTCCTGCCTAAAACTTCCTTTCCTTCAAATGATCCTTCGGGTGGACAACAATGTTCGGCAGTTAACACATAATTTTGTTCAGTTTGTTGATCATACAGGACTGTTCCAGAACAGGTGCCAGAATAAACTGTTGCCGTTTCTTCATCTATAGTTACAGCAAATGCCATCTCTAATTTGACCGAAGCATCTAAGATATTCTCAATTGTTTCGTTAGGCAAAATAGTATCGTGGTTAGCATTACTTCTTGATTGTGTTGAAGCACACCCGGATAACGCTGTTGCTAAAGCTAAAACAGGGATAAGCTTATTTTTGTTGGCCATTTTTTTCACCTAATAATTCATCGCTAATCGGCGTATCGTTTACAAATCCCTCTAAGACCAAGGGATGAGTAATTCCGCTAAGCCCGTCTTTTCTAGTATATTTTACATGTAGTAACCCTGCTAACTTAGGTTGGCCATTTTCAAACACATATACGCCTCCGCCAGAATTTCCAGGAGTAATATGGCTGTCTATTACTGTATATTGGGAAATACCAAAAATGTCGTAAAGATCATTTACTAAAGTATATTCTTTCTTAGCATCTTCATTTCTTTTTATGTATCCTTTTAAGTCTTCATCAAGGTCCTGGCCAGCAATATGTCCAGCATGAATAGCTTTGAATGCTCCATTAGGATAGCCTGCACCAACAATAAGATCGCCTAGCTGTACACTTTTAGCCAACTGACCCGTATAATGGTGTTTTAAGACATTTCCGTTTAACACGACTAATCCTAAATCAAAAGTTTCATTTATTTTATAGATTGTTGCAGGATGATTTTCTATAGTTATGCTAGTTTGGGTTACTTTCATACCCATCAACTCTGTTTCGGTTGGTAAAACGTGACCGGCAGTAAGAACATACATTTTTTTGGTCTGTTCATCAAGAACGGCAATGCCAGAACCGGCAGTATGGGCAAATCTAGGTACAGTAATGTCGCCCAGTTGTTGTTCTAAAACATATTCTACTTCTAATTTTACAGCGCTATTTAGAATGGAATCTCTTGCTGCTGAACTAATACCTCCAACCAGATCATTATTTTTTTCTTTTGGTGCTGTGGGTAAAGATTTTGTTTCGGCTTTAGTTTGGCTCGCATGTTCTACTGGCGCTTGTGCTGTTTTGGTACAAGCTACTCCGCCCCCTAAGGCAGCCACTAACGCTAAATAAATAAATTCATTTTTGTAATCCATATTAACCAACCCCGTTATCTATCTTATTTTATCTAAAGAACCATTCCACCTTTTAGTATAGTTTTACTATTATTGATACTAAACTCTTCATTTTTTTCATAATATACTAAAAATTCTTAGATTTTAAACATAAATCTAAGAATTTTGGTATATCCCAAAGGAATTAGGTTTTAAACCCAATTCCTTTCGATATATTTAAATATAAATATATTCCCCTAATGTAATATATCCCGGTATATCAGAATTAATGAGGTATATGTTTAAATAGTAGTACCTGATAACTAAGGGTTAATAGTGTAGGTTGGATATTAAAATATATTAAAAATGGAATTTAGAAAAATAATCTCTTTTGGAAAAAGCAGTTTTGTAGTTTCTTTACCTAAAGTATGGATTAATCAAAATAAATTAAAAAAAGGAGATTTGATCTATCTAGAAGAAAACGGCCCCAAATTACTGCTCAGCAAAAAAGAAGATGAAACCAAGAAAGAAGAAAAAGAAAAGATTATTTACATTGATGGAAAAACTACTTTTGCCATCGGTCGAGAAGTCTGTGCTACTTACATTCAGAATTATCCCCGCATTATTTTAAAAGGGAAAGATATCAAAAACAAAGTAAAAGAATTACAGGGGGTAATTCAGTCACTGATTGCTTTAGAGATTATGGAGCAAACTTCTGATACTATTATTGCTAAAGATTTCTTAAACATGGATACAGTTTCTGTAGAAGAATTAATCCGGAAAATGGATGTAGTTACCCGAACGATGATGAAAGAAGCCTGTACTATCTTTACCGAAGATACTTATGAAAGCTTAAATGAGCGGGACCACGATGTTAATCGTTTATATTTCTTATTTTATAGGACTATTTTATACAATTTAGAAAACCCTTTAAGAGCCCTTAAGAATCTCAAACTTAGCGGAGTGGAACTTTTGCGCATTAAATACATTGGTTTTTATATAGAAGAAATTGCTGATGAAATCAGGAGAACAGCACGGTATGCACATCTATTAAAAGTTTCTCCACAGAAGCAAAAGCAAATCAGCGATTTCCTGCTAAAGATGAACTCTTATTATACTGAAACTATGAAAGCTGCTTATAACAAAGATATTGATCTTGCATTTAGGCTGTCAGATCATAAAAAACAATATGACCAAGAATTAGAGCTGTTGGAAACCGATATGGCTAAAGTTCCTGATTTTAGCAGAGTAATCAATCGGTTGCAGCGCATGACTGGTTTAATTCACAATTTAGGAAGAGTTCTGTATACTATTAATTAAGAACTAGTTAGATGGAGATTTTTATGAAATCTGTTTGGTGCATTCTTTCAAATTTATAATGAATACGTATTTAGTTGCGTTCTTGGTGAGCAGGGCACGGCGCGATTACGGCATCAAGGGTTATACTTAATTTTTGGATGCCGTGCGCCTCCATTGGCGCTGCTCACGCACTTAACTAAATATATACTATAATGAATATACTGTATATAGTAAAAGAATATATGGTTTAATTCATTCTTAACCATTATATTGAAACAATCAATTTCTCAAGCCTGGAAAGGTTTGTTTATAGCTATTTTTAATAATCGGCTTGGGGTTAGTTATTTTTTAAAATCAGTTAAGATTTTGCTAGTTTAGAACAACAATATAAATAAATACTAAATAAATAATACCTAAAAATAAAAAAGATGATAAACAAAGTTTTAACAAAACGGCTAAAGTTAATAAAAGGGGTGAGTGCGTGCAGACGCAATTAAAATGGGTGAAAAAAAACTTTCTAAAAGTAAAAAAGTTGATATTGCTGATAAAATCAGTAATGCTGAAACAGGTTGCGGTAATTGTAAAAATACTTGTAGTGGAGGCAAGTGTGGTGCTTGTCCTAAATCGGCTACGGTAGCCACTAAAACCGCTGGCCGGACTAAAAAAAGTACTGGAAAATCTCTGGACGACTTAGTTGGAAATTCATCGGCAGTTTATTTTATCAGCGAAGTTGCTTATGATGCCCATTATTTTAACCTAGCCGCTTATGAAAATCTATTAACTTACATTGCTCAAGACTCTTCCGTTTCTGGAATTGTGGTTGATGGGGCCCTTACGCGCTTAGATCGGCCCGAATTTCTTAGCGACGCTTTGACTTATTGGGTTAAATCTTCAGATGAATGTGCTGAAGAAACTAAAAAAACACCTTATCAAATGCAGTATTTATCTATGCGCGATAAACAGATGGCTGTTTTAGATGAAAAATTAAGAGAATTGCGGGTAAAAGTACCCAATGCTGAATTAGTACTATCAATGGATTCTGATGACTTGCAATTTACTGCTTCAGCTATGTTAAATGAGTTGTTAGTCAGAAGGCAGGAAGAATTTAATGAAAATTTATCCCGCTTAGGGCGGAAAATTAAAGGGCCGCAGAAAGAGTATAAAGATTTAGAAAAAAAGCATGAACGGGCAGAACGGGCCGGAAAAAAGGACGAATGTGGTAATTTATTGAGAGGTATGGTCGAACGTGAGAAAGTAATCGGTTCCATCAAAGAAGAGATAACTGCTCTTAAAGAAGATCGTGAACTCTTTTACCGTGTTAAAAAGAGCCGCCCTATGCACCAAAATGTTACTGCTAATTTTGTTGCCGACATTTATGCAACTTACCAGTCCATCTGTGATCAAGTAGGAGTAAAGCTGGTAACTAAAGATGCTATTTTACAGTTTGGTAATTTGACGATTGATTATGGCCATAATCGCCATTTTACTCAGGCAGTAATCAAAAGAAGAGATAAAGCTTTATTAGAAATGACCCATGGTAAAATGACCGAATGGCAAAAAAAAGCTATGGAGCAAATGAAAAAGGCAAAAGGTTTAGATGCTATCGTGGAAAGCGGGCATGCAGGTATAGGATATAAACAACTGCAGAAAACTCATGATGACCCTGCAGAAACTAATTTTAAGAACCAGGAATATGATCCTAAAATTGCTAACGGGCATATTACTGTGGCCATGGTTCTGCCTTTTGAAGATCAAACCAAGATTAGGCAGTTTATAAACGGAAATGAACCGGTGCGTATGAGTGTTGGTAAGCCAGTTGGCACTAGAAGACATGCTCCAGTTGACCGTTTAAAAAATGGCGGGGTTTCTGGAATAACGGTTATTCGGAAAAATAGCGAAGGGGTAATAGGAACAGAATGGAAGCAGTACCAAGATTTTATTGATGGTGCTATAACTGAATCAGCAACTTATGCTTGTATCTATGCTTCGTCAGATGAGCATATTGGTGCAGCTGAATCTAATTGGACGGTTCAAGACGGCCTATTAGAATTGTATAAAGCTGGACTAAAAGAACCAACTACTACTTTTAGAGGTAAACCGGTTTTTGCACGCGGGTTTATCAGCGGCGGAGATACTGGAGAAGCAAATTCCAAAAAATGGGATCATCGCTATCAATTTAAAATAAGTCCTCGAAAAGCACTTGAGGAAAATGTAGAGCTACTAAGTAACTTTAACCCTAAATCAGTTGAAGATGTACGCAAGTTAATTTTAAAAATGACTAGTGATGCTATGGGTGGCAGTGTGGAAAGCATGGCGGTAATCTTGGATTGGGTTGCAGATCATTACGAATCTTATTTCACAAATACATTACAGCATAGTAATCTTAAGCATGCCCATGTTTCCGTACCGGGAAACCATGCCGACAATGTTCTTCGTGATTTGGGAATAAGAGAATGGGATTTCTTTAAGCAGCGATTAAAAGGGAAAGGTATGTCTGTGTATGAGGTTGGAAAACCAGGTTATATTGATGATGGTGCAGAACAAGCCCGAGTTTATCTAGGTGGATATAGTAATGCTCGGATTATCAATATTCCTGATTATGGCGTAAGCGTAGAAGGAGAACCTTTGTTTGGCCCAATTAATTTAGTGGTTCAACACGACCCTAAAGGAAGCGGATTTAGCGGAGTAGTTGGAGAAGGCCGAAACGTTGATGCGGATTTAGCTCTAGCCGGACATACCCACGAAACTTGGTTAAAATTGTACAGCACCGGCGATAATAAGTTTAGTGTTGCTTATCGTTTAGCTGCTTTGCAAGGAGTTTCGCCAACCGAAAAATTATATGCGCAAAGTGTACCTAGAACTCAGGCGGGACATAGATTTATTATGCCCAAACCGGGACATTTCTTTGAAGAAGCGTTACCCGGAGCATATCTGCGTAAAAAAGGGCAGGATGCTTTAACGGCCGAAATTACGGAAGCGTTTAAGCTGTCTAAAAAGTAATCAATTTTTTATTTTTTTATTTTTTTAATTGTATATATTTTTTAGGTCTTTTTGGCACTATCCGTTTTATGAGTGATACATTTCTCAAATCACTCACTTTTTTCTTAGTTCTATTTTTGGACTTACAAGAAATGCAGTAGAGAGGAGCTTAAAACAAGAATATTTCTTAACTACTCGCCAAAGCTAATTACAAAAACGAGCAAAATCACTCACTTTTCGAATTGTGCCGTCTTTTTAATCTTTCTAAATTTGTTAAACTTTAAAAAAGAAGATTTATAAATAA
>JBBSWB010000027.1:0-1944 GCA_038046465.1 Nanobdellota archaeon
ACTCTTTCTTTGTTGGAACATATGTGCTCTAAGTTATGCAGTTATCTATACATACTTAGCAATCGCTAGCGAAGCAGTTAGCCCAGGAGAATTTATTCCAATTAAATTAATACAATTCGGATAAGTTGGATCTGATTCAATGATCCATTCTGAACTTCCCTTTAGATTGGCCATATTGCCAGTTTGATATAACTCAATATCCTCTAATCTTAATCCAGGAAAAAAACCACTAACCTTTTCGTGATAATAACATTCTTCCCTAAGCGGTTTATAGTCTTCTTTAGAAACAGAAGCTGTTTTTGCCGGACCAATTGTGACGATATCACTAATAATCGGATTGCCTGCTTCATCAAAATAATTCCCCTGATAATCTCCTAAGGTCGGAGTTAAGTGAACACCAACAGTTTTTGTAGCTAACCCTGCGCTTACCAGCTGCTTGGCTTTTTCTAAAGACACTTCTGCTACTTCGCCATTGCAATTATAAGTTACATAAGGTGCAGGATAAATATTCATCCCAGACAGTTCCAGTTCTGGCCGTTTATTCTTTCGGAATTTAGCCGTTTCTCCTCTGGCAACGGCGATCGAATAAGGGCTATTTGGATTAACTAGTCGGGCAAGCTCATCTGAATATAATCCTGCGGCGTTAATTAATATCTCCGTTTCAAAAGATTCTCTTGGTTGTCCGGAAATTTCAGTTGTAATTAAAAAAGACCCTTCTCCCGGTTTAATATCAACCACTTTATTTTTAGGCAAGAAATATACGCCGTTTTCTTCAGCTAATTTTTTTAATTTTTCAACTAAGCGTACTGGTTCAATAATCCCCGAGGTTGGAACATATAAAGCTCCTTCTGTACAATTAATCTGTGGTTCAAACTCATGCGCTTCCGGTTCAGAAATTAAACGAACGTCCGGAACCCCATTTGCCTGAGCATTTTTTAAAGCATCTTCGAGATATTCTTTTTGCCAGGGTTTAACTGCTACAACTAATTTCCCGGTCTGTTTATGTGGAACTTGGTGCTCTTTACAAAATTCATAAAGTAATCTATTCCCTTCTACACATAATCGTGCAATCAATGTGTCAGGAGCATAATAGATCCCTGCATGAATGACTCCAGAATTTCTAGAAGATTGGTTGTCTCCCGGAATGCTTGGGTTTTGCTCAAGGAGAGCTATTTGCACGTTTCCTGGTTTGGATAATTCATAGGCAATTGCACAGCCCACAATGCCCCCGCCGACAATAGTTATGGATATCTTTTCAGTCATTTCTTTTACCATCTTTAAAGGGGAAGTATTTCTTTATAATATTTTTGGCGAGCTAATCTAGAATGAAAAACTAAACTTTAAAAATAAGAACATATTTAAATGAAAAGAGTTTAATAAGCATAAAATCATGGAGAAAAAATTAACAAATTTATCTATTGGACACCAAGAATTTTATCAATAATTTTTCTGCTGTTCTTAGCGTTATTCTCATTAGATATTTTTGATGGGAATTATGGGTTTTGGGGAACAGTTTTAGGGTTATTTATGCATAATATTCCTGTATTTATTTTGTTGGTAGTTTTATTGATTTCTTGGAAACGCGAGATTGTGGGCGGGCACAATTCGAAAAGTGAGTGATTTTGCTCGTTTTTGTAATTAGCTTTGGCGAGTAGTTAAGAAATATTCTTGTTTTAAGCTCCTCTCTACTGCATTTCTTGTAAGTCCAAAAATAGAACTAAGAAAAAAGTGAGTGATTTGAGAAATGTATCACTCATAAAACGGATAGTGCCTGTGGGCGGAATAGTTTTTATTCTTGCTGGTCTTGCACACATAGTGTTATCGCTCATAAGAACCCCATTTGAATGGTATGTACTATTAGGGATTCTCATAATTGTCGGACCTGCTTTTTTTATTCCATTCAAAAGATATACTATTTTTTTAAGAAATTAAAAGAAGATTATG
>JBBSWB010000028.1:0-4102 GCA_038046465.1 Nanobdellota archaeon
CAGGGCAACCTGAGGTAGGCAGTATTTTTACTTAAGACTTTCTACAGAGCCCTTTCCAGCGAAAGATTTAATTACTATTTAGCTAAATTTCTTTCTAGTGGGGTTGTAGTCTAACTTGGTAGGATCGGCGGTTCGGGGCCGCCTGATCGGGGTTCAAATGCAGCATTTATCCTGCGTGAAAGTCCTCGCAACCCCATCTTTTCTTTTTACTACTAATTAGTGATTAAAATAGTAAAGTTTATAAAGGGGAGAGCCTATTTGGATTATGGGGATAAAAATGTCTATTAAAAAAGAAATAATTGTGATTGGGGACACTGAAATGGGTGGGGGCACCTTAACTGATGATTTTATTAGTGATAAAGCTCTGTCCGAATTTATCTTAAAATTAAGTAATCAAGAACATGCAGTTGATTTGATTTTAAATGGTGACACTTTTGATTTCTTAAAATGCCCTTACATTGAAAATAATATATCCTCCTATCCTCGGCACGTTACCAGCGAAATTTCTTTAGCTAAATTAAGATTGATCTATACCGCTCATGAGAAAGTCTTTGCTGCTTTGAAGATTTTTGCTGCTAAAAACCAAAACAGAGTATATTTTATCGTCGGTAACCACGATCCGGATTTAGTCCACAAAGAAGTTCAAATCGGACTTAGATCTATTTTAGGAAGTGAGCATAATATCTTTTTTCCATTTTATTACCGAAACCACGGCGTTTATGCTGAACACGGACACCAATATGATTTTTTGAATAAAGTTAATCTTAAATATCTGTTTTTGAATTATAAAGGCAAGCCCATCTTAAATATCCCTTGGGTTTCTTTTGGAGTTATCAGTAAATTTTTACCGCTTAAAGAAGAGTTTCCTTTTTCAGAAAGAGTTGTACCTCGACCAGCCTTATTTTCACATAATAAATCAGTTATTAAAGCCTTAAATATCCGTGGTGTTGAATATTTGTTAAAAAGTTTTGTTTATTATCCAATCCGTTATTTTTATGATCCAACTTATACTCTTCCTCGACAGCTGTTAAAAGAATTTTACCGCCGATTCAAAGCTGCTGATTGGGACATTGATGAAATTGTTGACAATTTTAAGAAAAAAAGAAAAAAGTTTTTATCCCGAAACAAAGTTTATGTACTTGGACACATACATAAAAAACATATTGAAGAAAAAAGCAATTCTGTCATCATCCATTCCGACACCTGGCGGGACGAATATTTCCTAGATGCAAAAACGAGAGAATTAATTCCCAAATCTAAAAAATATGTGCAGGTTTTAGTTTTAGACGATAACAGCATCAAATGGGACCTGATTACTTATCCAGTACAAAGAAAAACCTTTCATTTTGATGACATTATCCGAGATGAAAAACTCCATCTGCAATTAGCTGCTGCTGAAGAAGGATTCAATTTTAAGATTTGATTTTTTTATTTTCTTTTTTTCTAATCCACAACATTTATATAATTATGGGTAGTTAAGCGTATTTGGGTGCTGTCTTATTTTAGAACAAAAAATTCACGAAGTGAGTAACCGCTATTCTAGGGTTTTGCCAGCTTCAGCTGTTTCTAGTTTGGTTGATAATAATAAGTTAACTAGTTTAGAAACAAATGTGGCTGCAGCAAAAGAAAAACCAATAAACGCCCCCAACATATCTCTTAAAGAAAATAAACCGGGCGAAGATAAAAACGAAACTAAAGAAATAGCTCTCCCCGATTTAGAGATGTCAGTTAAAGACCAAGTTACAAAAATAGATCAATTAGATATTCGATATTCCTTAGAAAAACAATTCTTGGCTGAACAGTTTTACAAGCCACAGGACCGCAATTACCATTCTTTTGTTTCCGGCAATGCAATCAAGCCGGCTTTTGCTTACGAGTCTGATAATAAATCAGTACCTGTTGTTTCGGATAACGATTCTGAAATGCTTACCGTAAAAGAAGCAGAAGAATTATTTACTGAGTCCCAATCTGCAAGTATAGTTGGCGCGGCTCATGATGTCAGCGCTGCCAAAAGAAGAAAGTTAGATTATTTTGCCAAATTTGAACCGGCCTATTTTGGGCTGTTTATGGCTCAAGCCTTAACCAGAGAAGTTAATTTTAATTCTTATTAGTTTTGTACTTACACGGAAAAAGCTAGAAAGCTATGGGCTTTAGCCCATAGATGAATGGCTCTGGCTTTTTCGTGTCCTAAAAATGTGGGGTTAAGAAATCGCCTCAGTTCAAGCCTCGGCTTTTAAACCAGGTGATTTCCCGCATTTTTATGACTTTGCCAAAGAACCAACCATATACCCTATTCCATATCCAACCAGAGTTTCGAGTCCGCCTTTTATGCCGCCAACACCGGCGCCAATAGCTGTTCCTACAGGAGTACATACAGCTATTGCTCCTAATGAGCCGAGACGCTGAACTCCGGCAGCTAATCCTAAAAATCCACCGATAACAGCACCAGCTCCTCCCTGAACTGCGGCAGGCCCATAAGTTAACCACCACTCTAAATTTTCTTTTGAATGAGGTATTCCTTGTGCATCCATATATCCATGATAGGTGCCAACTCCAAGAGAGACCAGACCCGGAAGAAACACTACTGCGCATCCTGGACAGCCGCATCCAGACGAATTATTTTTGCTCATTTTTCTTTCCTCCGTAGTTATTTACTGCGTTTGAATCCCGTATTTAAATTTCCAGCAAGAACATCCAAAGCTTTTCCCATAAGTTCCTCATCTCCAGCATCTCTTCCAACCTTGTAAGCTACTAAAGGGTCCTGCTTAAGCAATTTCCATCCCCCTTTTCCTATAAGTTCATTATCTCCAACACATTTTCCAACAAAGTAAGTTTCAAATGGGCTTCGCTTAATCGCTTTCTTTCTTACTTTTTCCATAAGTTCTTCATCTTCAGCATTTTTTCCAACTTGGTAAGCTAATGTTAGGTCATACTTAAGCAATTTCCGTCCTGCATCTTTCATAAGTTCTTTATCTCCAGCCTTGCTTCCTACCAGGTAAGCTGTTAAAGAGCTCTGTTCAAGTAATTTTCGTTTTCCATCTTCTATAAGTTCTTCATCTCCGACCTTTCTTCCAACTCTATAAACTAATTCTGGATTCTCTTCAACAAAGGCATTATAGAAATCTGAATGTTTTTTTCCTACCGCAATCATAAGGTTTTTTAGTAAATCGTTTTGTGGGGCGGTTAATTCTGTTGTTCCTTCCGGGTTTTGCGAATTATTCATTTTTTCTTCATTCTGTAATCTATAAGTTTACTTTTTACGCGACTTTATAAATTTTCATACTCCGTTCTTTAATTATCGTTAATGTTTAAGTTTTTTTAAATATCATACATTTTAAATTCATTAATACAACTTTAACATCTCTTCTTCAACAAAATGCATCTTTCCGGGAATAATTAAACAATGCGGCGCTTTTCCAAAATTATATTTTTTAATTTCTGCTAAGGTTCCTGCTTTAACTGTAAATTTATTGCTGCCTAATCTGGCGCAGCCGACCACCAGTAAATCTTTAGTAATAATTTTTTCTTTCTTTTTTCCTTCTATTTTTTCTAAAATTTCTAAAGCATCATTAACTGTCATGAATTTTTTTTCTTGCGGTTTTAAATCCAGTAAAAATAAAGTGTGTGCGCCCTTTTCCAAATTTTCTTTAAGAATTTGGTAAGGTGTTTCCAAGTTAGGATGATCTTCTATAAAAGGGATAGAGGTAGTTTTTCCAAATTTGTATAATTGTAATCCAGTTATACCGACGGCAGTTAAAATAGAAGCATTATTAACTACTTCAACTTTAATCTTTTTTTCTTTAGCAGATTTAAATAAATCGATATGAGTAGTAGCGGAGAAAGGATCACCAATAATCAAGAAAGCTACGTCTTTCTTTTGTGCCTCTTCAATTATTTTTTTGCTTTCCTGTTCAGCAGCATTTCTTCCCGCCAAAATAATTTTCTTGCCATAAAATTTTTCTAAATCGCTTACAGAACATTGCAGCAGTGAAGTATAATTTTCTAAATAGATTAAATCACATTTCTTGATTATCTCTAATCCTCTAACAGTAATATCTTTTTCATCTCCCAGTCCAATTCCGATTAAATATAAAGTCATTTT
>JBBSWB010000029.1:0-2152 GCA_038046465.1 Nanobdellota archaeon
CAGGGCAACCTGAGGTAGGCAGTATTTTTACTTAAGACTTTCTACAGAGCCCTTTAACACCGCAGATTATTCAAAACAATAAATAAAAATTAATAAAAAATATACTAAATTAATTACTTGTTAAGATGCTTTGCAATTCCTTCTTTAACTTCTGGTTCAAGAAAACAAAGTAACTTCAACCAACTCTTAAAAGATTGATTTTTGTTGAAGATTTCTTTATTAGCTGCTCTAATTAGCGCACCGGACAAATCTGCTACTCTATCTTTCTTTCCTCTTATCGAGTTTTTTAATAAACTTTCTACACAACCAGCAAAATGAGTCGCCAACGCATCTTCTAAATCAATCTGCAACGCAGTTTTTCCTTGCA
This sequence comes from Nanobdellota archaeon, assembly GCA_038046465.1. Lineage (GTDB taxonomy): Archaea > Nanobdellota > Nanobdellia > Woesearchaeales > GW2011-AR9 > JBBSWB01. Next base: position 368 of record JBBSWB010000029.1, read on the forward strand.
TTCTTAGTTCATAATTATGCTGACCATCAGTTACACTAATGATACGTTCAAATTCTCCGACTGCATAATACCCTTTTTTATTATCCTGAATATCAATTTTGTTATTGCCTGCTAACAATTCAATAACTCTTATTACTGGGGCATCACTTGTATTAAAAAAGTAAATCCCCCCAGTTATGGATTCAACATATTCAGATGTAAATATAACTTCTCCTTTTTCAGAAGCTCTTCTAAAAACCATATGCGGGAGTGATTGACGACGATGATTACAACTATCCTTGTGTTCATCTTCTGCTTTAGGCGTTGAAAAATATAATGCTCTAATTAATGAATTTCTTATTTTATCATCCTGCTCTTCATGCAAATTTGAAAAATCAACAATGGATTCTATTCCCTCTTTTGATCCATCCGCTTCTTTTTGATCAGATTCGGTTTGGATATTTTCTAATTGTCTATATTTTGGAACAAAAAACGGAAGCCGTATGTAATTCCATTTGATTACATCCTCGTAGAGCATCTCTACTCTCCTAATATCTCTTTTTAATTCACCTCTTAGTTCTCCAATTTGTTCTTGAATATCCCCACGTAAATCATTAAGAGCAGAACCTAGTGCTTTAATAGCAGCCGTATTTGCACCTATTTGATGTATGTTGAATAAAAAAGTTGCATTTCCCCCATATCCTTCATCACGAAAATTTCCAGTTCCAGGTTCAAGCGGGTGAGAAATATATGCATTACCATAACTATCTACGTTAATTTCGCCAATAAGATGAAAATTACGAGATCCTGCGGTTTTTGCACTTATAAAATCAAATTTACGAGATTCCGGGGTTTCTGCTATTACTGCCATTTAAATTAAAAATATCCACTTAGTTATAAATATTTCTCTATTTTATAGTAATGACAATACTACCTAAAACTAAAGAAATTAATCAATAAAGATTACAAACTTAAGCCCCACCAACTATTTTAATTCGGTAAAAATAGCTAAATAAAACAATAAATAAAAATTAATAAAAAAATATAAAGAATATAATAAAAATATAAAGATTATTAATTAAAATCTTTTTTTATTTCTATAACATTCTCTGCAATAAACGGGTTTTCCTTCCGTAGGTTTGAATGGAACTTCGCATTCATTACCACATTCAGAGCAGGTTGCTTTGTGCATTTCGCGCGGTCCAAAATCTCTAAAACCACGATTACCTTGGGATCCAGAATCATTTCTGAAACCACGATTATCGCGAGATCCAGATTCTTTCCTGAAACCACGGCCACTACTACCTTCTTGTCGCATGTTCGTTTCCTCCTAAATTAACTATAAAAGATTTCGTTTCTTCTATATTTATCTTAAAAAAACCAGGTAGTTTATAAACATTCGCTCTGATAAATGAAAATCAATATTATTGATAATTGCCCCTTAGTTCATCTAGAAAGTCGTAAGATCGCTTCTTTCGACCAGCTTGATAATCACGCGAAAGATCAAATTCTTCTTCTTTTGGTGTGTAAAGAGGCATAACAAAATCGGATTTAAAAGGATTATAATCGCTATTTTTAATTGGATCAGCTAAAGTTGCTTCTTGGCCTTGCTTTAAGTATAACTTTAGCAGAAACTGCATATCCGGCAAAACTTCTCCGTCTCCCATAAACTTTTGTCTCCGGTCATTCGATTGCGACCTTTTAATCTTTATCAAACCTAGAAGTTGTTTCTAAATAAATACTTTTCTAAGAAAGGGCACAATTCGAAAAGTGAGTGATTTTGCTCGTTTTTGTAATTAGCTTTGG
>JBBSWB010000030.1:0-11892 GCA_038046465.1 Nanobdellota archaeon
TTTTACTTCCCTCGTAGGGAATCCCCGCCATTTATGGCTGGGGAGGATGTCAATATTTTTTCTTTTAGCTAAAATTTTAAATTAGAATCCCTATTTACTTTTCTTCAAACTTAGTATCTGTTTTAAGGTGCTTAAAAATATTCTTTTGGTATTTGAACGGAGGATTTCGTTCCTGAAGCAATTGATCATATTCTTTTTTTATCTTATCTACGGGCGGCAAAGCCAGGCCTTTTAATTCGGCAAAGATTAAAGGATTAGTTATTGCTGCCCGGCCAATCATTACTCCTTTACATCCAAAGGATTTTATCTGTTCAACATCTGCTTTAGTTTTGATATCCCCATTAGCAATAATATTTTTTCCTGTTTTTACACATTCAGGAAAGACGGACCAATCTGCTTTTTCCGCATAAGTCTGTGCGCCATGCCGGGCATGCACTACAAAAAAATCGGCATTAATGTTATTAATTAAATTAAGATAAGCTTTTTTTTCTTTTTCATATTGATTTAATCCCAAACGCATTTTTATGCTCGTGTTATATCCGTGGTCTTTGATAATGCTGATAAGCGTTCTAGTTTTGGAAATCCTTTTCACCATAGCACATCCTGCACCGTTGTTGATTACATTTGGAGCAGGACAGCCCAAATTTAAATTAAATCCAGCAAACCCTTTTTCCGGCTGAAATTTAGACAAGAATTTTTTTAAAAACTGTTCTCGGCTGCCTAAGATCTGGATAGCTAGGAGAGTATCATCCTGTTGTTTAGTTCTTTCCCAAGAAGTTTTATTATTTTTGGCCAGCGATTCAAATTTAACCAATTCGGTCATGGTCAAATCTGCGCCATAGCGATAACAGAGCGTCCTAAAACAAGAATCGGTAAAATCTTCCAGCGGAGCAAGCATATAATAAAATTTGTTATTAAAATTAGGTTTAAAATTCATGATGAAAATAAAATGATTTATGTTTAAAAAGGTTTGTAATGGTTTTTTTGGGGCAGTTTATTTTCAAAATATTTCATGGACCACGGAGTTGCAACAATAATATCCAAATCCCCGTCGTTGTCCAAATCCGATAATGAAACGCCAACGCCAGAATCTCCCCAATCAGCTTTAGGGTTTCCAATAACTCCTTTATCTAAGAAATATTCTAATTTTGATTCTACTTTTGGTTGTTCTTTTTGTGAAGAATCATCATTACATCCGATTAAACTTATACCACTCAACCCAATTAAAACGCAATTAATTATTTTTTGATAGCTCATTTTATTTCTTCCATTTACCTCTTTTGGACTATTTGTAATGTTCTTTTATAAATTTTTGGGTTAAAAAACAGATTTTTTTAACCTTAATTTTTAAGCGGTCCAGCAGAACTATAATTCCTAGTTTTCATCAATAGAATAAAGAAGGAAAGACTGCAGAGCAGGTAGGCAGCTATATACAATAATTCAGAAGTTGCTCCTAAAACACCGTAACCTCCCGTAGCAGTTACATAAGTATACAATAAATCTCCGGCCAAGAAAGCAAAATTAGCCAGAAATAAAAATAAGAAATTGGTTTGAAACATACCGATCTTTTCAATAAATAAGTAAACGCTTAAGGAAGCAATCAAGATTAGTCCGGTCATTAAAGGGTAAAAATATCCTAAAAACGCACTTCCAACTGTTCTTTCAGCACCAACCAGATTTAAGCCAAAAATAAAACCTAAAACTCCTGCTAAAACTACGCCCCCAAAAATTAGTAAAGCAACTGCATGGCGCAGCTGTCCATGATGTTTAAACATATAGGCAGAAAAAGAAACATATGCTAACAGCTGAAAGACGGAACCTACGACCCAATAAACGTCCGGCATGCTGGCAGAAGGCATTTGTTTAAACACATCAAAAATTAAAAACCAGGTAACTTCTCCTAAAGCAAAACAGCTATATCCAAAGATCAGTAAAAAAAAGACAAAAAAACTAACGTTACTAAACAGGTCTTTTAATTTATTTTGAAATAATTTATTTAATACGAATAACCCTAAAAGCGCAGTGGTGCCTGCTAAAATTAAAGTAATTAAGTATAACCCCCATTGCAGGTTTTCCCAAATCATTCTTAGAAGTATTTTTTTTAAATATATAAGCGTTTGGTTTTTGTTTTAGAGTAAGGTAATTTTAAGGTGCGTTCATAATTAAAAGCATGCTTAATTTAAGTTTTAGCTTTACCATAGATTTATATTTATACTTTAATTATCTTTAATTATGATAAAAGGAATAATATTTGATATGGACGGAGTAATTTCAGATACTCAAAAATTACATTCTAAAATTGAATCCCAACTAGTGGGTGAGTGTGGAGTTAAGATTACGCCCGAAGAAATTACAAGAAGATATTCGGGACGTAGAACAAGAGAAGTTTTTGAAGAATTATTAAAATCTCAAGGAATAAAATCTGATTTAGATTTATTAATGAATAAAAAATGGTCTCAAATGGAAAAGTTAGCTTCAGAATCGGTTGATGCAATTGATGGTTCAATTGAATTAATAAAACGATTGTCCTCCGAAGGTTATCTTTTAGCTGTCGCTTCCGCCTCAAACTTAAATTATGTTCAAAGTGTTCTAAGAACTTTGGATGTTATCGACCAGTTTAGGTATATTGTTAGTGGAGATATGGTGTCTAAAGGAAAACCGGATCCGGAAAGTTTTTTACTAGCCGCTTCAAAAATTAATGTAACTCCTGAAAACTGTCTTGTAATTGAAGATGGTAGAAGCGGTATGGAGGCAGCAAAAAAAGGCAAAATGTTTTGTATTGGGTTGGTGAAAAATAACAGAGAACCATATCCTACTAAATACTTGGTAACAAATTTATCCGAAATTACGCCTAATTATTTAATTTCAATAATAAACAACACTCAGTGATAATCTAAAAGCTAAAAATTTTTAAATACCTCTGTCTTTCTACTTATAATGTCACAAAAAGAAAGGTTGCGAACTGAATGTGAAACACATCTTAATGTGTTTATGAGCATGGCTAAATTAAATGCTCCGGAACAGACCAGAATTTTAAATAAGCAGCGAGAATGGTTTGTTGATTTGGAAAAAAGTTTTGACAAAGAACAAGAAGTAAAAACTTTTCCCAAGAATATTAGAAAAGTACTGCAGGTTTATGCCCGAAATCTAGATATTAAAACCCAGTTAAACTTATTAGATTCGCTTGATTCTAAATTAAAAGAACTGCTTTCTTTGTATCCTCGTTTTGGCAGAAATTAAACTCTTCTTTAGTAATATTTATAAACTAAATCTTGCGCGCAAATAATATGTCCCTCGATGATAAAATAACTCCGGAAGAGAACAATAATAACACAGAAAAACCCAAATTATTAACTAAATCAGATATAATGGAATTCTGTCTCGGAGCCGGGGTCGGTGCAATGGTAGGAATGATGGGCGCTGCCGATGAAACTGCCGATCCTCAGACGACGATGGGCGTACTGTATAACGGAGCATTTTTTGGTGGAATATCCTATTCCTGCGACCGCTGGATACGCAAAATGCCCAGTGAAGCAGCCTTAAGAAGAGGAGCAGCCCTTAGTGCCGGATGTATAGTTGGGCAAGTCATTTATGGTTTAGTTAAATATATGTGAATGCGTATGGTAAATAATAATTATAATAATTGGGCATATCAAGGTCCTCAAACAGAAGAGGCATTAAGGAAATTTAATAAAAATCTTAGACGTAGGGATGCAAATGGTGGTATCATTATTGGATATCATGGTACTTCTGCATCAATTGGGAAAATAATTGAAGAGTTAGGATTCAAAGATTATACTTCTATTGATGGAACTGTAGGTATTTGGTTTTGGGAAGAAGGATGGAAAGATAACGCAATTTTACCTGGAGAGAAAAAAGCGAAAGAACAAGGCGATTTAGAATATGCAATTATTAAAGCCAAATTGACAAATCCTGCTCCTGATTTATCACCATTTGCACGCCCACAATGGAAAGCAAATAAAGATCAAATTGAAATTCTTGGAGTTGAGTATGTTCCAGTCGGTCAAAGACCCAAGTAAACCCCTTAGTAAAAAAGCCCTCTTTCTCAATTGAAACTAACACCTATTAGCTGCAGTCACCCCACTATTCCGAAAGTTTTTTAAGTATAAACTTTTGAGTTGATTTAAAATGGCAAAACAAGGATTAGAAAAAGTAATTGTAAGCCCAGCAATCTGGCCGGGGAAAAATCTTCAAGTTCAACCAGGAGATTTATCAAAATTCACTCTAAATGGAAATGGTGTTTATGGCTATCAAAGAAATTCTTTAAAACCAATCAAAGGAGATCCCCCTCAAGAAGAATCTGGAGGATTAGTTTATTTTGGTAATGGAGTGAAACAAAAAGATTTTTCAGGATTTTTAAGAATGATGGGAGTCAGAGCAGATGATAAAGATTATGCTGCATTTGTTCAAGAATCTTTTAATCCTGTTGAAGATAGATATTTTAAACAAATGAGATTAATGTCAAAATTTGGACTTTGATTCATGTTTGAAGCAATTGATGGTAGGGAATACAGTACATTCAAAGAACAAGAATTAACAATTGGAGAAGCACTTTGGAACTTCATGGATACAGAAAAAGGAAGATTTGGAACCTGCTTTGGAGATTCCAGGATAGAAGGTAAAATGGGCGGAGATGGAAATTACGCAAGAGAAGAACTTAGTTTTGGATTTATGCTGGAAAATGAACATCATCAAGTTTATAGAATTTGGAGCAGAGCTTGGCTAGTTACAAAGTGATTTTTGTGCGAAGCACAAAGCGAGAGTTCTCGGCTCGTTCTTGAAATGAAAATTTTATTGGATATAACACCTATTAACCCCCGTCACCCCATCAAAACCACAGGTTTTTTAAACAGATATTCTTTACTTCTACATCATGCCTTACCAAAAATTAGGATTAAAATGCGGCTTGGAAATCCACCAGCAGTTAGAAGGGAAAAAGTTATTTTGTAATTGCCCAACTGTCTTAAGGGATGATCCGCCCCATTTTACGATCAAGCGAAAATTAAGAGCCACGGCCGGAGAATCAGGAGAAATTGATATTGCTGCTGTACAAGAGCAGTTAAAAAATAAAACGTTTGTTTATCAAGGGTATCATGACACTAATTGTTTGGTAGAAACTGATTCTGAGCCGCCACACGGTCTTAATCAGGATGCTTTATACACCACTTTACAATTCTGTACCTTGGTCCACGCTCAAATCTCTTCCGTAGTTCAGGTAATGAGAAAGACGGTTATCGATGGTTCCAACACTTCCGGATTTCAGAGAACTGCTTTAGTTGCTCGTGGCGGTGAACTTAACACCGGTGCCGGAAAAGTTCGTTTAACTAATATTTCTTTGGAAGAAGACGCCTGTAAAATTATTTGTGAGAATGTCCGAGAAAAAGTTTATTCCTTGGATCGCTTAGGCATTCCGTTAATTGAAATTGGTACCGCTCCAGATATTACTTCTCCAGAACAGTGCCAGGAAACGGCTAAAAAGATTGGATTGATGCTGCGATCCTTGCCCGGCATAAAAAGAGGTTTAGGAACCATTCGACAAGATGTTAATGTTTCTATCAAAGGCGGAGCTAGAATTGAAATCAAAGGCGCCCAAGATTTACGGCAATTACATTTATTAGTAGAATTGGAAGTCAAACGACAATTAGAGTTATTAAAAATCAAGCAAGAATTAAAAAATTTAAAATTAAATAAATTTCAATTAGTTGATTTAACCACTTTATTAAAAAATTCTACAGCAAAAATAATTAAAAATACCCTTAACAACCATAACCAAGTTTTAGGCATCAAACTTAACGGGATGGCTGGATTTTTAGGAAGAGAATTACAGTCAAATTATCGGTTGGGCTCTGAATTTTCCGGAAGAGCTAAAGTAAAAGCAGGCGTAGGAGGGATATTTCATTCCGATGAACTGCCTAATTACGGGATTACTGCCGAAGAAGTAGAATTGATCAGAAAAGAATTGGCTTGCTCTCAAAAAGATGCGTTTGTTTTAGTTGCTGATACAGAACATAAAGCTAAACTTGCTTTAGCAGCAGTGTATGAGCGAGCTGCTGAAGTTTTAAAAGGAATTCCTTCTGAAGTAAGGAATGCTACTCCTGAAGGCACGACTGCATATTTAAGATTAATATCTACCGCTTCACGAATGTATCCCGAAACAGACGTACATTTAATTAAACCCGATACTTCAAATATTAAACTTCCCGAACTATTAGAAGAAAAAATTGAACGCTATCAAAAAGAATTTGGATTAGGAAAAGACTTAGCGGAATTTGTAGCTAAATCAGATAAGGTGCTGTTGTTTGAAGAATTAGTAAAGGTATATCCGCATCTTAAACCGGCATTCCTGGCAGAAACCTTAACTTCCATGCCTTTAGAAATAAAAAGAAGATACCAATTAGATCCAGAACAATTAACTGATGATGATTTTAGGAATTTGTGTAAATATTTAAATGAAGATAAAATCCACAAGGATATTGTTATCGATGTCTTGATGGACATGATCAAAAAAGAATTTGATCTTAAAAAATATGCGGTTCTTTCTACGGAAGAACTGCATCAAACGATTGCCCGAATTATAAAACAAAATCCTGCTGCTCCCTTAGGGGCATTAATGGGGCAATGTATGAAAGAATTGGCCGGGAAGGCTTCGGGTAAAATAATCTCTGAAATATTAAAAGAGCTGCTGGAAAAAGGGCATCAGTAAACAACTATGAAAAACAGAATTAAAAAGTGGTTTATTTCCATCATTATCGTTCAAGTAATTATAATCTTAATTTTATTAATAGAATTGATTTGGGTGACGGTTCCTTTTTTGGTTTGGTTGTCTAAAATAAGTTTAGCTATTTTAGGTATTGTTTTGCTGTGGAAATTTGTAGTTAAGCGAATACTCGATAAACGCAGGGATAACCGTAGAGAGGCCTTTCGTTAAGTAAAAATCCCCAAACTGTTGGAAAAAATGAATCAAAAACATTTTCAGAACGGGTTATTAATTCTTTTTTGTATCTTATTGCCTTTGTTTATACTGCTGCTATCCTATAAAATTGTGTTATACTTTGCCGAATTAACTCCGAACCAAGAAAACACTTTTAATTTTTTATTAGATAAAAAACAGCAAAATATTGAATTTAACGATTTACAATATACTGAGCAGGAAATAGCTCATTTGGTTGATGTCAAACAACTGATGGGGATAATGGATTATATTTTTTATTCTTTGTTATTAGTGCTTACTTTAATTTTAACTTACTGTCGAAAAAATAAAGAAGTAATTACAAAAATGCTGAAATATGGTGGGATAAGTGTAATTGCAGTCGAATTAATATTATTTTTATTGGTTTTAATTTCATTTAATTCTTCTTTTACTGCTTTTCATCATCTTTTTTTTCCGCAGGGCAACTGGACGTTTCCAGCCGATTCTTTGTTGATCCAAACCTTTCCGCTGCAGTTTTTTGTTAAAATAAGCCAAACCCTCTTATTTCAGGCTTTTCTAGGGGGAATAATTTTTATACTTATCTCTCTTTATCTAAAAAATGAATCTGTCCGGAATTAAAATTTGGTTGATCACTTTAGGAGTTATATTATTAGTAATCATCTTTTTAGCAGTGGTATTCCAAGTATTGTTTTTACTGCTTCCAGTTATTTTAATCTTGATCTTGTTTAGTTACCTCTTTAAGATACTCAACAAAGTTAAAAAAGAAAAAAAAGAAGATTACTTAGAAGCAGAATTTAAAGTTAAAAAATAGGTGGGGCTGAAATGAAACCATTAATCATCATCAATTTCAAAACTTACCCAGAAGCAACTGGGAAAAAGGCTTTATCATTAGCTCAAAAAATTTCCCAAGTTAAAAAAGAAAATTATGAAATTGTTGTTGCTCCATCACTGTTGACCGTGATGGAAGTTGCTGAAAAAACTGATTTAACCGTTTTCTCCCAGCATGCTGATTATACTTCTTTGGGCGCACATACAGGCCGAATTTCTATCGAAGAATTAAAATTGTTGGGAGTTAAAGGAACGATCTTAAATCATTCGGAACGAAAAATCCCCCTGCCTTTTTTAAAAGAAATTGTTGAACTCTGTCAAAACCACCACTTAAAGACCGTAGTTTGTGCTTCTACTCTGGCGGAAGTTAAAAAAGTAGCTGAATTTCATCCGGAATTTATTGCATATGAGCCAGAAGAATTAATCGGTGGAAATATTTCGGTAACTAAAGCCAAGCCGGACATTATTGTTCAAGCGGTAGAGGCAGTAGAATTGATTAGCCCCAAAACTAAATTATTATGTGGTGCGGGCGTACATTCTAAAGAAGATTTAGGGCGGGCCTTATTGTTAGGTGCTAAAGGGGTTTTGATTGGGCATGCTGTAGTTAAAGCTAAAGATCCGCAGAAGTTCTTGAATGAAATGCTGATGTAGAAAAAAATCAACACTAAACCAATATTCTATATACATTATTCTTAAATATACTATTTTGTTTAGCTAGGATATGCAAGAGGTAGAAATACGCGTTCCTAACTACATAGATGTTGCCGCATTAAGAACTGATTTGGAAGATATTATCCAACAGCAAGGCGGGAAAGCTATAGATGTTAGAAATTTTCCTATTTCTGATAAATTAACTGCTTATTTGCAGGAATTAACGGTAGCCCAAGGCAAGGCTCCTGAAGAAGTTATCAGCATTCCTGGGGTAACTTTTACTAACCGAAAAGCTTATGCACTTTATTATGGGGTGGGACAGCTAAAATTTTATAGTAAATCCCCTGGTTTGATTATAACTATGACTAACGATTTAAACTGTTTTATGGAATTAGTTCCAATCTTCAAAGGTTATCGTATTTATTATTCAGCAAAAGTTATTCTTGACGGATTTGATGAATATTCTTCGGAATTTTTGCTATTCAAACAGAGAATCGCTATTTTAAAATAAGTAACTAACAGAAATTTTTAATTATTTTTTCTTGATCATAATCTTTTCTACCGGGCCAACTTTTATTTTATCCCAAATGTCAAAACTATACAGCAAAACATCATCTTCGTTAGGTAAGGTTATTTCACGATAGACGCTATACTGTCCAGCATAAGTTTGAGCAATTTCATCTAGGGTTTTATATTTAGGAGGAGAATATTCTAATTTTCCATTGCTAACAACACCATACAGCCCATTCTCGCCCGGATAAACATAAACAACATGATTGGAAGGGTTACCGCCCAAAAAAAGTACTTTCCCTGATTTATTTAAAGCATAATGGACTAAAGCCATAATATCATCACAATCGCCTTTCTTAGTCCTTAAATAATGCGCTGCTGGCGTCCACACTTCACAAAAGGGTGCATTATTAGGGCATACACTACCAATAAAACGTTCGTCATAAGAAAATTTTCCTGTAGCGATAAACTCCTGTATTGCTTGAGGATTTCCATCTAGCTTCATTAAAACTTCTTTTTCATCAAGATCTAACGGCGGATAAACTTCGTTCTGAACTGCGTCTCGATAATTATAACCAGAAACAAACGAGCCAGTTAAAGAACTCCCTACCAGAGCAACCAAGGCAATTTTACCGATACGTCCTATTTTTTTCTTTGCCAATAAGAATAATAATGTTTTAGGGTATTTAAAAATTTCGTCACCAACTGGACATTAAAATATATAGTGTATATAATTTAAGTTTAGTAAACAATGGAATTGCTGTTAGCTGACCCGAACGAAGGGAGAAGTGCAACGCCTCGACGAACCGCAATGAGGAGAGTTTTTGTCGTTGAAAATTCCATTGATGTCTTTGTTTAGCGAGAGTAAGTTTGTGAGGGGACTTAGGGGTTAATAAAAGAAATGGGTTTATTCTTTTTAGTTTTCATGTTGGAAAGCCGTTCATTTGCTAAATTGATATACTCTTCGTTGCTATCTATACCTACCCAATTTCGTTTTAATTCTTCGCATGCGACAGCAGTTGTACCACTTCCCATAAATGGATCAAGGACGGTATCGTCTTTATTTGAAGCCATTTCTATTAATCTCTTAAATAATTCTAGTGGTTTCTGCGTTGGATGAGCCGCACGCCCATTTTTTCCTCTCGCTCTTTCTGGGCCTTGGCATACAGGAAACTCCCAAACATCTCTAAGCTGCTTACCGCTGTTATATTTTTTCATTTTTTCATAATTGAAAATCCATCCTCTTTCTTTTGCAAACCAAGCGATAAATTCAGTAGAGTGCGTTAATGTTCTCTTGGTTATGTTGGGCATAGGATTTGGTTTTCGCCAGGTAATTAAATTAATAAATTTATAATTTAATTCTTTTAATACAATAATTACCTCTCCTATATTATGTAATGAACCACAAACCAAGATAGAACCATTTGGTGTTAATATTCTGTCAGCTTCTTTTATCCAAGCCCTAGTAAAATCTAAATAATTAGTATAATTGCCAAATTTATCCCATTTTTCATTTACTTTGTAATATGCTCCGCCCGTTTTGTTATTGGGAAGATTAACGCCACCCTCCGAAGCATTATAAGGAGGATCGGTAACTATTAGGTGGATTTTACCGTTCGGTACTCGGCTCATAATTTCAATACAATCCCCCATATTATTTTTATTTAAGAAATCTTTCATGCTAAAACGCCTCTCTTCCAATTTTCTATTTTTATGGGAATTGCTTTAATCCATTCGTCTGAATGTGTAATCTCGTTTAAATTTAAAATCTGCTCATAAAGTTTGTATAAATTTTCATGCGAAAATGATTTGTTATTTTCTCTGAATTTAATGAGAACTTCTAATAATTCCACAAACTGCTTTAATGATAATGGAATAATCTTCTGGCATTTTCCTCGATAACCGTGATTTACTGAATTCCAGAATGTTTCGATTGTATCTACGTGCAAGGTTGGTGCAACAAAAAGGCAAAGAGCATCTTTAGTAGGATTTTTTTCTTCAAAATCCCGCAAATGTCTCATTACTGGTTGTCCCTCATTAAACCATTGGGATCTATCTCGCAATAATGTTACTTCACAAATTGAATTAAATTTTTTATAGAAACATTCTATATCTGGCTTTCCGGCAGGAGCAGTATTTGTCGGTTCGTTGTCATCTCCAACGGGGTAATTTGGCTTTATTTCTAAAGCATCATTTAAGGCATTTAATGCAAGAGTAACATATTTTTCAAGAACCAAAGGACGATTATCCATTGCGTATATCTTTTCTTTTAAAATTACAATATACTCTTTTACTTTTTCTAACTCTTGGGATTCTTTGTAATTTATGTTTTCCTGTAAATTTCTTCGGATATTACGAAGTTCCTCTATGTATTCTTTAAGCTGTTCTTTTGTAAGTTTAACAAGCGGTTTCTCTTTTAATTTAGCAATTTTAGCTATTTTTTCCAAATTCTTTAGTTCTAAGATTATGCTTTTTGCAATCTCTCTTAATTTTTCAGACGTATCCCATGGCAATATAGGAAGTGTTATATCTGACAGATATTTAATATATTCGTCACGAGTTTTGAATTCTATTGCGGCTCCAGAATATGTTTTTAATAAGCTTGTAATTTCTATTGAACGTCGTGGTTCTAAATCAACGTAATAACCATTTCCTCGTATGTAAATGTATCTTGTTAAACGAAAATATCGAATTATATTATCTGTATATTCTCTTGTGTTTTTTAAGGTGGCTTCAATTAAGCCTGAATCAGAAGTCTCCAAAAATTTCTTTATGTAATCTCTGCTAAACTTTTCAAAAAACTCTTTTTTGTCTTTTTTGGTTTTTTGTGTTTGTGAACGAAAATTAACTATTTCTTGTGCAATGTTCTCAATATATTTATAGTTGATTAATGTTGGGCACAATTCGAAAAGTGAGTGATATATAAATAAGTAGACAATCCTCTTAATGTG
>JBBSWB010000031.1:0-15969 GCA_038046465.1 Nanobdellota archaeon
TTTACTTCCCTCGTAGGGAATCCCCGCCATTTATGGCTGGGGAGGATGTCAATTTTTGGATGCCGTGCGCCTCCATCGGCACTGCTCACTCACTTAACTAAATACGTACAAGAAAAAGAAAAATATATAAACTCGTTCCGCTTCTTTTAAATGTCTTAGTTAAGAAGAGGTAAAAGTGGTGAAAAAGAGAAAAGTTAAACTTAAAGATATTTCTAATAGAACAGTTTTGATCATGCTAGTAATTGTAATCATTGCCAGTGTATTAAGTTTAGCAGTATATATGGATGCATTAAATAGAGTAAATGAGCGACAAGCACAATGTGGTGCTGGAGATCTAACCGGCGCAGGAACTTCGATGGTTTATGCAAATAAAGCGCGGGGATTTGTCTCCTTAGAGATTTTACCCCCTGAAGAAAGCTCTGAATAATGATAATAATAACACCTAAATCAAATTAATAATAACAAATCAAAAAAGATTAAAACAAAATGGATGTTTCAAATAAAACAATCGTAGTTATTCTGGTTCTTGCTTTAGGCATTACTTTAAGCGGCATGGCCATTAATCTAAACCGCTTAGGTGCATTTGAAGGGTTGGATTTATTTACCAGTGCAGCAGTAGATTCCAGCATTGGAGTCAGCAACTTAACGATTACTTCTACCACGTCTATCACTAACAATTATCTAGAAATCAATTTTGGCTCAGGAAGGGTTAATGCCAGTTGTACAGTTTGTTCTATGGGAACTTTTCAAGGAAAAAATACTGCCTGCTGTCTTACATTTACCAACCAAACTGCGGGATTCTTATTAGAAAATACGGGGAATGTAAATATCTCTGTTGGTTATACTTGTGCAGGAAGTTGTACTGCAGCAACTTTTGTTGGTTCTGCAACGAATAACGCTTTCTTCCTGTGGGCGGTAGATTCTGTTGCTAATCCCGGATATGCAAAAGTAAGCGAAGTGGGGGCTAATGATACTGCAAAATCCTGCGTACTTGCCGCCCCGGATGGCGGGTATCATTTTGATGGATGGAAAGCAAGAGCTACCCAAACTAACGAAACTGGATCAAATGCCACCCTTAACGTCGCAACGACGGGCGGCTGGCTCTGTGGGAATGCTACTTCCTATCCGCTTGGCTTTGGTAATACAATGGATGCCGGAGTAATCCATGTTAATGTAACCATTGACCAAACACAAGTTGGTACGGGTGGGCATCAAAATGTAACCTTTACTTTTAACGCCACTTCCTTAGGATAATTACTTTTATTAAATAAATTCAAAAATTAACAAATCTGTTTAATTTTTATTACAAAAATTAAAAAAAAACTACACCATGAAATTTAAGATTTTAGTGACGTTATTTCTGGTTCTGCTTTTATCTTTACCTTCGCTTACCGCACTCACTTTAAGTGGACAAAAATTAAGCCCCATTATTTTTGAGCCGGGATTGGTTATCAACAACCACTACACAATTAGTGAAACAACTGAAGATGTAATAGTTAAAGTTGGTGGGGAACTACAAGAGTATATTGTCCTCACCGAAGTTGTAAATAATGAATTTGACATGATTATCAAATTTCCCGAATCTTTACAGCCGGGAGTTTATCATTTTGAATTAAGTGCTACCGAAGTCCCTAAAAGCTCTGGTGGAGGGATTGGATCACTTTTATCAGTAAGTAAAAGATTTGAAGTGGAAGTCTATTCTTATGAAAAATATTTGGAAGCTTCATTAAGTGCAGCTAATGTGAATGAAGGTACACCAGTCGATTTAAAGTTAAATTTAGTCAGCAAATGTTACCAAGACATAAATTCAGTTCGGGGAGAAATAACCATAGCTGATGCACAAAATAAAACACTTAAAGAATTAATTACGGAAGAAAAACCATTAAAAGCTCTGGCTACGGAAACCTTATCAGCTTCTTTTGATACTACAGGTTTGCCTGCTGCAGAATACTCAGCCAGAGCAATTGTATTTTATGACGGAGAACAAAAAACAGCCCAAACCAAGTTTAGAATCGGCCAAATGGATTTAGTTTTAAAAAATTATACTTCCGTCGTAGAGCAAGGTTTTTCTGATTTTAGTTTAAGATTAGTAAATAACTGGGGGAATGCTCTTCGGGAAGTATATGCTAAGTTGTATATCAACAAAAGAGAACTCTTGCATACGCCCACCACCGAATTTGCTCCCTGGGAAGAAAAAGAATTAAAAGGAATCATTAATGTAGAATTAGAGCCAGGAATATACAATGCTACTATCCAATTATTTTTTGAAGACCAGATAAAAGAAATCCCGGTAACCATTACTGTCGTAAAGAAAATCTCTTCGGAAGAGTTGAGTGCAGAATTAGAAAAAAGCAAAAGGAACTTTATTTTGATTTCAGTTGCAGCAGGAATACTAATCCTTGGCTTAATAATTGCGATTGTCAGATACAAAAAAACACCTAAAAAAAAGCAAAAAGATGAATTTTAAAAAATAAAATGGATTTGAAAAAAAACAAAACCTCTTGGTTCTTGATTAGTTTGATCATATTTACATTAAGCTTTATTGCAGTTATTTTGGTCTTGATTGTTGGCAAGGATTTAACTTCTCCGCTGCTGCAATGCTCAACTATAGATACAGTTGATTCGATTGTGACAGTTAAAACAGCAGAGCTGCCCATTGTTGGTTTGAATACAGATACCGACGGTTTAAAATTTGGAGTAGTTTCTCCCACCGCTTCCGTAAAGCGCACCATTAAAGTTGCTTATACTAAACCAGCTGCAGTAAATATACAAATGGATGGAGATTTACAGCCTTGGGTTGCTATAAATCCGGCTGAGTTTGAGATTGAACCTAATCAAACGATAACAGTTGAATTCATTGTTAGCATTCCAGAAGAAGCTGCTGATGGAAATTACACAGGCAAAGTCTTGTTTTGTTATAAGGATGAATAAATTGTAGGATTCTAGAATATAAATATATTTAAACTTAAAACAAAACTTATTTTTAAAATGACAATAGACGATAAGATGAAAAATGCAGCAGAGATACATCCATTACTACCTGCCAAACTAAAAATGGATGAAGAAGAAAGAATGCGTGAAGGCGTAAAATATAAATTACTTTATGAAAAAACTTATGCCGGCGAAGGTACAGATATTTATGAATCTTCAATAACTGCAACAAATAATGAAGATGCAATAAAATATGCTCAAGATAAATTATTTATGAAAGATGCTTTAGCTCGATGGGATACAAACATAACTGATGCGGTTTTAATTGCTCCAACTGGAGAAAAATTATTAATTCCAGATTTTTCCAAAAAACTTAGAAAAAAATAAAATAAATTTTATTTATTTCTTCCCAATCTCAGTAATTCCGTTCATATACGGCCACAAGGCTTTGGGAATTTTAATCGTGCCTTGCTTGGTCTGGAAGTTTTCTAAAATGGCGACCATTATTCTGGAAGTAGCTAAAGCGGTATTGTTTAAAGTATGGACAACTTTTCGAGAACCGTCTTTCCCCACCACTTTAATATTCAATTTTCTAGCTTGGTAATCGGTGCAGTTTGAAAGTGAACCCAATTCGCCATATTCATTCGTAGTTGGTCTCCATGTCTCAAAATCTGCACTCCTATGTTTCCAATCTGCCAGATCTCCCGTGCATATCTCCACCCAGCGGTATGGAAGTTCTAATTCTTTTAAAATCTCATCAGAATTATTAAATAATTCTGTATACATCTGTTCAGAATCTTCCGGCCTGCAAAAGACAAATTGTTCAACCTTGTTAAACTGGTGGGTTCTCCATAAGCCTTTATCATTTATTCCATGCGCGCCTACTTCTTTTCTGAAACACATTGAATAAGCTACATATTTCTTAGGTAATTCAGAGTCCGGTATCGTTTTGCCGGAATGCATGGCTAATACAGATTGTTCTGAGGTGCCAATTAAATTTAAGTCTTCATCTTTGATAGAATAAACCGATTGCTGGATAGCTGCTTTATCCATAGATGCAAATACTTCTTTCTCATGCAGCATCAGGGGTGGTTCTACATAATCATAACCTTTCTTAGTCATGAAATCGATGGCAAATCTGATTAACGCTTGATTCAGCAAGGCAATCTCTTTTTTAAGATAATAAAATCCATTTCCGGAAACTCTTGCTGACGCATTAAAATCAACTAGACCTAAAGATTCTAATAGTTCAACATGCCCCTTTACTGGAAAATTAAATTTAGGTATTTTTCCTCCTTTTTTAATTTCAACGTTATCAGAAGCATCTTTGCCTTTGGGCACTTTTTCATGCATTATGTTGCTCAGAAGCTTTAATTTATCATTCCTTTCTTCTAAGAACTTCTCTGCTTTTTCTTCTTTATTTTTAATCTCTTCAACTACTTTCCTCATTTCTTTGATTTTGCTGGCGCCGTTTTTTCCTGCTTTTTTTAGTTCATTAATTTCCTGAGAAACAACGTTCCGTTTATGTTTTAGTTCTTCGGCGAATTTAAGCTCTTTTTTCCACTTTTCATCCAAAGCGAGCACTTCATCTACAGTTTTAGGATCGCGGTTTCTTTTCTTTTCATTTGCTTTAACTAGTGCAGGATTCTCTCTTACCAAGCATATGTCTAACATTTTAACTTAGAATTTCTTTTTAGGTATTTAAAGGTTTGTTTGATATGGCACTATCCGTTTTATGAGTGATACATTTCTCAAATCACTCACTTTTTTCTTAGTTCTATTTTTGGACTTACAAGAAATGCAGTAGAGAGGAGCTTAAAACAAGAATATTTCTTAACTACTCGCCAAAGCTAATTACAAAAACGAGCAAAATCACTCACTTTTCGAATTGTGCCGATTTTTAGGCTTTGTTGGTAAGTTGGTAAGTTTTATATTTGTTACCCAAAATTTTATAAATGAGCTTAAGAATGAAGAATTAGCTTTATCAGCCCCGTGGTGTAGTGGACTATCATAGTGCCCTTTGGTCCGTCAAGGAATGAAAGGCATTGACCTCGGTTCGAATCCGGGCGGGGCTAATTTTTTTAAAATTATAGCCCGCCGAGCCATACTTACCATATTATTCCACTTTAGATTACAAAGTCCGAGTTGGTTGGAGGCTCGAGAGATAAAAAATTTGAGTTTCGCAGAACGAGAAAGTCGCGCAGGCGGTAAATTTTACATATCTTCCATTACAGGTTTATCTTCAATAAACTCAGAAGGCAACCCCATTTTCTTAAAATAATCAACCATCGTAATACAAGCGAATCTCTCGGTAGAATAATGAGTGCCACCTAAAATATTTATTCTGTGTTTTTCAGCAAATTCGTGTGCTTTTTTGGAATGGTCATTTTTGGCAGTAATTCCGGTTACAAAAGTATTAACTCCTGCTTTGGCGATTTCTTCTAACATTTCTACGTCATTTCCACCACCAGCAATAACTGCAACAGTTTCATTTTTGATTTTCTTATTACCATAATTATACAAACTAACTTTATGTCCAACAGATTCTTGAAATCTTTTTCTTAAATCTTGGACTGTTGCTAAATTAGTTTTCCCAAAAACGCCACATAAAGAGCCAAAGTAAGGAGCAAAAGATTTTTTTGGTTCAACGCCCAATGCTTTTGCTAAAGTTACGCTTGTAGAGTATTTTCCATAATTATCTAAAGGCACATGAAGGTTGTAAATAGAAATCTTTCTATCTTTGAACTGTTGTAATAATTCTCTGTCCATTTGCTGAAAAACTTCTGGGGCTTTTTTTATATCCCAAATAGATGGATGATGAACAAAAAGCATTGCATTTTGATTTTTATCATTTAAAATTTTTTGCATAACATCCTTTGATGGAAAAACGGCAGTATAAATTTTACTTATTTCTGTTGCAAAATCACAAACCAAACCCATCGACCTTTTCTTAAAGTTTTCACTAAGAAAATCAGCAACAGAATCCATATGTTCTGCCCATTCATCACTCATTTTAGGAGTGATAAAATCTTTTTCAAGTTGCTTGTATACCTGGGTTGCTTTCATGCTAATTAGATAACTACTTTAATTTATAAAATTTGCCACCGTAGCGATTGAAACTAACTCTTTATATCCCTAAAACTAAGATAGCCCCCCATCCGAGCCGGATAGCCGGGCGGGGCTAATGTTTCTTTTTAAAAATTATCCGCCCGGCCGTACTTTTTTGGTTTATTAATCATATTGTCCACAAATTAGAAAGATTTATATATTACGTGGACAATACTATTTATATGGTGTACATAGATAGGATAAAATCGGGTAAAAAAACATTCTATTATCTAGGAAAGACTATTAGGACGGGAGAAAAGGATTGGAAGAAGATTCGGATTAAGTTAGGAGAAAAAGAACCGACTAGAGAAGAAGTAGGCAAAAAATTAAAAGAGCTTCGGCTGGAAGAGTATAAAATTTATAATAAAGATTATTTAGATGCTAATAAATTAGAAATAATCGACGATTTTAAAGAAGTTTATAATAACCATCTTAAAAATATTCCTAAAACTGTTGCTGAGAAAGAAGAATCAGATTTTGTAATCCGTTTTACTTATAATTCTAATGCAATAGAAGGAAACAGACTTACTCTTAGAGATACTTATTTAATTATTAAAGAAAAACAAATTCCTTCTGGAGCTCCACCCAAAGATTATAATGAAGCCATTAATGGCAGAGAAGCATTTGAGTTTATTAAAAGATACAAAGGTAAGCTTACTGTTGAATTATTAGAAGAAATAAACGAAATTTTAACAAAAAATACAGGGGTTGTTTATACTAGTAGAATAAGATTCTTCCCTGTGAAAATAGAAGGTGCCGAGCATGTGCCGCCAGAACCAGAAGAAGTTAGATCGCTCTTAAAAAAGATGATTACGTTTTATTATAATAATAAACGAAAAATTCATCCTTTTGTTCTTGCGTGTTTAATCCATGCTCAATTTGTAGAGATTCATCCTTTTGAAGATGGAAATGGACGAACTGGAAGAACGCTTATGAATTGGATATTATTACAAGCAGAATATCCAAAAGTATTTGTTCCAGTAAAACTCCGACCAAAGTATTATGAAGCAATTGACAAACACAATCTTAAAGATTTTAAAGGCTACTGTGAATTAATGTTTGAGGTAGTAATAGAGCAATTTAAGTTATAATGTTGTCCACAAAGTAAGCATATTTATAAATAATGTGGACAATAAATTGGGTACATGGTCCGAGTTGGATAGCCGGGCGGGGCTAATTTTTCTTTTAATTATTTTATTTAATATGCTGCTAGCACTCACTCTTTAAACAAAAAGAAATTATTTAATACCCAAACTTTTTCTCATAATCTTTATGATCAAACCACTCCAGAACAATACTTACTACCACTAATTCTTCATTCACAATAGAATATACTAATCTCCAGCCACGCGGTAAATCATATTTCCATAAATTCTTGATTCCTTTTTTATGATATTCTGGAGGAATCAGTCTTTTTTGAATTTGAATTCCACAAAAAGCATTCTCCTCTATGTTGTTTATAGCCTGGTCTAATAGTTTAAACAGTTCTTTTTCCTGTTCATCTCCGTTTTCTAGTTTGTAGAAAGCTTCTTTTAGCTTTTCATCTACAAATCTTATTTCAGATGGAAGTTTCATTTTCTCCTACCTAAATTTGCTTTGGCATAATACTTTCTTGCAATTTCAGGATAATAAATCCAACCAATTTTTCCTTCTGAATCTATGGAAATCTTTCTTGAATATAAAAGATAATCAATTATTACACAAAATGTTTGATACATCATTTTTTTCGGTAAACTCTCCCATAATTTTCTTTTTTTGAATTCCCCATCATGTTCTTTTATAAATTCTTCTACCATAAGCATAGTATCTAATCGGGGGTATCTCAGTATGTTCTCTTGATGCATTAAAATAGTTTCTGCCATGTTATATCAATAGATATAACACTGAATATATAAATTTTTCTATCAATTTTAACAAAAATAGAAAATTGCCAAAATAATCGCCTGTAAATAAATAGGCCATTCTAAATATCCTGGAGGCGTCACCGCCGGGCGGGGCTAATTTTTCTTTTTTAAAATTACCCGCCCAGTCGTACTTTTTAGGTTTATCGGAGCACAAATCGCAAGCATCAAAGCCATTAATTTCTACAGAATAATTCCAGTTATCTTCTAACCATACGGTTGCAATCTTAACAGTAAATCCAAGACGTATTGCTTTAGAATAAAGATTAATTGTTGAAGCTGTGGTTTTTGGCTTAATTATCTTGTTCTTTAATCCTAACGTTTTGCATCATCATTTCATCTTGCTTTGAATACTCCACCATTTCCAAATTTGTTCCCATTATGAGCTTTCAATGGATTTGGATCACTTTCTATAATCTTGTTTAAATGTTCAAATTATCTTTTCTTGTTCTAAGAATTTTTCCCAAGTTATGTTACCGGAAGGACCTTCAATTTTTCGCAATATCTCAATTAACCAATTTTTAATCTTATCGAGTTCAGAAACGAGTAAATTAAGTGATGCTTTCTCTTCTTTAGAAGTAAACTCTTTTTCTTGTTCAATAATTTTTTGAACTTCTTCTCTTGATGATTCAGCTTTTCCTGTCAAAGTTTCCAACTTAAGTTTCATATTTCTTGCGGGAGTTTCTTTTTCATCACTATTTGGATCAAAAATAACACTATAAATTTCCGAAGATAAGAGCTCTATCTCTGCCCATTTTGTCTTCCAGTGCGAAGTAGTCCTTTTTTTAAATTCGGCAGCCATCGCCCAAAATATCTGATTCCAATTTTGATAACCTTTCTTTACAGCTAGGGCAATCAATCTGTCTTTTTCACCCGAAGACAAAAAAAGGGACGCTCTTATAAAACTTTGAAGGTTAAACAGATTACTTCCTTCATACCAACTATGATCATGACCATAAGTAACTGCGTATCCTCTTTTGAGAATTCTTTTCTTAATTGCTTCATGAATGTTTTCATTATTCGGATAAGGGACAACTTTGACTCTGCCAGCCAAAGCTTTCCAATCATCAGGATTAGCATAATACTCATCTTCAGGCATTAAAATTTCAGCAGAAGCAGGTAAATTTAATTCTCCAATTATCCAGGTATCAACAGGATTTAAACATACAACCCTCTCAATAAAATCCTTTACCGGGATTAAAACTGCATATTTTCCTTCCCAAGTAACCCACTGTCCTCGAGCTGCAACACCTTCAACTGGATAATTTAAAGTAAAATGGATAGTCATCCGGGGATATTTTAATTGTAAATCTTCAATAATTCTTTTAGGATTCTTTCTTTGAAATAAATCTAAAAGAAAATGGCCCGTTGGTTTAAGTTTGCCTCCTTTCGGAAAATGATTTGTCTGATGTACTGCGATTAGAGCACTTGGATGTAAATGCTCTATTACATATTCTAACATCAATGCTTTTTTTTCAGCTTCAATTTCTTCATTAAGAAGAGCCTTTCTTCTTAATTCCTCTTCTCTTGTTTCTACTTCGGCTAGATCAAAAAGTTCTTTGACCTCTTTCTTGCTGACCATTAAACTACAAGACTATTATTATCTTAATTAATGTTTGGGTAGATGTTATCGTAACTGAAAAGTAACAAAAGATTTATAAACTGGGCATGTTTTCAAATCATTAATGGAACCGCAACCAGTTTGTAAACTTGAAAGAGAATTAGATGAAACTTATGCTGCTGCGGAATTAGAAGAAATTGCCAGACTGGAAGAAGCCGCGCAAGGATTACAGTTAGACCCTTTCTATGATCAATACGACACTTTAGGACAAATTGGTGAAGGTGCTCAGGGAGAAATTCATCTTGTTAGAGACAGGGAAACAGGAAAAGAGTATGCGGCAAAAATATTGGTTCTGGAAAGAGGAAAGATCAAATGGGAACAAGTCAAAGGTTTAGAGAGAGAAGCTGAAGCCCAGCAAAAAATCGACAGCCCTTATATCCCAAAATGTCATGGTTTTATGACTGCTCATAATCCTCTTTATAAAAGAGATGAGTTTGTACTGATTTATGATTACATTGAAGGAAAATCCCTAGCTGAACGTCTTGACGAGAGAGAAAAATTCACGGAAGAAACACTAATAGATTATTTAGAACAATCCTTAAAAGCTTTAGATGCTGTTCATCATGCTGAATTTGTTCATCGAGATGTAAAACCGGCAAATATTAAGGTTACTGTTGATGGACGTCTTTACCTAACTGATTTTGGAATAGCTAAAGATTTGGACCAGATCACCAGAGCAAGTACGCTAGGAGCAGGAACTTTGGGTTATATGGCTCCTGAACAATTTGGAGTCGGAAAAATTGTTCCGGAAACAGATTATTATGGGTTAGCAGCAACAATTATTACTTTAGCTTCTGGAAAAGAAGAGTCAAGAATTGCTGAGAATCCTGGTCAAAATACTCAATTTCTTAAAGAAAGATTAAGCAAATCGTCTCTTTCTCCTGAATTTAAGCAAAGATTAGAGTATATGCTTAATAATGACCCTGAAGAAAGGAAGAAAGGATTGGATGCTCTGGTTAAGGTTGAGAGAACAGAAGATATTGAAAATGACCTAGCTGGAGAAAAACAACATTACCCTGAAGATTTTTACTGTAACATTGGAGCTAATTTTGGCGTAGTGAGTGGTCTTATTTCGATGCCTATAGCATATGGGTTTGGAATTGAGGGAGCTATGATTGTTGGTACGGGGGTTGGCATTTTGGCTTTAGGGGCGATTCTTGGAGCGAGTGTTCAGTTATTTCAAGATAAGAAGAGGGGCTCCTATTCATCCACTTAATGAACCATCGCAAATTATTTGATATGACTAAATCAGAAATTAAAATTCTTTTTTTAGAAAGGTTTTTCAGTATCAAATAGGCTGGTTTATTTACAAAATCACGTTTAAAATGAACAATCCCCTCGTTTCTGAAAAACTTACAATAATTAATAAAAAAACTTAAAACTGCGCCTGCAAGCTTAGGGGGGGGCTCGAACACAATCGAAGATAGTTAGACCTCCGCTTTTGTAATACATTTATGCTTGAAAAAGTGCCGTTTTACAGTCAATTCTAAGCCAAAATAATTAAATTGAGCCGATAGTCCATCCTCCGAGCATTCGAGCTGGATAGCCGAGCAGGACTATTTTTCTTATTTTTGTTTAAAATAAATACTCAAGCAAGAAATAATCAAAAAAGAAATAATCTAAATTAAACGCAACGTTTTTAAATAAACCGGCAAATTACCTTTGAATTCGAGAGATGCATCGGTGCAAGCTTGTGCATGCTGGAGGAAAACTAATTTTTTTCTCCTATAATCAAATTAAATATTTAAACAGATTAAAAATATTTAAAAAACAACAATAGTAAACATATTAAAAAATAAAAATAATCGTGAGGTTGAATTATGGCTAGAATGCATTCAAGAGCAAAAGGAAAAAGTAAGAGTAAGAAACCTATCAAGAAAGTGCCTTCGTGGGCGCCTTACAAAGAGAAAGATGTAGAAAAATTAGTCATTAAATTTGCTAAGAGCGGAAAAGGTGCTTCTGAAATTGGCTTAATCTTACGGGACAGTTACGGGGTTAACAGCATCAAAGCTTTAACCGGCAGAACTATTTCCGGCATTCTTCAAGAAAAAGGATTGTTAAAAGAACTTCCTGAAGATTTGTTGAGCTTAATCAAAAAAATGATTGAAATTAAGCGGCATTTAGAAAAAAATAAGCTGGATCAAACCGCTAAACGAGGCTTATTGTTAACCAGTTCCAAAATTAACCGGCTAGTTAAATATTACCAATCTTCAAAAAGATTACCTGCTGATTGGAAACTAGACATGGAAAGGTTAAAGATTTATTTGGAATAAGCCTAAAATTAATTCAGGTTAATCTAAATTTAATCTAAAACAGATAAATTTATTAATTTATTTCTTTTTATTAGTTTATTATGGATCACAAAATTAAATCTGTTCTAAAGATTGTTCTGTTATTAGCCATTATTGCTTCTTTGGGTTTATTTGCAAGCAAAGGCGGAATTACTGGAGTTACTGGCGGTGCAGTTACAGGAGATATTGCCTGTTATGCTGACCAAGACTGCGATGATAAAATGCCTAATACTGAAGATATCTGCAAGAACCCAGGAACAGAATATTCTTTGTGTGTAAATCGTCCCATAGAAAGCTGGGAATAAGTCGGAGAACTTGTTTTAGTTTGGGCGTAATACAGTTTGGTGTATAAAATTATTCTAAAATCTTAAAAAAGCAAAATAAAAAAATAAAAACAAAGAAAGAGAAATCAAAACTTAATACTTAAAGTATGGATTTAATGCTTTCAATGTTGGAAGCAATATCGTGTCCCCGCTTAGTTAATTCCAGAAGTTTTAAACGTCCTTCTTTCTTAAACTTTATAAGGTCGGACTTTTGCATTTCCTGCAAAATCTTAACCACGTGGGAATAGGTGCAGTCGATTTGTTTTGCTAAAACTGAAGCATAAACTTTAGAGTCTGCGTTTTTTAACTCCACTAACATCATCGCCGGTTTTTCTCTGAAAAACACATCAAAGATTTCTTTATTTTTAATCATTTTATTACACCCCAAACCATCTACCTATACCCCTCTTATCGGGTTTCAAACTTATATTTAAACATTTATCTATTCTAATGATTATTTTGTACACTGTAGGTTTATTTAAATCTTTTGGAACGCTGTTAGGGCATAGTGGGATATAATATATTATTAATATACTATTTTAATAACAGAATATTTTAATAACTATGCATTTAGCTGATAAAATATGGGTTTTTCTTCCGAAAAAGTATTATTTCCGCATGAAATAATTAGGCCCGGGCAGGATAAATTAATTGCCGACTTAGAAATTGCTCTACGGGAAAAAAAGATTCTGTTAGCCCATGCACCAACCGGGTTAGGAAAAACAGCCGGCGCACTATCGGTGGCTTTAGCTTGTGCCTTGGAAAATAATAAACGGCTTTTTTTCTTGACTAACCGACATACTCAGCATCAGATTGCCGTCAATACCTTAAAATTAATTAAAGAAAAAGGGGCAAATTTTTCCTGTGTGGATTTAATCGGAAAAAGATGGATGTGCAATCAGGAAATAGCCGGATTGTTTGGAAACGAATTCAATGAATTTTGTAAAGCGGTTACCGAAAAAGAAGAATGCGAATTTTATAATAAGGTCAGAGAAAAGAAAAAGTTAACGGTGGAAGCAAAGAAATTGGTTGGTGATTTAAAACAGCAGGGCCCTTTACATAATGCAGAAGTAATTCGTCTTTCCAATCAAGAAAGAATGTGCAGTTATGAAATCTCTTCAGCGTTGGCTAAAGATGCACAAGTAATCATTGGCGATTACAATTATCTGTTCAATCCTTTTGTTCAAAATACTATTTTTGCCAGATTAGAAATAGAATTGGGGGACGCAATTATTATTGTTGATGAAGGGCATAATTTACCTAATCGAGTTACGGAGATGCTCAGTGCTAATCTTAGCAGCTATATTATCAAAAGCGCCATCCTCGAAGCAAAAAAATATAATTATAAAGGGTTAATTGTCTGGCTGCAAGAATTGATGCGGGTCCTAGAAGAACTAAACGATTTTAAAAGTCAAGGATTCAATAAAGAGAAATTAGTTACTAAAGAAGATTTTTTTTCTAAAGTTAATGCGGCAGTTAATTACGACGAATTTATTGAAGAATTAGAATTAGCTGCAGAGGAAATCAGAAAAAAACAAAGAAGAAGTTATTTGGGCAGCATCAGCATTTTTTTAAATTCATGGAAAGGCGAAGATAAAGGGTTTGCCCGAATCATTTCTGAAAAAACAAGTAAATACGGCCCTACGATTATGTTAAGTTACCTCTGCTTGGATCCGCGAGTAGTTACTGAAAAAGTTTTTGACCAAATTTATGCGGGCGTAATCATGAGCGGAACTTTAAAACCAACTTTTATGTATAAAGATATTTTAGGGATAAGCCGGGGCATAGAAAAAGAATATTTTTCTCCTTTTCCAGCAGAAAACAAGTTAAGTTTAATCGTGCCTGAAACCAGCACGAAATATGAACTGCGCGGAGAAGCAATGTATAAGAAAATTGCTGAAAAATGCACTGAATTAGCTGCTCTGATTCCCGGAAATGTAGCTTTCTTTTTTCCTTCCTATGATCTTCGGGACAAAATTAGTTCTTTTATTTTTTCCAAAAAAAAGTTTTTTTGGGAGAAGAAAGAAGCTAGTAAAGAAGAGAAAGAAGTTTTCTTAGCCGAATTTAAAGCTGAAAAAGAAACCGGCGGAGTATTATTAGGCGTAGCCGGGGCAAATTTTGCTGAAGGGATCGATCTTCCCGGAGATCTGCTAAACGGAGTAGTTGTCGTAGGATTACCTTTAGCGCATCCAGATTTAAAGACTAAAGAATTGATTCAGTATTATGATAATAAATTTGGCCGAGGTAGAGATTACGGGTATATCTATCCAGCTATGACTAAATGTATCCAATCAGCAGGACGATGTATTCGAAGCGAAACCGATAAAGGGGTAGTAATCTTTCTAGACGAACGGTTTACCTGGCAGAATTATTATGATTGTCTGCCTAAAGAAAGGCTGATTGTGAGTAAAAGCTACGAAAAATTGCTGAAAGATTTTTTTGGTTCTGAGAAAAGTTAAGGGTGCTTTGAAGGAGTAAACTAATAGGCATTATCTCTTTTGAATTAGCTGTGGACAATATTTTAGAAGATTCCTCAGATTGATTATGCCTTTTGATAAAGCATCAGAACTAATTGTTCGAATTTTTCCATCCCAAGGATCATAAATTTTATAGCCATCTTTAGACTGTTGGATAACAATTATAAAATGTGGTGCATGAGTGATTTTCCATAATGCGAAAGAATCGACATAAACAATAACTGGCGAGATTTTTATTTGGTTATTAATTAAATTTAGATCTATTTTTTTGTGAATAACCTTAATACTATTAGAAAATTTTAATTTATTTATGAAATTTAAAAACCAATTATTATCAACATAAAAATCGAGCTTTAAGTTGTAATTTTTGGCTATAAAATCTAAATGTCCAATTGTAAAATTATCTTTGGAAAAATTCATGGCATAATTAATCGTTTTCAATTCTACATCTTTAGAAATCTTCTTTTCGGTTAATTGTAATAAGTCTACAGCCAAGCATGTTTCAAAAGTAGTCTGTGCATAATCTTGAATCTCCATCCGTAGGTAATCGCAGAATTACTTTATAAATCTTTCTTCTTACTGGTTTGTCGTTTTTAAACAACCAGTATACTAAATAGTAACATTTATATACTTGTGTGGTTTTATTAGTAAATGTAACAAAAGTGCTCATCATTTAATTACGATGTTTTGGGGCTCCAATGGTATATGTTCTACCACCCTCACCCCCCTCTCTTTGGGGCCCTTTTTATTTTTTTAAAATCTTTTAATTTTTATTAAACATATAGTCCATATAACGTTGGTATGAAAGGATTATAAAGCCAAGAGAGTTTCTGCTAGGTGTGTGTAAACTATTCGAGTAAAAAAGAGAACTTTAGTGCTTTTTCTAGAAGTGATGTTAAAAAAGAGGTGGTAGATAAAAATGGTAAATGGAGCGCCATACAACCGGTGCGTGCAGTGTGACCAAGTTATAACTACGCCTTTATGTACTTCCTGTTTAGCAGAAAGAATGATGGTAACTATTGGTGAGCACGATTTAAAGTTAGCCAAAACGATTAAAGGGTTTAATATTGAAGGTGAAACCACCTGCATCTCTTGTGGGCAAAAAATGGGTTTATGTGCACATTGTTTCAGTAAAGATATCTATACCTTTTTGTCTGAAAAGTTACCGGGAAAGAAAGGGTTAGTTGCAGATTTCTTAAGCCAGTTTGATTATGATCTGCGCAAAGACTTTGTTCGAAAGAATTAATTTGATTCCAAGACCTACCGGCTCTGTAGAAAGTCTTAAGTAAAAATACTGCCTACCTCAGGTTGCCCTGA
>JBBSWB010000032.1:0-29953 GCA_038046465.1 Nanobdellota archaeon
ATTCATCCCCAACGCTAAAGCGGGGGGATTTCTTGCTCAGAAGCTATATTAAGTATAAACTCAGATGCCGTAATCGCGCCGTGCCCTGCTCACTAAGAACGCAACTAAATACGTACTTTTTCTTGGAAGTTCTCTCTCTTAAAAGAAAAACGCCACGGCCCGGACTTTCAGACTAACACGATTTTATTTTATGGATAAAATCTGCTGGCTTTTGAACCGGGAAATCCCGAAGGAAACAGGGTTAGCAACCCTGCGCAGTACCGAGTTGTGCCACCGTGGCAATAGAAGAAGCTTTAATTATGCTTTTATTTAAATCTTACCATTTTAAATGTGAGAAATTATTATTGGATCTATAAAAAGAACTGAAGCTATAAAATTTAATCATTAAAAAAATAAATATAAAATTAGAAGAAAAAGAAATTATTGGCTATTATCTACTGGTGTTATGGTATTACGATGGATGCGGGCAAAATAAGGCACAGCAACTACATAATCTTCGCCAAAACCAGCAATGTCTCCTTCAATTGCTTCACAGGTTTTTCTTAGTTTTGAAATTGCTCTTTTTAACTCCACTAAATCTTTGTCTTTTAATGGCTTTATGTTAATTAAAGCAATGGTAGATCCTTCCCGTAAAACATCCAGAACATCTTTGATGTCTTCAAAGTCTTCCATCACAAAAGGTCGAACTAAAACTTTAGCTTTTTCTTCATTTCCAGCTGGTGCAGAGCCAAGCTCCACATAATTTTGGCCTTCGCCAAAGTCTTCTTCCTCTTCCACCGGCTTCATGAACTTTTCTTTTAATTGTAATAAAAAATCTTTCATGTTTACACCCTCTCTATTTGATTATGCGCAAAAAGCGAAAACCCCTAACTTTAGTTTGGGGATGGAGCTTTTTGGCATCCTAAAAATCTGCCTCAGATTTTTATGATAATGTTAATTTATGTTTATTTAAATTCGCTCCTATATAAATCTTTTTATCTTCCGGTATTTACATCATCCAATTAACTGCTAATGCGGAAGGTATTGGAATAAGCTTTACTTTTTCTTCGACTTCCTTTCTTTTTAAATTCAACTGTTGCTCGGGGCAGACTAAATACGCCCAAGATGTTTAATTTTGCTTTTAATTTATAAGTAATGATGCGATGTTCGTGAGCTTCTAATTCAGCTAAAGACCAAATTACTTTAGTTCCAGCTTTAGTATGTTTAATTTCTATTGGCTTTATAGTTCCTAATTCTAAACTTTTTTCTACATTAGCAATTTCTGGTACAAGATCAATAACTTCAACGTCTTTTAAATTTCGACTAGAGCGGTTGCTCATCTCTAGAGTGATTTTAATTTCTGATAAAGTGCCATTTTCACCGCCTTTAGTGGTTACTGCGGTTTTCTTGATGCTTACTGGTGATTGGACGTATAAATAAAATCCTCCACAAATAAGAATTACAATCAAGAGGTATAACAATAAACGGTAGCTAGTAGTGATGGTTAAAATTGCTGATTCATTCGGGCTTAAAGTCATTTCCCAGGCAAAATATCTTTCTCCATCTTCAGAAATAGAATCGCCCGTGCTAGTTGAAAATAAAGAAGCTAAAAATGAAGTTGGATATTTAACTAATTGGCTATTTTTAACGTTTCCGGTGTTGATTATTGTAAGAGTATTAATTGTTTTTAAGAATGCCTCATCTTTTACGCTGGTTACTTCAAATTTAGGAAGTAAAGAAACGATTTCAATCTTTTTTTCAACAATTTTTATAGTTTCGCTTTTATGCTCAAATACAAAAAATAGAGTATATTCTTTCGGTTGTTGAAATTTACTGGGTACTATACTTAATTCAACAGTTTTCTTTTCAAGAGGAAGTAAATCTACCGTAACTTCTTTGGTAAATTCAGGAATTTCACTTTGAAGTTTAACAACCAATCCAGTTAAATCTAAAGCATTTTTGTTTTCTAAAAATATTTTGGCAGAAATTGGTTCGGTAGGGTTTATTTTATCATCCATATCTACTTCAACTTTTATCGTCGGTAAATAGGTGATCGGTTCTGCCGGGCTTAGGTAAATTTTCAAAGCTTTGCTATAAATTTCCCCCATATTGCTTTGAATGGTGGTATATAAAGTGTAAATTCCCGGAGAAAGTTTCCCTTTTTCTAAAGGGGTTGCAACCACCGTAGTAGTATGCGATTTTCCTGGGCTTAATTCTAGGCTTTTATCTTTTAAAGGAGAGACATCAACATTCCATCCTTGTCCTGACTGTAATGAATAAATATTATATACTTGATTTTCATCGGCATTATTGGTTATGGTTAATTTAAAAGAAGCTTGTTCTGCCGTCGTAATTTCATTATCAATAGTCGTAACGGTAATTTCTGATTCTGCTAATGAAAATGCTGATAACAGAATTAACCAAATTAAACTTATCCACAAACAATCTTTCCACTGCACTTTTATTCACCTCTAAGTATTGCTTAAAGGACAAGCCTTTTAGCATCACAAAATGTTTTCCTGCATTTTGCTGACTTTAAAAATAAATTAATGCTACTATTTAAAATCTTCGCTTTTTTAAGACGGAGAACGGCAAATCAAGAATCAAAAAAGAGGAAAAGAAACATTTATATATTCTAATCTTTTATTTAAGCATATAATAGAGTATAAACTGAGTATATAAAAAGAGGACTAAAAGATAATGGTAGAAGAAAGTGCTTTTCGAGGCATGATTGGTTTTCTGGGAAAGATTGGGGTTTACGATATTATTTTACCTTTTCTATTAGTATTTACAATTGTTTTTGCTATCTTAGAAAAAACTAAGATCTTTGGTGTAGAAAAAGTTGGCGATAAACAAATCACTAAAAAGAATATTAACGCCATGGTTGCGTTTGTTATCGCTTTTTTAGTAATCGCTTCTACCAAATTAGTTGCAGTTATTAATGAAGTCATGGCCAATATTGTATTATTATTAATCTTAGGTGTTTCTTTCTTAATGTTGGTGGGCACCTTCTTTGGAGACAAAGAATTTACCCTAAAAGAGTTCCCGACCTGGGTAACTGTTTTTACGATTATCATGTTTGTTGGGGTAGTGGCGATTTTCCTTAATGCGTTGGGGTGGCTGGATTACATCTTTTTTCTGTTTGAGAATTGGGATGCAGAATGGGCAGCCTCCATTATCTTTATGGTTATTGTTATCGGATTTATCCTCCTAATTACCCGGGACGGAGATTCAAAATCCAAAAAGGACAGCGAAAAATAAATAATAAAAATAAATAATAAAAATAAGAGATAACTTAAATCAAGAAAATAATATTAAAAATAAATAAAATTAATATAAAAAATGCACGTATCAAATAATATTCAAGCTAAAAGAGGAGGTTTATAAAATGGTCAGTATCGGTATTGCTAATCTAGCATCATACTTTGAAGCTTACGGGGTGATGGACTTTTTACTGCCGTTTATTTTAGTGTTTACAATTATCTTTGCGGTATTAGCAAAGATGCCTTTATTTAGTGAACATAAAAATTTCCGGGTAGTCATTGCGTTAGTATTAGGGTTATTATTTGTGATTCCTCACCTTACTGGTTCATACTCTTCTTTTGGTTATGATCCTGTTCAGGTAATTAACGAATCCTTACCTAGTGTTTCCTTAGTGGCGGTAGCGGCAATCATGTTATTATTGCTGCTGGGAATTTTTGGAAAAGGCTTTTCACAGTCCGCTTCGCCGATAATCGCCATTGTTGCCGTTGCTTTTGTAGTATATATCTTTGGTGCTTCGCTTAATTTCTGGAAGGGGCCTTACGATGTATTTTATTGGTGGGGCACGGAAACAACGGAATTGATTATTATTATGTTGGTCTTTGGACTAATTGTGATGTTTATTACTAAAGAGCCCGGCAGCGGCGGTGCTGGAGATACCGTTAAAGGTGCTTGGGAAGGGTTAGGAAGCCTGTTAGAAAACCTGGGCGGAAAAAAATAAGAGGGAATAGATGGCAACAGTCTTAGATATTGGGTTAATTGGATACTTTAGTTCTATTTTTCCGGTATTGTTAGTCTTTGCCATCATCTTCGCTTTGCTGCAAAAGACCAAAGCGATTGGCAATTCTTTGGTAATCAATGCACTTGTTGCCGTAGTTGCTGCTTTAACTGTTTTATTATCCCAGGCAGCTATCGACATCATTAATTTTATGCTGCCTTGGATAGCTGTAGCCATTATCTTTTTTATATTGTTAATCTTGATTTTCCAAATGTTTGGATTAAATGAAAAAGACTGGAATGTAATCGTAAAAGATAAAACGGTTTACTGGGCTATTTTGGGAATCATGATTATCATTTTAGTTGCTGCTTTAGGGCACGTGTTAGGGCAGTCTATTGGGCCTTATCTTGATGAACAGGGACAACCTCTTGCTCCTGACGGAACTTCCAGCGTGGCCACCGGCGATTTTACAACCAATATTACTGCTACCTTATTTAATCCGAAAGTATTGGGGTTAATCATAGTTTTTACAATTATGGTCTTTGCAGTAGTGTTGCTTAGCGGCGATACGCATTAGAAATCATATTAATAGATATTTTTTACGTTCTGTTGATTGAGGTGACTACATTTTTTTAGTTTTGTAGTCACCTAACTTTTTTCTTCAAGCCAGCGATAGGTTTTTACGTACTTTATCATAATATTTATGGTCGCCCAAGTGGAATTCGATGTAAAGGGAGTTTTTTACTTTTACAAAAAGAATTCTGTATTCCGTATTATCAATGCTGAAAGGATAGCGGAAAGCGAGAAGTTCATTAATAGCCCAATTCTTATATTGTTTCTTTGAGCCAACATAAATTGGTTCAATTTTTCGTTCAATTACTTCTTTTATCCAATGATAAATTTTTTCCGCTTTATTATCAGTGAGAAGCTTGACGATTTGGTCAAAATTTTTTCCAAGAAATTCTATCTCATATTCTTGTGAAAGGGCGGATTCTATTTTATGTTTAAATTCATCAGGGTTGACCATGGGCAAAGCCTCGAACTGCTTCATGAGTCAACTCGTATAAAAAGCTTTGCGCTTTATAGGCAAGTAACTCTTTGTAGTAGCCTGCCTGAGTGTAAAAGAATCGTTTTGCGTAAGAGGGTTTTGTATGCTTAGTGATGATCAAGGGCATTTCTGTTTTAACATAGCTAATTATCTCAGTATAGTCCTTAAACTGATTTATTTTTTTATTAAGCTGAACAGTATCAAGTATCTCGCCGGTCTTGAAATATTCGGTATAAAGAATCAGAAAACGGACCTCTTTGTGGTACTTATTTTTTTGGTTTAGTAAAGAGGGAATGGCTTCATTAATAACCTGCCAATAGTCTGAAAGGGTGACTTTCAATGGTTTTTTTGGAATGATATTCTTGGCAATACAGCTTTTAGAAATGGAATGATAAAATAAAGAGTAAAGGTCATTAAAATCTATAATGGTTATTTTTGCCTTTTTCAGAAGTCTTTTAAATTTTTGGCAGACCGGAGGATTACGCCCCCGGCGCAACTTATTTTTAAAAGTAATATTTTTTTTTGATCTTGTAATCACAAAAATGTCAATATCTTTGTATTCAGTCTTGTAGATAAAAGAGCCGGTAATAAAACAATATTTTGCCGGGATTAGGTCAAGCAGGTTTTCAGCATCTTCGATTCTCTCCTTGAGGAGCGGTTCATCATGCGGATTATAGATAATCATTTATTACTAAAAATATATTTAATTTATAAATTTTGCTATAAATTAATAATAATTGTATAAAATAAGTAATAAGTAACCCATCTGTTAATATTCTTTTCTCACTAAGGGGGGGGGTCATAAAATAATATAAATGGAATTATTATTATTATTATTATTCAGTAAATATTTAATGAAACGAGGTTAATAAAATGGTAAAAAAACAAAGTTCTATGAAGCAGCATTTTCCCTATCTGGCAATTGTTGCTGTGGTTGCTGTGGTGGCAATCGTATTTTTGATCTTAAATTTTACAGGCATTTCATCGACAGGTGAAGCGGTTAGATTTGCAAGAACTGCAAGTACGGCTGCTTCGGCACCAGATCCATGCAAGGAAGGAGAAAAATGTGGGTTTGTGACAAAAGACGATGTTCAGCAGAAATTAGTGTTTATTGGAGATTTAGAAAAAGTTTCTGATAAGCTATATGGGGATGACGATTACCTTGCTGTAAAAAGTGGAAATGAAATCTGTTCCGATCTAGGCTATAGTAGTTGTTTTTCAGCAGAGATGTTGTATTCTGATTGGTTTTACTCGTCAAAGGACACTTCCTGCCAAAATATCCAAGTGATTGAAAACTTTGCCGTTCCCGTTGCTTGCGACGTTACAGGACAATGGACAGAATGCTTGACCTTCGGCTGGTATTCTCCTTTGGAAGAACCTAGAGCTGGAGATCATAAAGACGTTGATGACCTAGCTGCTGTTACCTGCATTGAATAAATCGATTAATTTTTTTTTATCTCGGCCTAATTATTCCAACATAGACCACATTCACCACAGCCCCTTTATATTGTTCGGGCAAGATTTCGTTTTTTATTTTATCAAACAAATCTTGTGGAATTGGATCTAAAGAACCACCTAAGGGCTGAAGCCGAACTTCTAAAGAATAATTATCTTTTCCGGAACCGATGCCAAGAGCCATATTATACCCTTCGGATCTAACTTTCTCCATATATTCTACTTTAAAAGGATCTTTTACATTCATTTCAAATTCTTTGACTTTCATTTTGTTTTCCTCACTTCTAATTTTATTAATCTTACCTAACTTTTTTAGTGATATCTTTAAGTTCTTTGACGTTATCAACAAAAGTAGGAATAACATCTTTAAACACTTTTCCTACTGCTTTTAATTCGGTTCCTACTTCGCGCATCTGGGTATCGTAATCTTCCAGTTTCCCCAAAACGCCTTGGTGCAATTCTTTAAAATTTTCTTTAAGCATCTCTAATTCTGAAATCATTTTACCTTGTTTTTCTTCCATTTTTTCTTTCCATTCGACGATTTTCTTAACTTCAGCAATCAGGTCATCCCATTTTTCATCAATCATGCTTTCCGCAATTTCTTCTATCCGTTCATAGATATTTCCCATTTCTCCTGAAGCAGCTGGTTCGGAAGAATAAGAATTAAGCCGACCCATAGCCGGCATGCGTGGAGAAGGTGCAGAGGGCTCTTCAGGAGCACCATACTCTTCTTCAGTTTCAGTCTGATCAGGAAACTGTTCTAAAGCTTGATCTATTTGTGGTTGTGAATAACCTTTCTCAGCAAGTTCGTCCATAATCAAATCGTCTGTGAGGCCTTGCTGCCGTAACTGCATTACTTCATCAGCAAGAGAAGATTTATTTTTGTCAAATAATGCCATTGTATATCACCTTTTTTGATGTACTGTTAATTTGAATTATTGTGAGTATAATCTAAATTATTAATATCTGTTAAATATTAAACGCTTTTAGCTTTATATTACTTTTGTTTTATACTGTTTTCTTTTCCAGTAATTTTACTGGTTTTGACTATCTCTTTAATCTCTTTAGTTTCTTTATGGGTTTCTTTAGTTAACAAATCAATCCTATTTTCCACTGCTCGCTCTAAATCGCGCTGGGTTACAAAATTAAGAGGATTCCAAAATTCCAGATATTTTTTAATAGTCATTACTTCTTCAATCCCGGCAGTTTGTTTTAATTCTTTTATAATCAAATCCATCTTCTGCAGCACTTTTTCTTGCTCGTGCTTCATTTCTAGGAAATCTGCACTAGTAGTTTTAAGGTCCTGGCTGAGCTTGTTGTTCTTTTTAATGAAGTCATTTTTAAGAACATTAACTTCCCGCAGCAGATTATTTACTTTTCCTTCCAACCCTTTTACCCAGACATAAATCTTAGGATCATTAAATTCAGCCGGCGGCATCGAAGATTTTTCCTGAACCATCTTTAACATATTAACTAAAAGATTATAATAAACTTATGTGAGTATTTTAGAGTAGTATTTGTATAATTTTTTACTCAAACAGCATTCTGCCAATTCTTACCAGGGTAGCTCCTTCCTCTACTGCTATTTTGTAATCGTTAGACATGCCCATAGATAATTCTGGCAAGTCCAATTCTTCTTTTAGCAGCTTCATTTTATGGTAAATGCTTCTCGGCTCTTCATCGGGGGCAGGGATGGTCATCAGTCCTTTCACGATTATATTTTTTAATTTAGCTATCTGCGGCAGAATAGTTTCAATCTCATCTATCTTAAACCCGTAATCTTTCTGCTCGTCGGTTCTAATTTGGAGTAAAATTTCCTGCTGTTTATTTATCTTAATCGCTTCTTCAGAAATTTTTTCTGCCAATTTAATTGAATCTACGCTATGTATTAATGTACAAAAAGGAAGAATCTCTTTTACCTTATTTCTCTGCAGATGCCCGATAAAATGAAAATTTGCGGGTATTTTTTCTTTTACTTCTAATAATTGCTTGCTGGTATTAAATCCTAAATCATTTATTTTATTCAACAGAAGTTCTTTTATCTGTTTGTCATTTGCATATTTTACTGCTACCACTAAAGTTACCCCGGCAGGAATGGTTGGCAAAACTGAGTTTAAGCGTTCTGTAATGGTCATGGTATCAATTTAATGTTGATAAGTTATTAATTTTGTGATTTCTGTGGCTCTGTAGAAAGTCTCAAAAAAGTCGCCTTGGCCGTTCAGCAAGTGCTTCTTAGTAAGTACTTTTGTGAGGAAGCACTTACCAACTAATGCAAGCAATCGCAGTTCTTGCTTCACATCTTGGCCTAGGCGGCGACTTTTTTTACTGAGCCGATTTCTGTAGTCTCTCACAGAAAATATAATAAACTGTAAAATAATTTACAATAAAGTACGTATTTAGTTACGTTCTTGGTGAGCAGGGCACGGCGCGATTACGGCATCTGAGT
Organism: Nanobdellota archaeon; assembly: GCA_038046465.1. Taxonomy (GTDB): domain Archaea; phylum Nanobdellota; class Nanobdellia; order Woesearchaeales; family GW2011-AR9; genus JBBSWB01. The sequence continues at coordinate 8,908 of JBBSWB010000032.1, forward strand.
TTATACTTAATTTTTGGATGCCGTGCGCCTCCATTGGCACTGCTCACTTACTTAACTAAATACATACCAATAAAGCAAAGGTATATTAACAATTAAAACAGAATTTATCAAAAAAGAATAAAAAAGATGGTAGAAGATGGCTTTAGAAAATACTAAGAATTGTTTTGAATTTGAAACCTTCCACGAAGGAGAAAACAAAATTCTTAAAATTTACATCGAACGATGTTCTTTTCCTCCTTCAATCGAATATAGCGACCTGTGCATGGCCAAAGTGGTCGATACTTTACGGCAAGCGACAGGGGTTACCGTAATCATCCTTTCCCAACAGCGCGAGTATGAATATGATTACGATCAGACTAATCTACTGGTTGAGTTAGCTTCCGTTTACAATCGTTTAAATCAGGAAGAGCGGTCTGCTTATTCTCAACTAGTAGTCGATCCGGCCCATGAGCGGTATCTGGGAGGAAGTTATGCTCAATTTCAACGTCTGATTTCTAAGCGGTTAAAAGAAGATCCTTTAGCGACATATATAGAATTAAAAAGATTAGAAACAAAAGAAAAGATTAAACTGAGTAATCTCATTGACCGCCGCCATTTAAACAGTCAGCAAAAATTTGTTAATATTCTACAGGAAGTAATCAAAATAATTGAGCCGTTGAGATTAATAACACTGTTAATGCCTTTAACTGAAGGATATAAAATTGGGCAGCGGGAAATTTATGGCAATGCTTTTCATCCTTTGACTAAGCCTGATTTTATGTTTACCAAATTATTGATGGAATATCCGGAAGGTAATTTACAGGAAAGTTACAATTTTGATGTTGATGAAGATCAATGTGAAGTAAATATATTTTCTTTTGATGAAGATGTCAAAACTTTATATCATTTAACTCCGCCGGAATTTAAGTTTACTGAAGAAGAATACGAGTTATTGGATGATGCTAAACGAATTTTATCCGAACACAAACCAACTAGAGAAGAATTTGTCGATCCGCAGCGGATGAGGGAAGTATTCTTTAACATTGGAAAAGATTTGCTTACTGATCTTCTGGTACACAAAAATATGCAGCTGGATGAAGGAACGATTAACCGAATGGCCCAAGCCTTGCTTCGGCATACCGTCGGTTTCGGATTAATTGAACTGTTGCTTTCTGATTCCAAAGTGCAAGACGTAAACATCAATTCCCCTAATGGTGAATTACCTATTTTTATTGTCCATCAAGATTATGGCGACTGTTATACTAATATTTATCCAACTCATTTGGAAGTAGAAAGCTGGGCGACTAAATTAAGATTAATCTCGGGAAGACCTTTAGATGAAGCTAATCCTATCTTAGATACAGAATTAAAAGTTACCGGATTTAGCTCCAGGGTTTCCGCACTTACTGCTCCCTTAAGCCCAACAGGATTAGTATTTTCCTTTCGAAGGCACCGGGATTTCCCCTGGACTTTCCCTTTGTACATGCAGCCCAAAGTACGTTACTTAAATGCTTTAGCAGCAGGTTTGTTAAGTTTTATTATTGATAACAACGCCACGATTTTAGTTGCGGGAACAAGAAGTTCCGGAAAAACTTCGTTGCTGGGATCTTTCTTGACGGAAATCATGCGCAAAATTAGAATCTTAACGATCGAAGATACCTTTGAGCTTCCCCAGGAATCTCTTCGGAAATTAGGTTATAATTTGGAATCATTAAAAGTTGCTTCTGCTCTAGCTCTAAAAGAAGGTTCAGAAGTTGATCCCTCTATCGGTATTCGGTCAACGTTACGTCTGGGAGATTCAGCCATTTTTGTCGGTGAAGTTCGATCCAAAGAAGCTATTGCTTTATTTGAAGCCATGCGGGTAGGTGCAGCAGCGAATGTAGTTGCTGGTACGGTGCATGCCGATTCTCCTTATGGTGTTTATGATAGGGTTGTTAATGATATCGGCGTTCCCAAAACTTCATTTAAAGCGATTGATATTATTGTTACAACTAACCCCGTTCTTTCCGGATTAAAAAAATATAAACGAATCTTGCGCATCACTGAAGTGCGCAAAGAATGGGATGAAGATCCACTGAAAGAAAATGCATTTGTAGATTTAATGGTCTATAATCCCGTTACCGACCAATTAGAAGTTACCGACGAATTACGTAATGGAAACTCTGAAATATTAAAACGGATGGCCGGAAGAGTAAAAGAGTTTGCCGGCGACTGGGATGCGGTATGGAATAATATTCAGTTAAGAGCAAACTGCAAGCAAGCAATCGTAGATCTGTTTAATGAAGTTGGTGATGGGGCGTTATTGGAAGCCGGATTTATTGTTAAAGCTAATGATGTCTTTCATTTGATTTCTGATAAAATCAAAGATAAGTATGGCCGCTTGGATAGCGAGAGAATTCTGTTTGAATTTAAGGATTGGCTGAGAAAGGAAGGGAAGAAAAAAGCTTGAAAATATTTATTTTATAGCTACCACAACCCACAAGACAGGTGCGCGTAAGGTTTATATAGATTCTAAATTGCAGAAAGAAACATGGAAAATAATTCATTAGCGGTTTTTGAAGGAAAAAGCATCCGCCGAATTTGGTACAACGAAGAGTGGTGGTTCTCTGTGGTTGATATAGTCCAAGTGCTAACCGATAGCCCTACACCTAGACAGTATTGGGGAAAAGTTAAAGACAGAGAATTTATCCAGCTTGAACTGTCCCCAATTTGGGTACAGTTGAAATTGCCAGCAGAAGATGGTAAATTAAGAGAAACGGACTGTGTTAATACTAAAAATGCCTTTAGGCTTATTCAATCCATTCCTTCCAAAAAAGCAGAACCATTCAAACAATGGCTGGCTCAGGTTGGTTATGAAAGAGTGCAGGAGATTGAGAATCCAGAATTAGCTCAAAATAGAGTTAAACAATACTATGAGCTAAAAGGTTATCCTAAAGATTGGATTGATAAGCGGTTAAGAGGTATAACTATACGACAAGATTTAACAGACGAATGGAAAAACAGGGGTGTTGAAAACGAGAAAGATTTTGCTATTCTTACTAACGAAATTAGTAAAGCAACTTTTGGCAAGACTATTGAAGAATATAAACAATTTAAAGGTTTACAAAATTTAAATCAAAATCTGCGCGACAACATGACTGATTGGGAATTAATTCTTACGATGGTTGGGGAGAAAGCAACCACCGATATTACTATTGCTAAAGATGCTAAAGGGTTTCCAGAATTGAAGCATACTGCCAGAGAAGGCGGCGATATTGCCAAAAATACGCGGAAAGAATTAGAGCAGAAGATAGGAAAATCAATTGTTTCTCAAGAAAATTATCTACACTTAACTGCAGAGAAAAAGAAAAAACTTATTTCTGGTAGAAAATAATTATTTTTTTGCTAAGTTTTATACTTTATGATATTCGTTTTCTCACTAGGGGGGGTCATAAAATAATATAAAGGATATTATTATTATTATTATTATTATTATTATTATTTAGTAAATATTTAATAAAACGAGGCTAATAAAATGGTAAAAAAACAAAGTTCTATGAAGCAGCATTTTCCGTATCTGGCAATTGTTGCAGTAGTTGCTGTGGTAGCAATTGTATTTTTAGTCTTAAATTTTACAGGCATTTCATCGACAGGTGAAGCGGTCAGATTTACAAGAACTGCAAGTACGGCTGCTTCGGCACCAGCATCAAGTCAGGAAGAATGTAATTCTCTGGAAAGAAGATGTGATTTAGCGAAGAAAGAAGATGTACAAAAATTGATATTTGTTAGCCTTAATGAAATCAACAAATTTTATAATGGTGGTTCCTGGCAAGGAAAAAATAATGGAAACAAAATCTGCTCTGATATGGGGTATAATGGTTGTTTTGTTTCTGAGCATACGGGTACAACTTTTTATCGTTCTTCATCTGACAAATCTTGTAGTGGAGAAATCCAATTAACTCTGAGCTCAACGTATTTAATGAAATGTGATGCGTATATTGTTAGTAAATCAGTCGGTTGCGATAATAAGAATGAAGGATTTTGGCTACCGGGAAATACAGAACCAGAATATGGTGATTTTGAATTTATGGAGCAGATTAAAAACGTAATCTGTGTAGAATAAATTGTTAATTTTTTAAATTTTATTTTTTTAATTATTTTTTTATTTCCTATAACAAATATCACAATTGCACAAGCCTTTCTCTAACTGCATATGGATTTCGCAGCGGGCTTTGGAGTGCTTGATAAAATCATTAATATTCTGGATTTCTTGATAAGCGCTGCGGCTGTCTTTTATCTGCAGTGCGGCAGTTTTAATGAATTCTTTTACTCCTTTATTAAAAACTAAAGTTTGCGCCCGCTTTTCTTGTGCATATTGGGATACTGCCGGTTCAGTAACATTAAGCAATTTGGCAATTTCTTTCTGAGACAGATTTCTTTCTTTCAAAGCAATAACCAATTCTTTTCGGATGGCCGGCAGAATATACCATACTTCGATTTCCTGCGGATGTTTATTAGGAATAGTCATTTTTCTCCTGGTTATTTTTTTTCTTTTCGTAATCTTTTATTGCTGCTTTCAAGGCTTGGTCTCCTAAAACGGAACAGTGGATTTTTCGCTCCGGCAAATTTTCTAATTTTTTAACAATATCGGCCGGTTTTAGTTTCATGGCGTCAGCTAATTTCATTCCGCCGTTTTCAGTAACCATCACGGACATCACTGAAGTGGAAGCAATGGCACTCGCACACCCAAAAGTCTGCCATTTACATTCTGCAATTCTGTCGTCTTTAACTTTAATCCAGACTTTCATCATATCTCCACAAGCCGGAGAACCAACCATACCGATACCGTCGGCAGTTTTTGCATATTCTACTGCTTCCGAATCAGTTTTGAAAATATTTCTGGGATTAAAAAAATGTTCTTTAACGGTTTCAGAATAAAACCAGTTCTGTTCATTTTTATTTTTTCCGTCGTTAATTTGATTATTATTATTATTATTTGTCATTTTTAAGGACCTCTTCAACCGTTAAATTTACCGGCGATATTTTTCGCAAAGATTCAACTATTCCTGGGAGAACTTGTAAAATTTTGTCAATATCTTCTTCAGTTGTTCTTTTTCCAAGAGTAAAGCGCAAAGTTCCGTGAGCAGCTTCATAGGGCAATCCTAAAGCTAAGATTACATGGCTGGGATCTAATGAATAAGAAGTACAGGCACTGCCGGTAGAAGCACAGACGCCATATTCATTCAGATACAACATCATCGATTCTCCCTCTACGTCGAGAAAAGTAATATTTACATTGTTAGGCAGTCTTTCGGTTGGATGTCCGTTAAGGAAAGTTTTGGGAATTTTTTCAGTGAGAGTTTTGATCAATTTATTTCGCAGTTCAGTTAATCGTTTGTTTTCCTGTTCTTTTTCAGCCTGGGCTAATTCTAAAGCTGTGGCAAAGCCAACAATTCCGGCAACATTTTCAGTTCCGCTTCTTAATCTATTTTCCTGTCCGCCACCGTGAATAAGCGGATGGATTTTGGTTCCGCTTTTTACATAGAGCATCCCTACACCTTTAGGGCCATAAATCTTGCTGCTGTTTATAGTCATTAAATCTACGCCGAGCTTGTTTACGTCGATATCTAATACTCCGCCGGCTTGACAGGCATCGGTGTGAAAAATAAGAGGATGTTCTTGTTTCTGAGAAATTTCTTTAGCAATCTTTACTAATTCAATTATTGACTGAATCGTGCCGATTTCATTGTTGGCATACATGATGGAAATGAGAATTGTATCGTTTCTGATTGCTTTTTTCAATTCTTCCGGGCTGATTACCCCATATTTATCTACATCTAAATAAGTTATTTCAAATCCTTCATGCTGTTGTAAATATTTACAGGTTTCTAATACGGCTTCATGCTCGATTTTAGAAGTGATGATATGTTTTCCCAGAGTTTTATTTGCTCGTGCTATTCCTTGAATAGCTAAATTAATACTTTCTGTGCCGCTGCCCGTAAAAATAATCTCTTCAGGTTTGTTAGCATTGATTAATTGCTTAACGGTATTTCTGGCTTCAGCTACTGCTTCTTTTGCTTTTAGGCCTAAAGTATGAAAACTGCCGGGATTGCCAAATTCTTCACAGAAATATCTATCCATAGCTGCTTTTACTTCTTCCCGCACATAAGTAGTTGCGGCATGGTCCAGATAGATTTCTTGGGTATTTTTTTCCATAATCTGTTCTCTTTACAATTTAAATTAACAATTGTTAAGTTTTATTTATAAATATTGCGGAAAATTGTACCTGACATTAATTTTTGAGAAAGTGTGCGATTTGTTTCCCTATTAAAGAAGAATTCTTGTTGTTTTTAATTTCGTAAAATCTTACTACTGTTTTTGAAAAAGAGTGAAGCATTATTTAGTGATTCTTGAGCCGGTTCTTTGTTTGCCTGTGGGAGTTTCTGATAAGTGAATTCTCCCCGCTTTCGTTTTTCTATCGAGAAAATTCCAAGCAAATCATCTGCTCTAATAATCATTTTCTGGTAAATTCTTAGCAATTCAAGGTCTAATTTTCCAGTATTTACTAAATATTTTTCAAATGCTTCCAGAGTTTTCTTGTGGACTTCCGGAGCTTCTATTTTAATCCCTTGTTTGACTAGGAGTGCTTTCGCAGAATAGAAAATTGAATAATAAGAGTGACCGATAACCGTACTGTAAAAAGTAAAGTATTTTTCTAGTTTAAACTGTTCTTTTTGGAGGGCGGGATTACTAGAAACCTCAAATAGCATTTGTGCTGCTACTAGTTCATTCTCGGCTCTTTGAAGATAAAGTTCTGCTTCACCATTCATTTTTTCTTTCTCTTATTAAGTTGCAATACTCAATAAAACCGTAATAAATAAGGTTGTTTTTATAAATCTGCTTGCCTACATTTTCATAATCGGCTTTGAGCATTTCCAGAAACTCATTTCTGGTAAAAATATGGTAATCTATTGGCCTGATTTCTCTTCGTTTCACGGTTTCTAAAAAAGGAGTTATTTCTTTTTTAGTTTGCTCAGATTCAACCATAACTGCAAGATCTAGATCTGATTTTTCAGTAGCTTTGTTTTTTGCATAACTGCCAAATAGGATTAGAATAAAGAAATCCGTTTGTTTTGATATTTTCTTTTGGATTTCAGTTAGTATTTCTTTTGGAAACTTTCTTTTTTGAATTTCTAAGTCATTGATCAGATTTAGATAAGATAAAGTTAGGTTATTATCTAAATTTAAAGAATAAGACGTTACATCTCCCATTACTTTAGTTTTTATTAAATCCAGCTCTTTGAACTTTTTGAGTGCGATTTGAACAATATTATTTGACTTCTGTTTGCTTTCTGCTTTAATCTGTTTAAAAGTCAAACTAGCAAAAAAGTCTTTTTTGAATACGCCTAAAAGGTTTAATTGTTGTTTAGTGAGCATTTTACCTATTTTTTGGTATTGTTTTACCTTATTTTAGGTAATCTAATATATAAATATTGTGGTTATAATTGTTTTTTTTCAAAAATTCAAATCGCCTAAATACTTGCCAATCCCGGTTTCTAATTCTTTCTATTGCTAATAGAAACTTGTTTCTACTGCCAATAGAAACATTTAGTCAAAGGCAGGAAAATAATTGTTAAGCCAGTTTGGAAATAGGTGCTTGAGTAGGAAATTAGATAAGGCACAATTCGAAAAGTGAGTGATTTTGCTCGTTTTTGTAATTAGCTTTGGCGAGTAGTTAAGAAATATTCTTGTTTTAAGCTCCTCTCTACTGCATTTCTTGTAAGTCCAAAAATAGAACTAAGAAAAAAGTGAGTGATTTGAGAAATGTATCACTCATAAAACGGATAGTGCCTTAGATAAGAAAGATATATAAAGGAAAAAATATTCTTAGAATAAAAAGAGATATATTATTGAAATCAATAGATTTTAATAAAAAAAGGTGATTTAAGATGAAACGAATATTTTTAATAAGTTTACTTTTGATATTGGTGTTAGGGTTTAGTGCGAATGCTTTTGATTTGCCAAAAATCCCTTCTTTAAAAGTAGAGTTAGTTGCTCCGGAAAACATTAAAGTTGGTGAACCTTTTTGGGTTGATGTTTATCTTACACCCGCTTTTAAAGAAACAATTGGAAATACTAAGATAGATTTAAAGACCTCATCCAGCGATCTTTATTTTGTTGGAGGTGTGGTGCAAATGGTCAAGGATACTCCAACGATCATTCCGGGAGTACAGCAAGGAGCTATTTTTGGAACTAATGTTAAGTTAGAGATGAATAATCAAGATGGGTCTTGGATTATACTCGGTTCTGTAGGAAAATGGATGGCTCTTCAAGGAAAAAAGAAGATGGCAAGTGTAAAAATGATGGTAAAAACATCGGGTGTGCACTCAATAAATCTAGTTAAAGAAAAGTCTTATTCTTATTTCGATGAACAAAATTCTCAACTTTATTCTTTGCTAAGTACTCCTGCTGTAACCATTTCTGCTGGTTGTGTTCCCAAACTAAAAATTTGTTCTGATCTTGGAACAGTGAAAATGGGAGATGGACCGGCATTAGTTTTTCCCAATTGTGGGTATTTAGATGACGATTGTGGAACTGCTATTAAGTGCGGCGAATGTAATACTTATTGCGTAAATAATGTTTGTATGGCTTCAGAAATCGTGCTCTTCCCTCCGACCGCAGCAGAAAAAGAGTTATGCAAAACCATTTTAACAGTAACTTCTGGAAGTCCTGAGACTACTAAAAATGAAATCGATTTGATTACGGGCATTGCTTCCGCTCTAAAAGAACAGACTTTCAACGCAAAATTCAGCGGCATTGTTACCGCTTTAACAACTTGGTTTAAAGCAGCTAAACAATAATAAGTGATCCAAAATGAGCAACAAAAATAAAGGATTTAAACGATTGTCAGTACATTCTAATGAAGCACACCCTTTAACTTGCGCTGGCGAAGTCAATAAACAATTTGTGATTGCCATAATTGCTGTTGCAGCTATTGTGGCGTTAGCTTTATTGTTGCTCTTTACCGATCAGTTTGCAGGAAAAGCAATTTATACAGGTAATATTGATACTGGCGGAATAAGTTTAGTTTCTCCTAAAAAACAACCGGTATTAAAAGACCAACCCGTTACTTTATATGTCGGAGCAAATATTGCAGGAAAAACCAACATTATTAGTTTTGCTTTACCGCTTCCGCAAGGATTAACCTGTTCCAATGTTACGGTTAATAATTTATTGCCTACTTCTTTGCCTAATGGTTTATCTACTGTTATTCAAAGCACAGCTAAATGTGAAAAACAAGAAATAATCTACGAATATTATACGCTGGGCGTAGGAGATAATTTAGATGCTTTAACTGGAGTTCAAGACCTGGCGGAAATTAACTTTTCTGGAATTGCCGTTGGAGATTATGAATTCAAATTTGGAAATATGGCTTATTTTGATATAGGTTCAAAGAAAGAGAAAATTTTAACACGAGGCGTATTTTTATTAAAAGTTGCTGAATGTAAACCCGGAGAAACCTTATGTAATGGAAACTGTGTTGATGTGCAAAAGGATAACTCTAATTGTGGTGATTGTGGAAAAATATGTAATTTAGAAAAATGTGAAAATGGCCAATGCATTCAAATTGAAAAATGCGGGAATAATCAACTGGACGCAGATGAAGAATGCGACAGCCCCTCAGATAATTCTGGTTTCTTTAGTAAAAATTGTAATCTCCTAGGTTTTGATGGCGGAAAAATTGCCTGTACTGCTGATTGTAAATTAGACACGAGCAAGTGTAATGCTCCGGCCACCCCTGTTGAAAAAGTTGTTCAAAAGGCGGGTTGTGGTAACAGCATGTTTGATCCAGGTGAAGAATGCGACAGTCCCTCAGATAATTCTGGTTTCTTTACTAAAGTTTGTAACGATTTAGGTTTTGATGGCGGATTAATCCAATGTACAAACGAATGTAAATTAAATACCAGTAACTGTAATCCTAAACCGGTTGCAGTTGAACAAGGTGGTGGTGGCGAAGAAGCTGCTGTAGTCGATCAACAACCTGCCGCAGGTATAGAAGCAGATAATGTTGCAGTCGATCAACAACCCGCTGCAGGAGGAGCTGCCGCAGGTGGTGCCGGAACCGTTGCCCCTGGTGCTGATGCAAGTGCAACTGCTGTTGCTGGAACTACTGCTGGCGGAGCGGAAACTACTGCAACTACAACCCCATCCACAACTGCTGCTGATGGTGGAGCTAGTGCAACTGCTGCTGGCGCAACTCAGCAGACAAAAGTGTCCTTACTAGACATCACTCCAGTCAATAATGTTTATTCAACTTTGATTACGGCTACTGAAGATTTCACAACCGAAGTTACTGTTTACACAGTTTTATACGGAGAAAATAACAAAGTACTATCTATTAAGCTGGAAAAAATTGAAGGCGGCTTAAAGAAAGGCACTTCTTACACAGCAATAGTTAATTATCCTTTAAGCGGCGTAAAGAAAAAATCAGTAATCATTTATGACGTAGAATTAAAGCCAACGGTTTATGGTAAGATAGAAAAAGAATACTCGGTTGGATAAATATGAAAAAAGAACTTGGAAGATGAAACAAGAAAATGAATGAAAAAATTATGCGCCTGGTACAAGACATCTCTAAACATAAAAAAGTAATTGCAGTTTACTTATTTGGCTCATTAACAAAAGGAAAGGCTACTCCTCTTTCGGATGTAGATATTTGTGTTATCGCTTTAAATGCCAATGATATGGAAAAAGGAGAAATAGGCAGTTTTGCATCAAAAAATATAGATGTTGTTTTATTTGACGAATTGCCGGTTACCATTCAGTGGCGTGTGCTAGGTGAAGGAAAACTGCTGTATGTAAACAATAAAGGATTCATTCAAGAGTTACGTTCACGGGCATTTAAGAATTATATTGATTTTAAGCCGATAATTAAAAGACAGATGGAAGAATTCCTGCCGGGTGTGGAATATGCTTGATCAAGAAAGGCTTCTTAAAATTATAGGGGATACAGAAAAATACTTTAAAGATTTGGAAGAGCTAAAAATTAAAAGTGCAGAATCATTAAGTAAAGAAAGGTTTTATTCTGTATCCATGCTTTTATTTGCTATTCTTAACCGGGCTATTAGCTTGGGGGAAGAAATAGTAAGAGCAAACAGGATGGGCACTCCCTCTTCCTATAAAGAAATCTTTGGGTTGTTGAAAAGAAATAAAGTTATAAGCAACGATCTTGAAAAAAAGTTAGAATTTTTAGTTTCTAAGAGAAATGTCTTGGCGCATGAATATCAAGATATAACTGAAGAAAGCATTTACCAATTATATGTTAAAATTGGTGCAGTGAAAGAATTCATGGAATCAGTTAAGAAGCATATCCGGAGCAAAATAAAATGAATAAACTCTTTATCTATACAATCGTATTTTTGTGTTCAGTTTCATTAGCTTTAGCGGTTAGCGTAGTAACTGATAAAACTGCGTACAGTGGAACTGAAACAGTAGTTATTACTCCTAATCAATGCGTAGGCATTTCTATCGTTAAAATAATCAACCCCAATAACCTTATGGTAGATATTAAAGGGGGCACGGATAATGGCGTTTTTAGTTACAATGCTTTATCCGATTCTGCCGATGGAAAATATAAAGTAACTTTAGCTTGTACTAATGGCGTTGCCGAAACTTTCTTTTGCGTTGATGCGCCTGGTTGTACAGCACCACCAGTTCAGCAGCAGCCGAGCGAACCTGCTCCCAGCCAACAACCTTCTTCTGGAGTTAGCGGCGGTGGCGGCGGTGCTGGTTGTGTTGCTAAATGGGACTGTTATAGCTGGTCCTACTGCGATGTCAATTTAAAACAAACCCGAACCTGTGTAGATATTAACAAATGTCAAACTGCTAAATTAGAAACGCAGAGCTGTGCACAATGTGAAGAGTCTTGGGTCTGTTCGGCTTGGAGTGAATGTTCTGATGATCAAAACTACCGAACCTGTGAAGATGAACATGCCTGTAAAACCACTGGTTCAAAACCAAAATTACAAAAATTATGTACAAAAGAAGATGCTCTTGGTCCGGCACCAGTGCAAATTTCTTACTCTATTCCTCCCCCTTATTATGCTCCCCCAGTTGAGAAAGAAAGTTTCTGGAAGGAGAACCTGTTTTATCTGATCACTATTCCTTTGGTTTTAATCGCAATCATAATTGTAATAATCTTAACTTTCCATTTCTTAAAACCAAAACGATTAGCTTACAATCTAAACGAATTAAAACAATGGGTGCGCAAGGAACGAGCCATGGGCACTTCTGATGTTGATATAAGAACAATCCTAAAAGAACATACTGGTTGGCGGGACGAAGAGATCAATCAAGCTTTAGAAAGCCCGCAGCAGCCGGCAACAAAAGGTGAATTCTAATGAAAAAAATAATACTTATTGGATTAATGTGGATGATTATTCTAGGCGTATTTGCTGCTGCTGGATGTGCGCCAAAGCCAGATGGGATTATTGCCTGGTGGCAGGGTGAAAATAATGCAAATGATATTATTAATCAGAATAATGGGGCTTTACAAGGCGATGCTACATTTGCAGAAGGAAAAGTAGGCAAGGCATTCAATTTTGATGGTAATGGAGATTATGTCCAAATTCCCCATAACGCCAATTTAGATTTGAGTAATAGTTACACTATTGAAGCTTGGGTTAAACCAAGTAAGGTAACAACTTACCAGGCAATTGTAGGAAAAGGCACTAATCCCACGCCCCCAACTTTATATTTTGCGAGTAATGCATTTAGGCAGTATTATAGTGTAGATAATGTGCCAGCTTGGCAGGGACAAGTTGGCAGTGTTCTTCCAGGATCACCACAAGACTGGTATCATATTGCCGTAACTTATGATGGAAGTACGGGAGTAATTTATATTAACGGCGTATTAAAGAATACTAAACCCCTTTTAAAACCAGATACTAATACTCACGATTTATACCTTGGTTATGACGATACTCTTTTTAACAATCTTCCAGGATATTTTAACGGTTTAATTGATGAAGTTTCTATTTATAATAAAGCACTGACCCAACAAAAAATACAAGCAATCATCGATGCAGGAGAAAAAGGTAAATGTGTTTGTTCTCCTAACGCCTGTGTTTGCGAAGACGAAAATGCTAATAAATGTTGTAAAGGGGACGGAACGGGATATACCCTTTCCAATCCTTGTCCACTAAATACACAATGTATTAATGGTGACTGTGTTGGGCAACCAGCAGTGTGCGGTGATGGTAAAATAGAAGGAAATGAAGTGTGTGATGATAAAAATGAGGTAGTTAATGATGGATGTGTTGATTGTCAACTTGAAAGCAACAAATGGTCCTGTAGTGGCGCGCCAAGTGTTTGTGCTAAGCAAGAAGACCAAATATGTACAGATATTAAAGCACTTCAACCAACCGATAAAACTTTAGCTACCACCATTATTAATGCTTTAAAGAATAATGAATATGACCCAATACAAAAATTAAATGCAATCGTGATGGCTTTAAAAGCTTGGTTAAAGTATATGAATTAAAATGGCAACAAATAAAAATAGAAAACAATTAAAACTGCATAGAACTCCCCCACAACCGCGCAGGAAAAGTTTATTCCAAACTGCTGGCGAGGTTAGCAAACCTTTCTTAATTACTATTATTACTGGTGTAGCCATTCTTGCTTTACTTATATTATTGTTATTTTCAAAACAATTTGTAGGCCGAGCGTTATATACTGGACTTGAAGGCACTGCTGGTTTAGAAGTTGGGCCGGTTGTCGAAGGAGAACCGTTTACAGCCATAGTTAAAACCCATATTGGAGCAAAGCAAACGAGCACACTTGGATTTACTTTAGATTTGCCAAACGGACTAAGCTGTGACAATGTGTTTAATTTAAAAGGGTTATTACTAAATGCTTTTATTGAATCATTAAAATGCGAAAACGGCCAAATAGTTTATGTATATACAACTGTTGGTTCTCCCCATACTGGAGAAATAAAAATGGCGCAAATTACATTCAAACCCTTAGCAGTTGGAAGTTATAGCTTAAAGTTTTCTCAATTTGAGATAATCGATGCACAGAATAATATAATCAGTTTAAACGTATTAAACCCAACTATAGAAGTAAAGAAGAAAGAAGAAGTACAGCAATGTCCACAAGGTAAAGAGTGTTGTGGCGGAGTAACTCCAATCGACTTACAAACGGATAAAAATAATTGCGGTGAATGCAATAATCAGTGTAATGGGGAGACAACCTGTAAAGAAGGTGTTTGTATGCTTAACACTTGCGGTAATAACCAAGTGGATCTTGGAGAAGACTGTGATTTAACAGTAGTTCAAAATACGGGCCCAATTAAAACTTGTGTTGATTTAGGTTTTACTTCTGGTGAATTAAAATGTGCTGAGCAATGCATCTGGAATACTGATAAGTGTACTGATTTTAAATGTACTCCACAACAAATTTGGTGTAGTAATCAATGTGTTGATGTGTCAACAGATAAAGACAATTGCGGCAGCTGTGGAATGGTTTGCACTCAGGGAGAAAGTTGCTTAGCAGGACAATGTTTAGCACCACAACCACCCCTGGTTTGTGTTCAACCAGAATCTCTTTGTAATGAGCAGTGTGTAAATATTCAAACTGATAAAAATAATTGTTACCAATGCGGTAAAGTCTGTGAAGGTTTACAATCTTGTGTAGCTGGAAAATGCACTGCACAATGTACTGGTGAAACTCCCGATACTTGTGGCGGTAATTGTGTAAATTTACAAAAAGATTCTTTAAATTGTGGCCAGTGTAATAAAGCCTGTGCTGAGCCTTACGTTTGCTTAAACGGGAAATGTTCAGAGAATGTGCAAATTTATGCGTCTTGTACTTTGAATACAGATTGTAAAGAAGGTTATGAATGTAAAGCTGCAGTATGCACCCTAAAATCAACTGCTCAACTGCCTGGTTTAGCAGCCGTGCCTCCAAGTGTCGAAACAGTTCCAGGAAAGAAAGTAACTCTTACTGAAATTGCTCCAGCCAATAATGTATTTTCAACTTTAATTACGGCTACTGAAGATTTTACCAGCGAAGTTTTAGTTTACACCGTTTTATATGGAGCAGATAATAAAGTGCTTTCTCTTCAGACAGAGAAAATTGTGGGCGGTTTAAAGAAAGGCTCTTCTTATACAGCAACAGTTAATTATCTGCAAAGCAGCGTCAAGAAGAAAACGGTTCTTTTATATGATGTAGAAACAAACCCGCAAGTGCACGCACTGCTAGAAAAAACTTATGGTTAAAAATGAAACACTTACTGTATTTTTTAATTTTCTTGCTTTCGTGCTCGTTAGCTTTAGCAGTTACAGTAGTTACTGATCAAACAGAATACGATGGTGGAGAGCAAGTTCAAATCGAGGTTAACAATTGTGTAGGCACTTCTATTGTTAAAATTATTAACCCCAGCAGCACTTTAGCTGACATCAAAGCGGGGGAAGATGAATGGGTTACTACTTATAACACTTTATCAGATACCGCTACAGGAAAATACACTGTTTCTGTAAGCTGTACTAATGGAGCAACGGAAACCTCTTTTTGTGTTGATACAACCGAATGTTCGGAAACAACTACCACCGACACCTGTATTTCCAAATGGGAATGTTCCTGGTCTTATTGTGATGCTAATTTAAAACAAACAGGAACATGTACTGACTACAACCATTGCCGAGCAGCCAAAGAAGAAAGGCGTGATTGTGCGCAATGCGATGAATCCTGGGTCTGTTCGGGTTGGAGCAGTTGTATTAACGATCAAAATCAAAGAAATTGCGTTGATGAGCATGGCTGTGGAACTTCTGTTTCAAAGCCGGTCCTGCAGAAATATTGTGAAGAAGAACCCATTGGCCCTGCGCCATCGTACATCTCATCAACTGTAGCTCCCCCTTACTATCCTGAACCGATAGAAGCAGAAAGTTTCTGGGACAAATATCTCTTTTATATTATTGGTATTCCGGCAGTTTTAATCTTGGCAGCAGTTGTTGTTCTGTTGACGTTGCATTATTTAAAATCCCGAGAAGAATACTAACTCAGATGACTCTGTAGAAAAAGTCTTGGCCTTTCACTCGTTCAGTTCCAAACGGCGATTATTTTAAGAAAAAGAACCGTTTAACGATGGAACTGAATTCCCAACTCGTCTTACGAATCGTTTTGCTCGTTCAAATCTTGGCCTAGACAACTTTTTCTACTATGCTAATTCAAACAGAATATTTTTAAACTTAAGTTCTTTAATTACTTAAAGGAATTTAAAAAAGAGGAAGTATAGATAGATGGAAGAAGATTATCAGGAACTGCTGGAAAAGTATAAAGCCCGGGTTAAAGAAGAGTTTGGAGGAACTTCTGTGGTGCCAGCAAAATTTACCACTACTGAATATGCTGATTTTAAACAGGAATTATATCCGGCTCATTATTCTTTATATGAAAAAGTATGTAATTTTTCGGACCATTTACTAAAACTGTCTGTCGATGAAAAAAAATCTGCAACCCTTCAAAAAAGTTTAGATATTTGTCATCTTAATGCCCGCCCAGCGGGAGTTATTGCTTTCTCTTATTTATTTCCTCTATTAATAATTGTATTTGGCTCTCTGATTGCTTACGGGATTTTCCAGATGTTTTTCTTTGTTATTTTTTTCCTGATTGCTGGATTAGTTATGGTTCCGGCACTGCAAAAAATTCCTGAGTTTATGGCTAACACTTGGCGAATGAAAGCATCTAACCAGATGGTCCAAAGTATTTTCTACCTAGTAACTTATATGCGGCATACTTCTAATTTAGAAAGAGCAGTTGGTTTTGCCGCTGAACATCTTGAACCGCCTTTGTCTTTGGATTTCCGAAAAATCCTGTGGGATGTGGAAACTGAAAAATATAGCACTATCCGCGATTCTGCAGACACTTATCTTCAGCAATGGAAAGAAGGTGATGCTCCTTTTGTGGAATCATTCCATTTGATTGAATCTTCTTTATTTGAATCTACTGAAGAGCGAAGATTAGCTTTATTGGATAAATCATTAGATGTTATCCTTAACGGCACTTATGAAAACATGCTTCATTATGCCCATTCTTTAAAATCACCCATGACGATGCTGCATATGTTAGGGATAATTCTCCCTATTTTAGGTTTAGTAATTTTACCATTAGTGGTAAGTTTTATGAGCGGAGGAGAAGGATCGGAGCCGCTGAATATGGCGATTTATATTTCCGTGTTATACAATCTTACTTTGCCGATTAGCGTTTATTATTTGGGGCGGATAATTTTATCAAAAAGGCCCGCTGGTTATGGAGCAGTAGATATTGGTGAACAACCTGGCTTAAAACGATTTAAAAATGTCAATATTCCTCTTGGAAAAAAATTAGTTATCAGCGTTAATCCTCTTTATTTCAGTATTGTGGTTTTTGTTGTAGCCATGTTGATGGGGTTTAGCCCTTTAATTATGCATTCTCTGCAGATGCCTGATTTTGGTTTTGGCGGCAGTGAGAATTTAAAAATGCTTGATTATGTTTGTCCGCCGGAAAAAGGAGCAGGTTGTGACGAAGCCGATAAATTAGGCCCTTATGGGGTTGGAGCTTCCATTCTTTCTTTAGTTGCGATTGCCGGCTTAGGCTGTTCTTTAGGTTTGTATTTTTCTTTACGTTCCCAAAATGTAATTAAAGTCAGAGAAAAAACTAAAGAACTGGAAGATGAATTTTCTTCAGCGTTATTCCAATTAGGCAACCGCTTAGGAGATGGACTGCCGGCAGAAATAGCTTTTGCTAAAGTTAGTGAAACTATGCGTGGAACCGTTTCCGGTGATTTCTTTAATTTAACCGAGCGAAATATAACTAAATTAGGGATGGGTTTAGAACAGGCCCTGTTCGATCCAAAAGTTGGTGCGCTGGTCAGTTTTCCTTCTAAAGTGATCGAATCTTCTATGAAAGTACTTATTGAAAGTATCAAGAAAGGGCCGCGGATAGCTGCACAAGCGTTGTTGTCAATGTCCCGTTATATTAAAGAAATCCATCGCGTTGAAGAAAGATTAACTGATTTGATGGCCGAAATTATTTCAGACATGAAAGCACAGATCAAATTTCTTACTCCTGCCATTGCCGGTATTGTGATCGGGATTACCTCTATGATTTCAACGATCTTAACTAAATTAAGTGCACAGCTAAATACCTTTACTGCCGGCCAACAAGCCGGGGGATTTGAAAGCATGGTCGGTATTTTTGGTGTAGGAATCCCTACTTTTTATTTTCAAATTGTAGTTGGTGTTTATATCGTCCAAATTGCTTACATTTTAACTATTTTAGCCAATGGGATTGAGAATGGTGCAGATAAATTAGGAGAAAGATATCTGCTAGGAAAAAATTTGATCAAAAGCACGTTGTTATATTGTTTTATTTCTGGGGTAGTAATCCTCTTGTTTAATTATTTTGCCGGAACGATTATGCAAAGGACTCTTTCAGGCGGATAAATAATTTTATAGGGTTAAGTGATCTAACAAAGAATCTAAAGAATCTACCAAATAATCTAACAAAAGAATATAAAAACTGCAGGTCTAGACCAAAACTATTATAAATAACCAATTGATTTTAGCTTTCGTTGGGAGTGTAGCTCAGACTGGGACGCGGAAAGCAGAACTTTCTGAGAAATTCGCTGTTCGCGCAGCAAAGAGCACTACGCTGAAGACGTAGGTGTCCAGGGTATTTATTTCCAACAGATTAATGGAAATAAGTCTGGAATTCAAATCCCTGCACTCCCACATTTTCTTTATATTTTCATTTTTGATTGGGTTTTGGTATTTTTTGGCTTTTTCATTCTTTTTAAATTATTTTAATTGTTTTTCATCATTTTTTATGATTTTTAAGTATTTTTTATTAAATTTTTACTGTATTTTCTCGTCTTTAAAAGTTAAATTTATATAGTCTAACTGTTTTATTTAACCTATGAATAAGAAAAAAAGAGCAGGTGGTAGAACGAATTCAAAAACGAGCAGTTCAGAATTCCAGCACGGATCTTTCTGGGTTCTGCTAGCTATTGTTCTTTTCTTAACGGTATTAACTGTTTTCAAATCTATTGAACAGTCTAATTTAACTGGGCATGCTACGATTCAAACCATTTCTTTCATGAAAGGGGGGCAGGAATTAAATTTTGAAGTAAATGATATTCCTGGAGTAGCTCAAATTACTATTCAATTGAATGAAGATGTAAAAGATAGTAAAATTATTTTTAAAGAAGATAATTTAATTGAATTTACTGGCGATTATTATTCTAAATTCCTGATTTCTTCAGTAGATAAAGAAAAGTACGGGAACTTAAAATTCTTTCTTAAAATCAAAGAAACCGACTTATTAGAAAAAGGCATTTCAATTTATGATTTACATTTATATGTTAATGGCCAAGAACTGCCTGCTACTTTACTCCAGGATCTGCCTGATTCTTTAGCCAATGCCGCCGCCGGTTATCTATACTATGAAGCAATCAGTCCGGAAATGGGGACTTTTGTAATTGGAAGGGCTACCCCTCTGGTTACAACCTCAGAAATCACCACCACTACCGGGATAACTGAAGAATCATCTCAAGTAACTCCGGCAGCTGAAGAAGAACCGACAGGGGTTGGTGCACCCTTAGTTGGAAAAGCAGGAGAACAAACCCTTCCAGCAGAAGGGAATTTATGGACTAAAATAGTTTCTTTCTTTAAGAATCTGTTTAATTAAATTTTAGATTATTTTGCCTTAATCAGTTGTTTAATTATTAAACTAGCAAATAAAACCAATAAATAAATTAACAAATATTAAACTGTTTTAATAATTTTACAGAATTACCTTAAAAAATAAAAATAAAAAAAAAGAATTAGTATCCTCGGCAATTGGCGCAGTAGTATCGATTGGCGTTTTCAACCACAATTCGATTTCCGCAGCCTTTGCAACACCTCTGGATTTTAAATTTTTTAACCTCTTGAAAGACGTGCTGTTTCAGTTTTTATCACCTTCTTTTTTAATCAGAAAACATCTACTATTTATAAATGAACCAAATGAAGTATATAAACTTTTTGCTGTTTATCGAGGAAAAAAAGGTTTTTTTAAAAAGATTTTGGATTTTTTGATAAGGTAATCTGGCATTAGTTCTATTTTTTTAAAATAATTTTAAAAAATTTACAATCTAAATCACAAACAAAAATAAAACTCCAAACAGAACCATAGCTATCCATATGTATCTGTTCCAATCCAGAATTTTCTTGCCGTCAAAATTAAGAAAAGGAATCATATTAAACAAACCCAGCCAGAGATTAATGCTGAAACCGGTCTGCCAGATAAAATTAAGAGTTGGAAAAGCAAAACCCAATCCAAAAAATAACATTGCTAAGACATAGTTGGTAATAGGTCCGGCAGCGCTAATGATCCCATTTTCTTTTCGAGTGATCATTCCGGAAATCATTACTGCTCCCGGAGCAGCAAATAAGAATCCCATCAGCAAAGATAGGCCTAAAGCGAGATATAACATCTGGTCCATAGCACGGAATTCAGCAACACAGCCATAACGCTGGGCAACAAATTTATGGGCCAATTCATGGAATAAAAAGCCCAGTCCAGCAGTAAATAAAGAGATGAAAAAAAGCACCAAGAACTGCATGGAAAATAATTTAGCAAGATTTCCTTTTAAGATGCTTATTCCTCCAAATACTAAAGCAAAAGCTAGGGATAAAACAATCCAGGCTTTAGAAATATCAATTAGTTCAGTCCGTGAAGTTTTAATACCTCTAATTTTAATGTTTTTATTCATTTGTTCTCATCTGCTTGATTTTCTTTTTCTTCTATTTCCTCTTCTTTTTCCTCGTCTTCTTTTCCTTCTTCTAATAATTCTTTACTTTTTTCTAGAAATCGTTTTAATTGCTGTGCTTCTTCTTCAACTTTTACCAACAGATTCAAATCAGCAAAATTTTCTTGGGCGCAGTCTGCACAATAGTAATCAGAAGTGTCTTTAATCTTATATACTGCTTCGGAATTACAAACTATGCATTTTTTGGTCATTATTCCTCTTAAATAAAAGGTTCTTTAAAAAGCTTTTTCTCTCTGG
>JBBSWB010000033.1:0-16266 GCA_038046465.1 Nanobdellota archaeon
ATTTAAACCCTGATTAATCTTATTTCTAAACTAAACTATTTAAATTTGATGTAATTCAGTTTTTTAAATTCAAGACGGAGCCTCCAAACAGGTACGTAATAGGTCTGCTTTGCCAATGGAGGCACATTTTTGGCAGTTGTGCTTAAATCTGATTGTTCAAGCTTAACTTTTGAGCCAAAAATAATCGTGCCGTGCAAGCTGACCTATTACGTACCCAAACAGAAAAGCTTTTTATACTATTCTCGTTTTTTAATGAAGATGGTCACAAAATACCTGAGCATTCAGGAAGCAATGGAAAAGGGAAAAGGAACTGTTTCCATTAGAGGATGGGTTCACCGGGAAAGAGGCTCAAACCAATTAAAATTTATAACTTTACGAGATTCTTCTAACGTTATCCAGTGTGTTTTTGAGCGGAAAGATTTTGAAAAAAAATGGGATGACCTAGACCATTTACAGGTCGAGACTTCTCTGGAAATAACTGGAGAAATTAAAGAAGACAAACGGGCTCCTACGGGTTATGAAATCCATACTACTGATTTTAATCTTGTGGGCAAGAGTGAAAATTATCCCATTACTAAAGACCAATCAATAGATTTTCTGGCTGACAATAGACATTTGTGGTTAAGAAGCCGAAAAATGACCGCTATCCTAAAAATAAGAAGCACGGTTATTGGAGCAATCCATGAATATTTTAGAAAAGAAAAATTTTATGAATATCATTCACCAATTTTCCAGTCGGTGCAATGCGAAGGCGGTTCAACTTTATTTGAAGTGCCTTACTTCGGAAAGAAAGGGGTTTTTTTAGCGCAGACCTGGCAATTATATGCTGAGCCGGCAATTTTTGCTTTAGAAAAAATTTATACTATTTCTCCCAGCTTTAGAGCAGAGAAATCTAAAACGTCCAGGCATTTAACCGAATATTGGCATGCCGAAATGGAAGTGGCTTGGGCAAAATTTGATGATATTATTGATTATGGCGAAGGAACAATCAAACACGTCGTTAAAAAAGTATTAGAAGAAAATCAAGAAGAATTAAAAATCTTAGGTAGAGATCCTAAAAAGTTAGAGCCAACGGTTAAGAAGAAATTTCCGCGCATGACTTATGATGACGTTTTAAAATTATTAAAAGAAAAATTTAATTTAAAAATTGACTGGGGAAAAGATTTACGCACTATTGAAGAAGATAAATTAAGTGAATTATTTGATACTCCGGTTGCGGTTACCCGATATCCAAAACAAGTTAAAGCATTCTACATGAAAGAACCTAGCGACAGTAATTCTAAAAAACCAGTCGTGAACGGAGTAGATTTTATTGCCCCAGAACATTACGGAGAAATAATTGGTGGTTCGGAACGAGAATCTGACTTGGAAGAAATAAAACGAAGACTGCAAGAACAAGGAGAAGACTGCAGTAATTACGAATTCTATTTAGATACACGAAAATACGGTTCCGTTCCCCACGGCGGATTTGGGATGGGTGTTGAAAGATTGATTTCCTGGATTTGCGGTCTAGATAGCATCAAAGATGCCATTCCTTTCCCCAGAACCATGGAAAGATATAAACCGTAAAATTTATATAGTGCCCCTCTTTAAATTAAATTATGACAACACCAACAGATGATCGTTCAAGAGTAGAAGTAGAGGATAGCTTTAAACTGCTTCTTAAGCAAATTCCTCCATCACCAAAGAGGGGAGACTTAGTAACTTATGGACAGATTGCCAATGCTTTTGCTGCTCTACGAGGTAAGAAAGAACCTTATCAAGAACTTTCACAAGAAGAAATTAGAAGAAGAGACGATATTCTAAACGAAGCCTATGGAAAAAGAGCGATTATCCGTACAACTTCTTCAAATCTACCCAAAGAAACTGAGGGGATATTGCGTCCAGGCAAATTTATTCATTATAATCAGCAGGGAACAATCGTGTCACAAATTTATTTCTCTCCAATCGACGATTTAATTCTAATACAGAGACCAGATTCTCCAGATCAAGCTTATATTTTTGAGGCGGAGAAAGGGCGGCCTTCAACTTCTGAAAAAGTAGGGGGTTTAGCCGGGTTAGTGGCAAAATATCATCTTCATAAAGCTGGCGTAGCTAAGCCAAAGCAAGATTAATTTCTATATAGTTTTATGAGATTATAGTATTTTTTTAAAATGGTCCTTCACTTCACTCAACAACTGCACCAGGCACTGCAAGAGATTGAGTTTATTGAGCATCAGGAATGGATTGTGCACGAACCGGAAGAAGAACGCACTTATCACATTTCTGACGAAATTCTCGGTAAGTATGGAGATTGTAAATGGGCGATTGTTGATTTATTAAATCAGAAATATGGTTCTGCTCTTGGTAGTCAATTTAATTTGGCTCTTAATGGTAAATTTGATCTGTATAACTGGATAAATAAAAATAAACAGGACGAAGTTGCTTATTTTCTTAATGAAGCGGGTTCTAATTGCTTAAATTATTCTGAATTTAAGGCTCCGTATAAATTCCATTTGTGGCTGGGAGAGAAAGGTTTTATCATTGGTCTGGAGCAGAAAGGGAAAGGATTTAATGCCGAAGCAGTGCACCAGCAAAAAATTAAAGAGAATGAAGGCGCAGCTTTTGAATTCTTTAGAGAATGTAACAGCAAGATTTTTTTTGACGATTCTGTTAATGCTAAAATCATTTATCTGCAGTTTTTGCCGCATCTTTTTTAAAGTGCAGATAAAATTTTGAATTAAAATGCCTCTTGAACATTTACTTGAAAGACAACACGAACTATTGAGCTTGCCAGAAATCCGGGCCACGACCATAATTTTAGAAATGCTTCTGGCTAGCTATGCCTGTAAATATGTTTGGCTTAACACTTCTGGTATTCGTGCTGGATTAGATGAGTTGAAAACAATTACTGAAAAAAATTTTTCTCCAGAAGATTATTCTAAAATTATTCACTATGACAAATGGGTATCTGCCTTGCCTTTTCCGATAGATGCAGCCTATTTTTATGCTTGGGTCCAACCCAAAATGATTCGAATAGTGCGGGATGCCCAAGAAAACCAGAACACAAATTATTCTCCCAATCCCCACTGCTGATATTTGCTAATATCTATTCCTGCTTCCAGAAGCTGTTCTTCAAAACTTAATCCTCTTCCAATGTGCATTTTAAATACATTCATAACTATAGGAAGAATTTTTAATCCATAATCATGCACTAATTTCTGCCAAAAACAGTTTCCGGAATAATATGAAATAATGCTGCCCGGATCATCATAATATTTTACATACGGCAATAAGCTTGATCCCCACACCAACCCTTCTTCTTTACAGGGAGAACCAAGTTGATCCCATTTAGGGGGATTATTGCTGTTCAGCTGGTCAGGAATAAAATTTGCTAATCCTTCATTAAAGGTTAAAGGCATTGCAAATCCCCGCGTAAGGAGGTGGGTTAATTCGTGATCTCCATTAATAAATATTCCCGAACTTAATTTTTGTAAACATTGCTCTACTTCGTAATTGATCAATTCTTGATTTTCATATTCATAAAACCACATCGACACAGATCCAAAAGATATACCTGTATGGGTTACTTTATCTTTGAATATGTACATAAATGCAAGCCCAGGTTCTAACGGAGGAAGACCTAAAAAGGCAGCAGAATTCAGAGCAGTACTCTGCAAATCCTTTGCTGCACATTCAGCTAATACAGAATATTTGGGATAATTAGTTTTTCCAAAATAACCTCTTCCGGTTTTAAATACGGCTTCTCCTTCCCTAGCTTCAGTCGGCGAAACAATGCTGCAATAATTATTTGGTTCTGATGCTGGAGACCAATATAAAATCTCTTGACAGCGGTTATATAAATCATCGACCATATCTGTAAGCTTTAAAGTGCCTTCTTGTACGTGCAATAATTTTAAGCCGTAATGGGCAACCGGAATTCCTGACGAAGAAAACAATTCATGAAATTTTACTTCTCCTTGTTGATCGATATAATCTCCATGCACCTGTCCGTATTGATCGATTTCATCTATTTTATAATCTATTCCAAATGGGCCAATAAACAGATCGCAGGGCTTAACTTTATACGTGCCGGGTTCAGAGAAATTTCTGCAATAGCCGGGCTCATCAAAATCTGCTGCTCCAGGATAGGGCGCAACTATTTCGAATTTACAATTAGCGCAGCCGTCTCCCAGTTCAGAATTTCCGTCGTCGCACTCTTCTTTCACTTCTAAGATGCCATTGCCGCAAACAGCGGGAATACACCTTCCAAGTTCGCAGCGGTTTTCACAGTTGAAATATTCTGTTCCGGCATAATTCTTTCGGCAATAATATTCTATTAATATTTTATCGTCCAAGCAAACATCTTCATTCCTTTCTGAATCATTATTTTTTGTCCAAGTAATCATGCCTGCCGTATAACGATCTTTTCCTGCATCTGTATCTTGGCATTCCGCAATACTTGTTGTGTTAACATCGGAATTAGTTTCTAATTTTTCAGTTACATAACCTAACTTAGAATTATTTTCTTCTGGCAGATTTGTGCAATTAAGCGCGGCAATTAGGAAAGGAATACTAGTAACAACTGAAACAATCGTTTTAATTTTGTACACCTCTTTTGATAAATATACTTTTTTACGCACGGAGAAGCAGAAAGGGCCGGACTTTAATCCGGTTAGGGATGCTCTTTTCAACTCCTGCTTCTCCGGCGTCACAAAGTGCGACGCTTTCCTGCACTTTTATGACTTTAAGAAAAACTTAGTTTATATCTTTTTAGCTGCTGGAATATACTTTAATTAATATAACAATTATTTACTTTTCTCAATCACCTTTTTAAATACCTGCATACCTCCTAGTTTAATGTACCAACTCAAGCAAATTCCTGAAGATTTTGTTGTAAAAGAAATCAGCAAGGTTGAGTTCGCAGATCAAGGCAAATTTATCTACTGCAAATTAAAGAAGGAAAACAGAACTACTTTAGATGCGATCAAAGAAATTGCCAAATCGCTGCATCTCCGCGAGAAAGAGATCGGTTTTGCCGGCAGCAAGGATAAACACGCCCTAACCGAGCAATTAATTTCTTTGCCTATAGAAAAAAAAGAAAAATTAGCTCAAATCAGGTTGGAAAATATTTCCGTCGAATTAATCGGTTATGGAAATCAGCCCATCTCTTTGGGAGATTTGGAAGGCAATGAATTTGAGGTTGTGGTCAGAAATTTAGAAAAATCTTCTATTAAACCAGCAGCATACTGCGAGAATTATTTTGATGAGCAGCGGTTTTCCGTGCATAATGTGGCTATTGGAAAGCATTTAATCAAAAAAGAATTTCCAGAAGCGGCAAAATTAATTGACGAAGATAAATGCACTGCTCATCTCCACCATTATCCTCATGATTTTATCGGGGCATTAAAAAAATTGCCCTTGCGCTTATTAAGGATGTATGTTAATGCGTATCAAAGTTATTTTTGGAATGAAACGGTAGCTCAATATCTACTTAACCAAGGAAAAGTCGTTAAAGAAATTCCTTATTCGCTGGGAAAATTTATTTTTGTTGATAACCCTGAACCTCTATCAGAATTAGCTATTCCGGTAATTGGTTTTGCCAGCGAAGAGTTAGAAAATGAAGAGATTAAAAACATAATTAGTGCTCTCCTAATCAAAGAAGGATTAACTTACTCAGATTTTGTTATCAAGCAGATCCCTGAATTATCTCTGGAAGGAAATTTCCGAAACGTTCTAGTCGAGATAAAGGATTTACAGATAGGAAGAGCAACTAAAGACGAATTAAATGCTGGAAAAAATAAAGTCACTTTAAAATTTTCCCTGCCTAAAGGAAGTTATGCTACGATGGTAATTAGAAAAATTCTTTCTTAAAGCATTTATCACAAACCCCATAAACATCTACCTGGAAATGGCAGATATTCCCTTTAAGTTTATTTTTTAAAAAATCAAGGTTGCTTACTTCAAAATGCTTTGTTTCCCCGCATTGCTGGCAAATGAAATGGCAATGGTTGTTTTCTTCTTTAGAATAAATGGTTTTCCTATCGCATAAATAAGAATGAAGCTCTTTTTTCTCTCTTAAATCTTTAAGAAACCTGTAAATTGTAGCAATGCTTATTTTTTTATTCGTTTTCTTAACCCTGCTGAGGAGCTCTTCTGCGGTGAAGAGCTTGTTAAATCTATTAATCTCTTCTTTAATTAATAATTTTTGTTTTGTTTTTCTCATCGGTTTGCTGATAAAGGAGGTTTACTAGCGCTGGCTTTTGCTTATTGATAATGAGAATCAATAACTTATTTAAATAACTTTGTATTTTTAAGTTTCCATGGAAATTTTGTATACTCTTATCAGTGTAATCTTGGTTTCACTAGTTTCTTTGATTGGGGTGGTCTCTTTATTACTCAGCAAAAAGAAGTTAAGTGGAATATTATTATTTTTAGTAAGCCTTTCTGCAGGTACTTTATTCGGAGGAGCTTTTCTGCATCTGTTGCCGGAGGCAGTCGAAAAACAGGGCGGATTTACAGCCATTCTTTCATTATTAATTTTATTAGGGATCTTGGTCTTTTTTGTGTTGGAAAAAATTATCCATTGGCGGCATTCCTGTCATTCAGAACATCCTTTAGTTCATGAAGATAAACCCCACCATCTGGGAATTATGAACTTGTTTGGTGATGGCGTGCATAATTTTATTGATGGTTTAGTTATTGCGGGAAGTTATTTAGTAAGTGTTCCTGCCGGAATTGCTACCACGATTGCTGTAATCATCCATGAAGTTCCGCAAGAATTAGGCGATTTTGGCGTTTTGTTATACTCCGGACTTTCCAAAACTAAAGCTTTATTTTTTAATTTCCTCTCTGCGGCAATAGCCATTGTTGGAGCCGTTACCGGCATAATCTTGGGTACAAAATGGGAGCCTTTTGCTAATTTAATCCTGCCGTTTGCTGCTGGAGGATTTATTTACATTGCCGGAACCAATCTAATTCCAGAATTGCATAAAGAATGCGATTGGAAAAAATCCCTGTGGCATCTGTTCGCTTTTATGCTGGGAATAGTTTTAATGTGGGCAGTAACTTTTTTAGAACTTTAAATATTTTTTAATTATAAATTCTAGATTTAATATTTATTTCTTTTTAAGTTCTTGCACCACTTTTTTAACTGCAGCATAAACTTTTTCTGGATTAGGTGAAGCATCAACTGTTTTAAGAATTCCTTTCTGTTTATAATAATCAATCAGCGGCTGGGTTTCTTTATGGTAAATCTTAAATCTTTCTTTAATTACTTCCGGCCGGTCATCTTTACGCTGAACTAACTTGGTTCCGTCGTGATCACAGACCCCTTCTTTTTTAGGCGGCAGATATTTCAAATGGTATCCATGTTCTCCCGTAGAGCAAACTCTTCTTCCCGAAAATCTTTCGATAACAATTTCTTCCGGCACTTCTAGATAGATTACTAGATTAATGTTTAACTCTGCGGTTGCTTCTGCCTGCTTAAGTGTTCTTGGAAAGCCGTCTAAAATAAAACTTTTTTTGCCCGTCACTTCTAATTTAATTAATTCGGTTACTAAATTATCGGGCACTAGATTGCCTTTTTCAATTATTTTTTGAATGTCTTTTCCGAGAGTAGTTCCTTTTTTAACCTCTTCCCGCAGCAGTTCGCCGGCAGAAACATGTGCAAAATTAAAATCTTTTTCTAACTTCTCCGAAACAGTTCCCTTTCCGCTTCCCGGCGGCCCCAATAAGATTATTTTCATCAGTAACTCTTTAAGAGAACTCAGAATTGAAATACTTTGCGGTTTTTAGGGCTAAGTTTTTGAAGGATACTGTCATCTTTTCGTCATCCGTCAGCTGGCGGGCCGTATGCTCGGTTTTTCACTCGTAATCTTTCCGATAAAAAGCCGAATTTTTAGTCGAAAGTGAAAAATCCCTTAATTTTGTGCAAGCAATGGATTTGCCTCGCATACCTCTTGGCCTTGCCAGCTAACGTTCTCTTGACAGTAGTTTTTTGAAGATAATTTTATAAAGATAATCTTGCTTATGGTAAATAATACACTATGCCTAAAAAAAATATTCATTCAAAAACAGATTCAATCAATAAAGAAGACGAGTTGTTTACCGTTCTTCGCCCGGGGGTAGCGGTAGATACAATTTTGTTTACGATTAAAAGCCAGGATTTAAAAGTTGGCTTAATCCGTAGAGAAGATGAACCTTATTGCGGCAAATACGCTTTACCCGGTAGATTTGTAAGGTATGATGAACCTATTGAAGAAACAGCCCGGATGGCTCTAAAGTTAAAAGCAGGCATAAATCCCGAAGCAGTATTTCTGGAACAATTGTATACTTTTGGGCAGAATTTGAAAAGAGATACGCGTATCCGTACCATTTCAATAGTATATTACGGCTTGGT
Source organism: Nanobdellota archaeon (assembly GCA_038046465.1). Taxonomy (GTDB): domain Archaea; phylum Nanobdellota; class Nanobdellia; order Woesearchaeales; family GW2011-AR9; genus JBBSWB01. The sequence goes on from JBBSWB010000033.1 coordinate 8,381, forward strand.
TGATTCAACTAAAGTAAATTTTCAAGAAAATAAATTCCATTGGCATTCCGTTTATAATTTACCAGAGTTAGCTTTTGATCATCAGAAAATAATTGATTATGCCATTTCTCGCTTAAGAAAAAAAGTAGTGGAAAGCGACTTTGCTTTTCAGTTAATGCCTGATGAATTTACATTAACTGAGCTGCAGAAAGCATATGAAATTATACTTAATGAAAAATTAGATAAACGTAATTTTCGTAAAAAGATATTAGAGATGAAAATTCTAAAAGACTCACGGAAGAAAAAGATGGAAGGAGCGCATCGGCCGGCTAAAGTCTATAGTTTTGTGCGAAAAAAGTAGGGGCCAGATTTCTGATTAGTACTAATCTTTCGAAATGTTTATATATTAGTGTAGTTATTACACTATCAACTTAGTGTATTATCAACAATAAGTGACTAAGAAAGCAAGGAATAAGAAAAATAACCAACAAAATGAATCCACCAAAACCACTTGAGTTTACCTTGGACCTAGCTGCAGCGGTAGCCGACTTTTACGAATATTCTATGGCCGAAGCTAATCTACAGGAAAGATTCTCTGGAATCCAAACCGTGTTTGATCTAGTAGTGAGAAAAATGCCCATCAACAAAGTAATCGGGGCCTTTGAACATGAGGGAATAAAATACGACCAGCTAACCACTAGAAATTATTTAGTGAATTGCGGTTTAGAACAAGGCCTGGCTTATATCTTGGGCGGAAAAGGAAATAAAGAATTAAAAGAGTATATGCAGAATGTACAGGGAATTACTAATCAAGCTTTTTTAGGTTGGGTAGAACAGTTTAAATTCGAAGGAGATGTTTATGCTTTACCGGAAGGGACCATTTTCTTCGCCCAAGAGCCCCAGCTTAGAGTACATGAGCGATTTGAGGAAGCACAAATATATGAAAGCTTAATTTTGAGTACAATAAATTCGCAGACCAATGTGTGCACTACGGCTAATGATATTTCCGACGTTGTAGCTAAAGATAAAATATTACTAGAGGGAGGAAGCCGCCGAGCTAGCAGCCCCCAAAGTTCGTTATTTAATTCTCGAGCAGCCCGTTGCGGAGGATTTACCGCTTCTTCTAATGTTGCTTACGGATTAGAGTATGGTGAAAAGGTAGGCGGAACGCACGGACATTCTTACGTAATGTTACATCCTTCAGAGTATACTGCGTTCAAAGCACAGGGAAAATTATTTGAAAAAAAAGTGTGCTTTTTATTAGATACTTATAATGTTTCTTCGGCGTTAGCCATCGCACTACAAGTAATCACAGAAGAAAAAATAGGGCATTTTGCTTTCAGGATTGATAGTGGAGATTTACTGACACAAGCACTTTGGCTGCATAAAAAATTGAAAGAACAAGGATACTCCCGAGATCAATACGAACTAGTAGCTTCTGACGATTTAACTGCAGGAAAAATTGACCGCCTCGAAAAAGAAGGAGCAGATATCGACAAATATCTAGTGGGAACTTATGTAGTTAATCCTCCTAAGCCGTTGGGGGGAGTATACAAACTAGCTGCGTTTCAGGAAACTGATGGAAGTTGGTGTCTGCGAGGAAAGCTTTCTGAAGAACCCTGTAAATCTACTTTGCCCGGAATAAAACAAGTGTATCGAGTAACTGGAGCAGATGGATATTACAAAAAAGATATTATTGCTTTTGACGGCGAAGACCTAAGCGATTACTTATCAGAAAAAGATACGGTCGAAGCGCTGTTGATTCCCGCAATCAAAGAAGGCAAATTAGTCTATGGCTGCCCCAGCATTAATGAAATTTCTTCGAGAAGAAAACAACAGTTGTCTAAATTTAAAGATATTGCTAATTATGAAGTAATCATATCTACAGGGATACGCGTTAAACAGCAAGAAATCCTGCACCAATACGGCCTGAAGGCTGGAGGAAAATAAAATGAAAACCACTGAAAGAAATTTATCGGGACCTGATTGTCTTAATGATTTAGAAATTGTTTTACAAGAAGAATTGCTAATCAGTCTGACTGGAAAAAAACTCGTAGACCTGCGAAAAGATTTGCAGGATGAGTCAAAGATATACTTTCTTTACGAGATTATTGATTATCTCCGGGGATCGTATAATAATGAAGGAATTAAACAGTGGTTTAAACGAGAACGGAGTCTGTTAGAAGGAAAAACTCCATTACAATATCTAGGTTCAACCTGGAATCCGGATCAAGAAGAAGCTAAGTGCGTTTTAGAATTAGCTAAGTCTACTATTGGAGGAAAATAAAATGAAAATATTTTACGATGTGGACACGCAGAATGATTTTATGAACAAAAATGGAGTGCTATACGTGCCGGATGCAGAACTGATTAAACATGATTTATGGCGGTTGACTGATTATGCAAAAAGACACAAAATTCCTATTGTCGGCTCTGTTGATCAACATTTTGGAACAGAAGAATATAAACTTCGAGAAAGGGAATTACAACAAAATGGCGGACCTTTCCCAGACCATTGCCTGGCCGGAACAGATGGACAGAAAAAAATTGAGTTAACCCAAACAGCCTATTCTGAGATGATGGGAATACCTCCAACCGATGAAGGGATATACATCCCTCATTATTTAGATGGCAAGGTAAGAACATTAAATTTGATACATGCTATAAATAGAGTAGTCCAACCGGGGCTAAAAATAAATGATCAAATCGGTCTTTATTTTGAAAAACAAAGTTATGATGTATTCACTAATCCGGCAATAGGGGCTTTTCTAGAACTAGCAGAAGTAAACGAAGCTGTCGTCTATGGTGTAGCTACTGATTATTGTGTAAAAGCAGCGGTGTTAGGGATGCAGAAAATGGGCATTCAATGTTATGTTGTAGAAGATGCAATCAAAGGAGTAACTCCTGAAACAGAAAAAGCAGCCTTAACTGAAATGCTTTCTTCCGGAGCGAAATTAACTACCGTCGAAACTATTTTAAAAGAATGCTTAAAACAGAAGGAGGCGAGAAAATGAATAAAATCAAACTAGCACGAATGAACCCCGAACTAGTCAGCCAGGAGATTGGTGATTTTGTGATTAACACCGCACTAGGATTTGGCACCACGGGTTGTGTCATCGGACTTTCCGGCGGAGTCGATTCTACTACTACTGCTGCTTTGATCAAGAAAGCTTTTGATCAGTATAGTGCTGGCAACTGCCACAAATTAGAATTAGTGGGCTATATGTTGCCGTCGAAGACTAACGCTCCGGAAGACACCGCCGATGGAATAAAAGTTGCCGAAAGATTGGGGATAAGGTATGAAGTACAAAGTATCGAGCAAGTATTAGATGTTCATCGAAGTACAAATCCAGAAGCATTTAGCAGTAAATTTCATTTAGGTAATTTAGCTTCTAGAGTTCGAGCAAATATACTTTCCACTAAAGCGGCAACTGAAAATAAAATTCTTGCCGGAACCGGAAATAAAGACGAAGATTATGGCATCGGTTATTATACTTTATTTGGCGACGGGGCAGTGCACATAAGCCCGATTGGTAATTTACCTAAGAGATTAGTTCGAGAGATGGCAACTTATCTCGGATTTGGAGATTTAGCTAACCGCATTCCCTCTGCCGGATTAGAGCCGGGACAGACCGATTTTGGTGATTTAGGATATATGTATGAGACTGTAGAATTAGTTGTATCTGGATTAGAACAAGGATTTACCAAAGAAGAATTACTCAACCACAGCCAGGTAACTGATTATGCAAAACAAGATATGGAGTTATATCAATCAAAGTTTGGGAAAACTAAATTCGCCCAAGCAGAAGACTTAGTTAAAGATATTTATCGACGCAACGCTATTGCGGAAGGGAAAGCAAGGATAATTCATCCGCCCCTTGCACCGATAACTTTGAGGTATGATTAAAAATATACAGGAGGAAAACTAAAATGGCACCAAAATATGGCACGTTCAAAGAGTATTTGAAAGAGAGGTATGCAGGCCCTTTTGTTGCTACAGATATCATCATTCGATATAATGATGGCAATACCGACGGGATTGTACTGATTGAAAGAAAGTATCCTCCGTTTGGAATAGCGCTGCCGGGAGGAATTGCCGAGTACTTAACTTTAGAAACTAACGCTATCAAAGAAGCAAAAGAGGAAACTGGATTAGATGTAATTTTAGATAGCCCCAATAGGCCTTTGTGTGTTTTTTCAGAACCAACTCAAGACCCCAGAGCATTTATTGCCAGCGTTGCTTATACCGCTCAAGGTGGGGGAATTTTAAAACCACAAGAGGAAGAAGATGCAAAATCTGCTCGAGTTTATACTCTTGGAGAGATAGCTGATCTTTTAGACAAACCGGTTTGGGCTTTTCCAGATCACCATAGAAAAATTCTTAAAATCTATTTAGGAACTGTTGGGGGAAATGAAAATGAAATTAGGTAATATTGGATTGATCGGCAGATTTAAGCCTTTACATAATGGTGGGGCATTAATGCTTGAAGCTGTATGTGAGCAAGCTGAAACAGTAATTATTGGCATCGGCAGCAGCAATAAATATAATCTTAGAAATCCTTTTACGGTTAAGGAAACTCAAGAGATGATTGATTTATATCTTCATCCAAGATTTAATAATTATTCTTTTCTGGAAATTCCTGATTTTGCTCAACTTCCTGAATACGCTGATGGGCAGAAATGGACAGAATGTGTCTTAGAGCAGTATGGAAAACTAGACCATTTTGTAAGCGGGAATGATTATGTAACTAACCTGCTTAAGCCGTATTATGACATTATCCATCCAGCGACTTTAATCCCGCCAGAACAGCAGCTTTGGATGAAAGGAACAGTAGTACGAATGGAACTGGCGCGCGATGGAGATTGGAAATCTTTGGTTCCGAATACTGTTGCAGATTATTTGGAGAAAAATGGATTAGTAGAACGTTTCCGAAAAGAGTTTGGTCTGCAGACGTTAACCCAATTATGCTCTGGAAAAGATTATCATGCACATGAAACTGCTGAAGTAGAAAAAGAACATGCTCGGGAGGAATGATTAAAATGACTGAATTTCAAGATAAATATGTTGGTACTTTAATTGGTTGCGCACTCGGAGATACATTAGGTATGCCGGTGGAAGCTTGGAGTAAAGCAAGAATAGAAAAATACGCGGGAAAAATATCATTTCCCATAGCTCCCATAATTGTAAGAGATGATAAAAAAGAAATTGTTTACAAAGACGAATTTGGCAAAATTAGATATTTTAATATCGGTTTAACTACGGGCGATTATACTGATGACACTATTCTTACCTTAGCTCTAGCTGAATCTATTGCCGCTAAACAAGGATTAGATTTAGAAGATATTGCCCAGAGGCAATTATATGAATACACTTCCCGTATTCAAGCAGATGGAACTATTGCGGGCGGATTTGGGGGAACTACTCGTCAAGGATTTAAACGTCTGATGCAAGGAATTTCTCCATTAGAATCAGGCGTGATTGGCGGACCAGGAAATGCTCCGGCAATGAAAATGTCTCCTGTGGGTTTGTATATGGACGCAACTGGCAATTCTGAGCAAGGATTAGAATATGCAGAATTAATTGGAAAGATTACTCATCTTGATCCTCGTTCAATAGCTAGCGGAGTAATACAAGCTCATTCAATTTATGTTCTGTTGCAAGAAATATCTAAAAACGAATTTGTGGAATCTATAGTTAGAGTTAGTTCTTCCTGGGAGAAACCTGTCCCCGCAAATTATTCTGCAGCGCAAGCTGGAAATTTAACTTCGCGTTTAAACTGGATTGAACAGAATAAGAATGTTCGTGATGAAGAAGCGCATACAGTTCTAGGTTCAGGTAGTTCGGTGTTATGTTCGTATCCTTTTGCTTTATTTATGTTTCAAAAGTATTGGGATGAACCACTTACCGGATTGATTGAAACCATTAACTGGGGCGGTGATTGCGATACTACTGGAGCAATGTATGGGGCATTATGTGGAGCAAAAAACGGGATGATTTTTCCCGAAGAATGGTTAGCTGTGTTAAAGAATAAAGAAAAAATAGAAAAAGCAGGAAAAGGGGTATATCAAATAAAAACCGATAAAGTGAAATCATGAAATTAGGGATTGCCGCTAAATTATCTAAAATAGAATGGGATATGCATCGTCTGAAATTATCTTACGATGAAGTATTAGGCAGTTATAAGCAGCAGGGAAAAAACGTAGATAGGATTGTGACCAGCCATTTTCATCAGAAACAAAACATTGAGCACATCTTAACCCGGGTGCCTGATGCGGAAGTCATAGATATAATTGCTCTTCAGGAAGCTCGTATTCCTAAGCCCGAAGTAGAAATGCTCGCGGTTATTGGGGGAGATAATTTTTTTCAAATATGTTCTCATTTATTTCCCGACGCATATATAATCGGGATTAATTCTGATCCTCAAACTAGTTATGGCAAATTGTTGCATTTCACTCCGGAAAGCTTTGAACAATGTTTAGAGAGAATGGTGGCGGGAGAATTTAATACTGAAGCTTGGACTAAAATTGCCACCAAGGTGAATGGAGTTAGAATGGAAGATTCCATCTGTACCGTTTCTTTGTCTATTAAAGCTACAGACATGATTAGCCGTTATCAGCTAAAACTTAACGGAGAAAGCGAAGAGCAGAAATGTACGGGTTTTGTAGTAGTTGCTGGAGCAGGCTCAGGAACCGGAGCATGGTATCGAAATGCAGGATTATATTTACCTCTGATTAAGTCTGGAGCATATCCTTTAGTAACCCAAGAATTTCCGCGAACATCAGCCGAATTAAGAACGCTTACCCGAGAGGCATTTATGGGGGAAGATTGTAAATACCGGGGGCTTAATCTTCAAATTAAAGACGGAGAAGAATTAACTTTAAGGTATTGGGCGAATGATCCTTCAGAATTATCTTTAGATTCGGTCACCCGGCACGATGTAAATGAAGGAGATATGCTTACATTTAAAGTATCTGAAAATAAATTAAAAGTAGTTGTTCCGTTTAGTTCAGATTAATATGTTATAGCTTTATAGCAAGAGATAATTCTACAATTTAACAAAAAGCTGACCAAAAGCATACGAAAATTAAAGTCTTAAAAAGAAATCAAAATTTTCTAAAGCGAATAAACAAAAAGAGGGGGCTTAAGTTTTTTATAAAAAGTTAATTGATTTATTTTTAACGGGACATCCATACGTCTCTGCGCTAGAAATAATCTGCTTCTGTAATTTAAGAATATCTATAACTGCTCCCTCATACATTCCAACACAGGTAGTGCCTACATCTTCTCCCCATTTTACCCCATTATTCTTCCGTATATCGCCCTTGACACCAGGATAATCTCTCTGAATTAAATTCCCTAACATTTCAGTATAACAGGCAACGTGTCCTGACTGAGCGGGAGTTGTTGCAAAATTAAATGTTGCTCGAGAAATACCTCTCGCTTCAACAACTTCAAAACCAGAACCTGCTAAATAGTCCTGAAGTTCTAAAATGTCTTCTGGTGTTGCTCTTACAACCAGCTCAGTCCCAAATCTTGGCACACTATTTTCTCCAAACCATCGTTTCTTTCCTTTTGAAATTGTCCATGAAGTTTTATACAAAACATCAAAATCTCCAGAATCATAAAGTAACTTTGTTAAGGTATCTTTATCGCCATTTCCTTCTTTTGCTTGAACAACATCTTTAACATCGGTTTCTAAAAGACCGTTAACGTGCTTTTCACTAAGCAAATATTTCTGGAGATTTCTTTCGAGGTCAGAAACGTCCCCCTCGGAGTGGGATTCAAGATTATAATACTTAATTAAAGCCATTTTAAAATGAAAAATAGCGACCAGTTATAAACTTTTGGTTGTTTTGGCACAATTCGAAAAGTGAGTGATTTTGCTCGTTTTTGTAATTAGCTTTGG
>JBBSWB010000034.1:0-13332 GCA_038046465.1 Nanobdellota archaeon
CGCCAAAGCTAATTACAAAAACGAGCAAAATCACTCACTTTTCGAATTGTGCCATTTTGCACTGATTGGGATTTAGAGCTTTTTGCATTCCAAACTGATAGCCCTTCTCAACAATTCCATTATTGTTATTTTTAAGAACGATTCTTAATCTACTTTCAGTAAAAGGATTATATTTTTCGTGGATTTCAGATTCGGTTTCAATAGTGTATAAACTATCTTTAAACTTATTCTTAAGGCTAGCGACATACTTAAGGTCGTCTACAACCAAAACTACTTCTGCTTTTTTTGTTTCCCTCAAAAGCTTTTCAATCTGGCGATCGTTTTCTTGGTACACGGCAACATAAGACATATCGGGACGATAATCTAACCTTGACACTACATCTCCTCCTTCTTTAAGTTTATTAGCCAGGAAGTGTTCCAGTCCAGTTCCTAAAACTTTACCTTTTTCTAAAACATAATTAGCTTCTATAAATCTGCCATCAAGAGCGTGGACATAAGCTAAGGCTCTATAAATTTGGCTAGTGGGAGCTTTACAAGAAAGGTGATCAAGAATTATTGCCGCTTCTTCTAGTTTGGCAGAATCACACTCTTTACAAACCCCTTGCAGTAACAGGATTGCTTTTACATATTTTTCTGTTTCAGTCAGGGAATCATAATCTGCTGTAAAAACGTCAGTTATAGGTGTATTTCCAAAAAAGATTGAATTAGTAATTTCTGATCTAGTAAATGCTTCAATCTTTGTCTTAAGGGGTTCATTTACTATTCCTTCCAAACCTTGTTTTAAAGCCATCTTATAGACTACAAACGGGGTGTTATTTATAAATCTTTCGCTTATTTTATCACTCTGTAGTGACAACCAAATAAGATAAGAAAATCAGCTTTAAATTTGACTTAAAAACAGCTAAAACTACTAGATTTAAGTTACGCAAATTTACGCTAAAAATAGAGAACCAGTTTTTACTTAATTTAACTTAATTTTCTGCCCTAACGCTTGTCCAGGCAAACCTTTGTCAGCAAAAATAGCTCGTACGTTTCCTTTTCTTCCGTGTAAAGCAGAAATTTGGCCTTTGATTTCATTTCCGGCAGGAGAAGTCCAGGTTGCCGTTTTGCCGATGCTTTTTTGAGCTTCTTCAGCAGTATCAGCTACTTTTAGAATCATCTGTTTAGAATTAACATGATGTTTTCCTTGTCTAAAATGCATGATGATTGCTTCCATTTCTGCTGTAGAAATGAGGGTGTTTTATAAAGGTTTTGGAAAAACTATCAGTTTTTCCAGAACCCCAAAAACCAACTGGTTTTTGTTTGGTTTCTAAAAAATAAAAATCTTTTTTGAAACCCCGAAAAGCAAGTTTAGCTTTTTGTAAGGTTTTTATAATTTTTGATCATTTGCAATAGCGAACGAGTTATGCGCATACCCAAATTCGAAAGTATTAAATAGGCGTATATATATATATCTATTTCTGTATTTAGCTTTAAATAAGTATTTTAAAATTAAAATAAAAAAAGGTGATGTTAAAATGAATAGAAACAAAGATAGATTAAAGCGTTTAAAAGATAAGTTAGGTTTAAAAGGCATTCTCGTTGGAACTTTTTCGATTATTTTTATTGTGGTTTTACTTGTTCTTTTTTTTGGAGCTTCCTCAACCGGTTGGGCTAAAGTGACGGGCAGAAGTTCCGCAGTTACTCAGTGTAATGATCATATAGACAACGATGGAGATGGCTTCTGTGATTTTCTCTGGAAAAGAGCTTATTGTACTGATGGCTCGGAACCGGGAGATAAGTTTTGTTCCGATAAAAATGATAACTCAGAGGGTTTCTGTGGCGATGGATCTTGTGATTCTACTGAAGACTGCAGTTGCAAAATCGATTGTGGTGCTTGTCAACCAGGAGATTGTATAGATACCGATGGTGGAGATAATATTTACAAAAAAGGAACAACGACGGGCCCTGGTCTGATTGGACCGAAGACGGACTATTGTCAAGCTACGACCGTTCTTTCTGAATACTTTTGTAATCAGGACTACATCATGACCGAAAGATTAAGAACCTGTCCCTCGGGATGGACGTGTAGTGATGGGGCCTGTGTTGCTGGAACCCCTGTCTGCGGTGATGGCAGTTGTAATGGTGTAGAAACTTGTAATACTTGCGCATCAGACTGCGGGACGTGTGTTTATTGCAGCAATGGTGTATGTGATGGGAATGAGACCTGTTTAAGTTGTGCTGCTGATTGTGGAGCCTGTGCCAGTGAATGTCTTGGTGTAAATGGTACTTCAACAACGGGCGTCTGTTTAACTCAATGTGGCGCTGATTCACAGTGTAATACTCAATTACCAGATGGCTATAGTTATAGCTGTAATGATAACAAAATTTATGATGTAAGTGGCAGTAGAGCTTGTAAATGTGATTTGAGTTGTAAAGCCGTCTTTACTGTTGCAGGTTGCAACCCAGATGGAACTGATGCAAGCGGTTTATGTATAAGTGTTTGTGGTGCGGCTAACAACTGTTGGGGAAGAGCGCCAGGAACCTTCTTATATAATTGCAACGCTGATGGGGCATATAATGTCAATGGAGGATTTTCCTGTGGATGTACTTCTGTTTGTCAAGTTGGCATTTTAGGGGGTGAGCCTTCCCCTTCATGTGGAGACAATGTTTGTAATGGCGCAGAAACTTGTTCCTCTTGTACGGGAGATTGCGGCACTTGCCCCGGAGGTAATGAAACCAATAGCACTGGTTAAAATTTTGTATTTATTTATTTATTTTTATTTTTTTAATTAAAAAGAGTTAACGAATGAAATGGACAATTCACCTGATTACTTTAGTTTTATTAATCAATTTAGTTACTGCTTTAGATTTAAGTGATTATCCTTATCCTTTTGTTGATAATGGTAGGTGGTCTGGTTTAATTGTAGTTGGAAAAGAAGCAGCTACTTTAGATATTGCTGGAGCCATCGACATTGCTGCGACGATTTCTACTATTACTAACGTAGAGTACAATGTAGAAGTTGATGAAAAATTAGTCTCTGATACTCAAGAATTTGTTGATCCCCTTTCAAGTAAATTAGCTTCGGCAATCAGTTCACATCTTGAAGCCTTAAAAGGAGGGCAGATTAAAAATCCCTTCGGCATTTTTAGTTATACCCAAAGCATTATACTCCCTTCAGCAACAGTTAATTATGCTATTGATCCTGATGACGATACCGATACTCCCGATTTTTATTTGATTATCCCTGAACATAGCGCTGCTTACGTTTATCGGATTAGTTTTAGTCCCGCTTTAGAAGTGGAACACCAAGAAAGTTTTTTGGAAGGGATTAAAGATAAAACAACCATTTTGTTTGGGAAAAATTACACTTTTACTAGTGCTGAACACTCCGCTCAAAATAATATTAAATTTACTTTATTAGGGGGGGAAATAAAAGAAACATTTGGTGAAGGGGAAAAAGGATCTTTTCTGTTAGATAAAGAATTATATGAAGTAGAATTGATGTTTATTGATCAAAACCATGCTAAATTTATCATCAATGGCCAACCCACGAGTAAACTCAGTAAAGGAGATACCTATAAAATAAATGGCCAGGTAAGTCTTGCCTTATCGGAAATCTTTTATCAGAATTATGCTGGAGGAATTCATCAAGCCACTTTCTATCTCGGGAGCCAGAAGATCGTTTTGACTGACACAGATACTACTGCTCATAATTATGGGGGGACCGTAGCGATTGACGGAAATGAATTGAGCCAAGTAGTTTTAAACATAAAAACAACTAAAGATGACGGGACTGTTGATGGCAGCGGGATAAAAATTAGTGCTTTGGAAGTAAACTACACCCCTTCTGATGATTTATATATCCCTTTGGGGGGAAGACTAAGCCCAATTGCTAAAATTATAGAAGAAGAAAGTGGTAATCTTTTTCTGAATGGATTTGATTTTGATTTTAGAAACTTAGTTAATGATGATGTTACTGAAGAGATCGCCTTAAAATCAGGAGATAAAAAAAAATATAGGCTAGAATTTACTAATCTTAACAAGCAAAAATATTCTTTAGATATCCTTAGTTGTACGACTAGCGTTTGTAGCAATATTTCTTTAGGAAAATTATCAGGTTCAACTTTTTATGACCTCGTTGTCAACGAATCAGAAGCCATCGATGTTAATGATTACTTTGTTCTTAGTAAAGAAAAATATAGCCATATTATGCGTTTAACAAAAATTGATACAACTAATTCAAGGGTTACCTTAAAAGACGAAGCCATCGGGGGAAAGACTTATTATGTTGATTATGATACTACAAACTTAGCTGATTTTGGCTTAGATGGCTTTATTTACAAGATTAATATCAGCTCTTCTTCTATTTATGCCGATGTTAATGGCGACAGTGCTTTTAATGGAGCGGGTGCCCAAGATTTATACACTTATTACAAAGCTTATCTTACTTTATCTCCAGCGGAGAATGGTTTTAATATTACTACTGAGTACCATGATGGTAATGAGCGAGATTCTATTTCGGTAGGCGTGGGGTGGGATAGTATTAATAGCGAGTTAGATATTAATGATTCTCTCTCCTTAGGCTATTTATATGGCTTTGATGCCGGAACTTTACAAATTGGCGATGATAAAATAGAAGAAGGATACACTCGTTATGGTCTATATGCTAAGTGGGATGATAATATTTCTCAAGGAACATTCTCCTGGGTTTATCCCCAAAGACAAATCTTTGCGGAGACTTATGTGGTCGGGGCCAATAAAAAAGGTGAAAGAATAACGACAGAAACAATCTCTCTACTTGGTAAAAATATCTCCCTTTTTGATTCTGAGGTTGCGGATAAAACTAGTTCCAATTTTATTCTGGTTGGAGGCCCTTGTGTTAACAAATTAGCTGCCGAATTAATGGGCAACCCTTCTCCCTGTGATCGAAATTTCACCGCTGGTCAAGCAGTGATTAAATTGTATGAAAATGTTTTTGGAGGGACTAATTCAGCTTTGGTCATCGCAGGGCATTCTGCAGAAGATACCAAGAATGCTGCATTAGTATTAAGAGATTATAGTAATTATGTTTTAAAAGGTCAAGAAGTTCTAGTTGTTAGTGAAGATGGAAAAACTAAAGTTATAACTTCTTAATCATTGCGATATCTATTTTTTAAATTACCTTAAATTCAAAAGATTTATAAAAAAGCGGCTTCGTGTTAATTTAATTTTAATTATGGAGGATTAAAAATGAGATATTCAACACACCCTTTGTCGGAAAGAGGCGAGTTTAGATTAGGTATTGCGATTTTAGCTCTGTTTGGTTCCTGCGGTGCTTTAGGAACGGCTCAACACTTTGATCGAGAAAGTTATCAAGTAAAAGTGGTTGGTAGTGAACGAGTGGTTAGTGGAGATAAATACGTTGTTTTTACACAAGATGTTGACACTGGCAAAGAAGGAGCATTTGAAAATACAGACAGCTTAATAGAATGTTTGTTCGATAATGGTTGTAAATTTGATTCTTCAACCTTACAAGCACAATTAATAAGTGCGGAAAAATCTAATACGGTTTGTGAGATAAGAACCTATGGGTGGAGAGTTCCCTTTTTGTCAATGTATGAAAACATTGTTGCAATTTCAAACTGTAAGTCTCCAAAATAATTTTTTAATTTTTTTTTAATTTGTTGCCTTCACTATACAAATCTTAAAAAACCTCGGCAAACCTAATTTTTGTATGAATAAAGGACAGGTGATTTCCGGCGACTTTTCTAAGATTATTATGCGTGTCAAAGCAGAAGAGTGCGTGGAATTGGGAGAACTGATGGTTATCGACGGTAACCAAGAAAAATTTATTCTTCAGGTATATGATCTAATCTATGGCAGCCAAATTTCCCAGCAGAATTTAGAGATGGTCGCAGGGATGAATCTGGAAGAAGGCGCCTTTGCTATTATGGATGAGAATTTACGGAATTATCAGCTGGCTTTTTTAAAACCAATTTTAAATATCGCCCAGAGCAGTAAAACCTGCAAAAAATTACCCGCTTTTTTTTCCAAAGTGCGGGAGATCAACAAAGAGGACCTTGCATTTATTACTAAACCGCACCACCCTTTATTTTTAGGAAAATTACGCAGCGGCAGCAAGGAGTTGGATTTTGATATTTATCTGCCCGGGAAAGAAGTGTTAAGCCACCACATATTAATACCGGCTTCGACGGGAAAAGGAAAAAGTAATCTGATGTCGTGTATCTTGTGGGATGTAATTGATAAAGGCTATGCAGGTATGTTAGTTTTAGATCCACACGACGAATATTATGGGCGGACCGGCCTAGGACTAAAAAACCATCCGGCTAAAGAAAAGGTATGTTATTATACGCCCACAAATCCCCCGGCTGGTGCTAACTCACTTAAAATTAATATCCACAAATTAAAGCCGGAACATTTTCAGGGGGCAATCAATCTAAGCGATCCGCAACGGCAATGCTTATATGTTTATTACAAAAAATTTAAATCCAATTGGATTGCTTCTCTACTAAAAGAAGAAAAAATTGAAAATGTTTATTTTCATGAAGACACTATTGCCGTCGTAAAACGAAAATTAATTTCTTTATTAGGATTAGAATTTGAAAACGGGCAGTTGTATTGCCAGGGGATTTTCGACCTGATTGCCGGAGAAAACACGGTTACGGATATTTGCAATGATCTAGAGCAGGGAAAAGTGGTTATTATTGACACCAGTTATTTTTCCGGGGCGATTGAAATTTTAGTGGGCAGTTTAATTACTACGGAAATTTTTGAGAAATATAAACATTACAAAAAGAATGGCTTTTTAGATGAGAAACCAGTCATTTCTGTCGTCTTAGAAGAAGCTCCCCGGGTATTAGGCAAAAAAGTGTTAGAGCAGGGAAGCAATATCTTTGATACGCTGGCCAGAGAAGGAAGAAAATTCAAAGTAGGATTAATTGCCATTACGCAATTGCCTTCAGAGATTCCTAAAAATATTTTGGCTAACATGAATACTAAAATAATTTTGGGGATGGAAATGAATTCTGAACGGCAGGCGGTAATGGAGAGTTCTCCCCAAGATTTAACTCAGGATAACCGCAATATTGCTGCTTTGGATCACGGGGAAGCTTTAGTCACCTCTACTTTTACCCGCTTTGCAGTTCCGGTTAAAATCCCTTTGTTTAAAGAATTTGTTAAAAGAGAAGAAAAAATCAATTTAACGGAAAGTTATATCGGATTTGAATGAATCTGTTGTCGGTTACTATTTGCTGTTAATCGCTTTTTTACTTAATTAAAAATTAGTCAGCTCATTAAAACAAAGATGGAAGTAGCGGTAAAATGGCTGGTTTGGTTCTAGTTGGTGGCTTCTTCCTTTTAAATTTTCATATACAGCATCAATCGTCATTTCCTGCATATCTGCTATACAAGTAGTTTTAGGGTCAATTTCCTGAACATTAAGATTATTTTCTACCAAAGCCACATCTGGAGAACCATATGGCAGCTGATCTGCCCAAAAAACCATCCGAACCGGAACCATGCCCGTAGCATTTTCACGTTCTTTATCGGTATAAGTTACAGATGTTTCTAAGTATTTATTTTCATCTTTGAAAATTTCAATTAATAATTTACCTGAATAAAGATAAACATAATTTTCTTTTTTTTCTAAAAAGTTAGCAACTTCCTCAGTTTTTTCTTCTAAAGAAGGTTCTCTAACGCCGGGCTTAGGAAAAGGAAAATCCCAGGTTCCCCGGTATCCGCAGCCAGCCAGAGAAAGACAAATTTCAGCCACAGCTATTTTTTTAGTGATCATGTTATTATTTATTTATTAAGAAAAAGCACTTTAATATTTTTCTAGAGTGGGATATAATGTTTGCGGTTGTTATTTAGGGTCAGTTGGAGCTAGTTAAATATATAAACAATCTAATCTTACTTTTTATTATGAAACATTCTTGGAGGATAACTTTAATCGTTTTATTTATTTTCCTGTTTGCTCAACTAATCGGTCTGGGAATTTTATACAATTATATTGATCCGCTTAAAAGTTTAGAAAGCGGTAAAACAGAATTTAAAGAGCTGCCCATCGGAGAAAGGCCGCCCATGGATGAACGGACTTCTTTTGTCCCCATTGTTATAGCTATCTTAATCGGAACCGGAATATTATTTTTATTGATGAAATATCGCTTAACTGTCGTTTGGAAAGTTTGGTTCCTGCTGGCCGTAGTTCTTTCTTTAACGGTGGCCTGGAGCGTTTTTTTAGGCAAGGGCTTTGCTTTTCTTCTAGCGCTTATTTTAGGTATATGGAAAGTCTTTCGTCCTAATGTCTGGGTCCATAATCTAACTGAATTATTTGTTTATGGGGGGTTAGCAGCGATTTTTGTTCCTCTGCTTAATTTATGGTCGGCAATTATCTTATTAATTTTGATTTCAGCTTACGATGCTTATGCAGTTTGGAAATCTAAGCACATGATTACTTTAGCCAAATCACAGGCAAAAGCAAAAATTTTTGCCGGTCTATTAATTCCTTATAAATTAAGTAAAAGCAGCAAACTCCCTAAATTTCCCACGGTTAAAAAAACTAAAGTACAATTAGCCAAAGTAAGAACGGCCGTTCTCGGCGGAGGAGATATTGGTTTTCCATTAATTTTTGCCGGAGTTTTGCTGAAAGAAATGGGCTTGTGGCAAAGCTTGATTATTCCTTTTGGCGCTTTGTTGGGGTTAGCCTTATTGATGTGGAAAGGTGATGAAGGAAAATTCTACCCCGCTATGCCGTTTATTTCTGCCGGATGTTTCTTAGCGTTAGGATTGGTGTGGCTGATAGAATTTCTAATTTAATCTTTAATAAAAAAGTTAAATAATATTAATACTAATAAAAATAATAATTTTAATAATACCCTTTTACTGGACAGCGATTCTGCCCGTATCCTTCTGGAGTTATAACTAACCCATCTAAAGCAGCAATGGTTTGTACGCCGGTAATACGCTGCACTTCCCGAGCTTCCTGCAACGGATCAGTTTTTAACATCTCTAAACCAAAGTGCGTTAAGACCGCTAATTTAGGGCGAACCGCAGAAATAATTTGAGTTGCAGTATTAGTATCTAAATTCATCCCGGTTCCCTTGTCGCCTGGATAAGGAACATTCAAGATTAAAACATCTGAACCATTTAGCTCTTCAATTAATTTGGGAGTTAATTTGGTATCTCCAGTATAACTAAGCGTGAACCGCGGACAGAAAAATTTGAATCCAATAGCACAATCATCAGTATGTTCTGCAGCCAGAGCATTTATTTCAATCAATTCCACACCAACTTTATGATTTTTTTCTAAGGGGATAATTTTTTCTACTAAAGTTTGGTGGTGTTTAGTTAAAAAGGGATGATTATCCTCAGCGGTTTGGAAAATAGATTTACTGCCTAAAATGATTCCGCGGTGTTCAATTCCCCCATGAGTCATTGCTTCAATAAGAACATTGAGATCATTACAGTGGTTGATATGGTTATGAGAAACTAAAATTGCCGTGGTATTCTGGACATTTATTCCATATTCTTTTGCTTTATTTAAAGCTCCTGGACCCGGGTCGAGATGAAATTGCAAATCTTCTACCTGTAAAATAATTCCTCCCGAAGAACGCAGTTGTCTGCTAACTACAGCAGAGCTTCCTGCAGTACCTAAAAATATAATTCGTGCCATAACTTTCCTATTAATTTTAAGTTACTCGCTTAATAAAGATTGCTATATTTGAATAGTGGTTTTACTTAGTAGAAATATTTAAGATAACACCTAAGACTAAACAATTCATGCCAGGAGAATCAAATTTTATTGTTAATGGCGAGGAAGCAGAGCATGCTGATTTTCCTTCCATCGTTGCTTTAGCAGTAGATAATGGACAAGTAGAGTTTTGCACCGGGTCGTTGATTCATCCGCAAATTGTTTTGACGGCAGCGCATTGCACCACCACCCCCATTATTGTCGGTTCATATGCAGTTTATGGTTCTTCTGATTTAGAGCAAGAATGTAACAATTGTTACTATAAAATTATTGAAGCCATTCAACATCCAAATTACGATGGGTCTCTTGAAAATGGATATAATCATAACGATTTAGCGTTAGTATTGTTAGAGCGCCCGGTAGACCAACCCGTAATTACGCCCATCTTACCCGCGCTGCTGCAGGAATTAGCTTTGAAAGAGGGAGGAGAAGTGATCTTTGCCGGTTATGGACGGGATTCGATGTCGGCTAAGGGGCAATTATATTTTGGAACAAGCACCATCGCTAAATTCTATGCTCCTAATGGGGGAGATAGCAATTTTGCTGATCACCATACCCAAGAAATGGTTGTTGGAAAAGATGCTCCTGATGCACCCAATATTTGTTATGGAGATTCGGGAGGGCCAACGTATGTTAACTTTAATGGAATCGAATTATTAGTTGGAGTAACTTCTAGGATACCTCATGATAAACCTATCGAATGCGGACATGGTGCAGTCGTAGGATTACCCGGCCCACATGAAGAGTGGATAAATACGGAGATAGATAATTTATTAGCTGGTTTAGATAAGCAAGGTAGTAAAGACGATCAAGAAACGATTACAAATACTCTCGATGAAGATCCAGGTGCTGTAGTAATCGATCCAGTCGGCTGTAATTATTCTGGTTCTTCTAGCCATTTACAAGCAAGCGGGTTTCTGTTAGGAGCAATTGCTTTATTAGCCTGCACAAGATACAGTTTGCATAAGATATATAAAGGGAAATCAAAAAACGTAATTTTTAATGACATATAAATCTTTAATTAATAATGCTGCTTTTTCTTTAGCTGCTCTAGGCGCATTAAGTTGCAGCCCAGAAGCTGAAGTACAACGAATGGAAAAACCGGGAATCGGTTTAGAAGTTATTAACGGTACCAAAGCAGAAACGCATGCGCAGTTTCCGTCTATTGTGGCCCTAGCTCAATCACCGGGCAGTAATCTAGTTTGTTCTGGAACCTTAATCAAACCGGACTTAGTCGTTACTGCAGCTCATTGTGTTAATTGGTATGGCGCTGAAAAAATTAAAATTGTTTATGGTACTACTAATGTAAACGAACTTAATCTTGATTTAGTTCACGATGTAAAAGCAGTAACTTACCATGAAGGTTATGATGAGTACGGGTATAAAAAATTAAATAAAATAAGTTCTAGCGAAGGAATTTGTTCTGAAAGTATGAATACTAACGATATTGGTTTGGTGTTATTAAAAAGTCCAATTCCAGATGCAGTCGTTAGCGATGTTTATGACGATACCTTACTTATTAATCAACTAACTCGGTTGGCGGGTTATGGTGAAAATGGAAAGCCTTCCTACCCTAGCGATATTTTTGAGCAGGTGGGCGATGAATCCTCCGGAGTTCTTTATTGGGGTGAAGTACCTATTAGAGTTATCACGGAAAAAGAAATTATTTTTAGTAAAAATTATCCTTTAGGCAATAATGGCGAGGCGGGCACAAATCCGGATGCTTGTTATGGTGATTCGGGTGGACCAACTTATGCTCTGGCTGAAGATGGAGTTTTAGCGGGCGTAATTACTGCTACTTCTCGAGTACCCCCAGACGTGCCTTGGGTTAGCTGTGGATTTGGTTATGTGGCTACTCGTGTAGCTCCCTATAAAGATTGGATTGAAATAAAATACGAAGAAATGAAAAATTTACCTGATCCAGTCGATGCTGGTGCAGGGGGCAGTGGCGGCGGAACAGAGATAGACGCCGGTATTGGAGGAAGCGGTGGCGAAGCAGATAGCGGAATTATCCCTAATCTTCCTAAACAAGATGCGAGCGTGGACGACTTTGTTGAAAAAGAAGATTTTGTCATGTTAGATCGCCCTACTTGTAATTATTCCGGTAACAACTCCGATTCATTCCCTTGGGCTTTAGCAGCCGCTTTACTGGGTGTTAGTTATTCGAGAAGAAGAAAAGAATAAATGTTAACCAACTCTTTTGTAATGGATTTTCCGGAAGCAGTAGATTTTTTAGCTCAAACCATTTTAAATTATTCTGGGCGAAAACCTTATGTTGCTACTGTTGAAGGCATTGCGGGCATAGGCAAGACGCATTTTTGCCGCGAAGTTTGGAACATAATCGGTTTCAATAAAACTGGAACGGTAACTAAACCTCACGACTTAGAAAGAGAAATTGCTCAGCTGACAGCACGAAAGGGGCGTTTGGATTTCTATTTAATTGAAAATCATGATGCAGTTCAGGAGATGATCGAGCGGGAGGCGCAACATTATTTTGGTAAAAAGATCGATTCCCGAATTTTAATCTTAAGCAGTTTAGCTCCTTATTTAAATCCGCCAGAAGTAACTATTGAAAAATTAGCGGAAGTTTTTTCTTTAATCGTAGAAAACCCTTTTTTAGTTAGTAATTAACTTTGTAATATATTCTAGAACAGTTATTTTCCAGCGGCTCTGTCCTAAATCTCGCTTTTGCTCGGGTTAGTAGCTTCAAAGTCCTTGATGCTAACAATCGATAGCTGACATTTCCCGTAGGGAGCGACCCCTTTGTCAGCTTAAAGAGTAATCTTATTGGACTTTGACCTTATGCCACTAACCTATATTTAGGACAGAGCCTTTTCCAGCGAAATGTTTATAAATAAACCCCAGTTTTCACTACTTATGTTCAATGAAAAAAACTGTCGAAGCCTATTGAGTTCAGGAGAAGCTTTAGTTTACAAACTAATGAGCCCTACCGGAAACGAAGAACGATATGGCGCAGTCTACTTTGCTGCTCCAAATCTGATTAGTCATATTCCTCGAGTTAAAAAGTTAAATGAATTAGCGATGTTTTTAGCTTATACCCGTCTTCTTAATGGAGAACAGATTGAATCCTTAGTAAAAAATCCTTTTGGACTTACTAGAGATGGAAACTATTATGTTGGCGCCCTTTCTAAGCAGGAACAGGCAGAATTAACTGCTCTATTTGCTAAAAGAATCAAAAGTAAACCCAATAAGTCAAGAGAACTTTCTGAATTAGTTGAACCTTTCAGCCACCGAATGGGAGAAGAAATTGTTACTGAAGCAGAAGGGGTTATCGAAGTAGATTTTCCTCCTAGAACATATTAAGTTCTATAATATCAATTAAAATTACTTGTCTTGCATAATCTTTATAAAAAAGTTCTCTCGAATGCGTTTAGGTGAGAATATGACTTTAGAACAAAAGGTTGAAAACATTCCTGGAAATTTAAGAGATGCGTACAAGCAAGCAGTTCCCGGCACACCGTTACACGTTGACGAATTAATGCGCGAACGAATAACTAATCTAGAATTAAGAAATTTATGGTTTTTCACTCCTGACGGAGCAGTTGATTCTATGGACGGAAAGACTCCTACTTTACGAATT
>JBBSWB010000035.1:0-8394 GCA_038046465.1 Nanobdellota archaeon
GAAAAAAGTGAGTGATTTGAGAAATGTATCACTCATAAAACGGATAGTGCCCAAACAAAGAGGCGTTACTTAGAAGATGAGAGTTTACTAAAAAGAAGATAGAATTGTAATTAACAAGATTTAAAAAGTTAAAAACGGCGTTTAGGTACTCAATGGAAAAGGTAAATGATGTTTGGGAAACTAGCGTTAAAGAGCATTATAAACACCAAGCAGAATTGTTTGGTACTTCTAAAGAATCTACGATGAAAGATAATTTCATTAGGGATAAAGAGATAGACGCTTTGTTAAGTAGCATAGTTACAATTAATAACTTATTTAAAGAACCAGTATCTATTTTAGAACTTGGGTGTGGTAATGGTTATTTTGCAGAACGAGTTGAAAAATGTTTGCCAAACAAACTAACTGGGATTGATTTTTCTGAAGATTTATTAAAAATCGCAACACAGAGACAACTAAAGAACTCTGATTTTAAGCAAGGGTCTGTTTTAGATTTAAACCTTCCAGATTGTTCTTATAATATAATTATTGTTGAACGATGTTTAATTAATCTTGATTCTTGGAATAGTCAGAAAAAAGCCTTAGATGAAATTTATCGAATTCTTAAACCAGGAGGATTTTTTTTAATGATTGAATCCTTCAGTGACGGCTGGAAAAATTTAAATGAAGCTAGAGCGGTGATTGAACTATCGCCAATTCCCCAACCATTTCACAATGTTTTTTTTGAAAAAGAATTGTTGTTTGATTATATAAAAAATAAATTTCAAATGACGGAAATTGGTCCCGGTTATAATTTTTTGAGTTCATATTATTTTGGTGCAAGAGTTTTGTATCCAGCATTAATGGAAAAAAATAAAGAAATTATTTATAATAATAAGTTTGTTGAATTTTTCAATTATATGCCTGCCTTAGGTAATTACAGTTCGATACAATATTTTGTTTTAAAAAAAAAAACTGAATTAATACCAATAACTAAACCAACTTTACCTGTTTTTGAAGATTTTGAAAAAGAATTTAGGTCATTTTTTTCTTCAGGAAAAATAACTAACGGAGAATTGGTTTCTAAATTAGAAGAAAGATTACAGCAATTCTTAGGAGTTAAGCATGCTATTGCTGTTTCTTCTTGTACTTCCGGATTAATGTTAGTAATGAAAGCCTTGGGATTGAAAGGAGAAGTGATCCTTCCGAGTTTTACTTTTTCTGCAACTGGGCATGCAGTTTTATGGAATGGGCTTATACCTCGTTTTGTTGAAGTAGATCCTGAAGATTACACTATAGACGCTAAAAAAGTAAAAGAAGCGATTAATGAAAATACCTCTGCAATTTTAGGAGTGCACCTGTTTGGCTGTCCTGCTAATGTTAAAGAATTAGAAAAAATTGCTAAAGAGCATAATTTAAAATTAATTTTTGATGCTGCTCACGCCATGGGTTCAAAAGTTGGCTCTGTATTTGTTGGAAACTTTGGTGATGCTGAGATCTTTAGCTGTTCCCCAACTAAATTGATGGTTACCGGCGAAGGCGGGATAGTAACTACAAATGATGACGAATTGGCTCGAAAGATTAGAATTGGTCGAACTTATGGAGATCCCGGAGATTATAATTGTGAATTTCCCGGATTGAGCGCTAGAATGAGCGAATTTAATGCTCTTTTAGGATTAAAATCGTTACAGTTGCTAGAAGAAAATGTTAAAAAAAGAAATAAGTTAGTACAATTATATAAACAGAATCTTTCAAAACTCCCAGGGATTACTTTCCAAAAAACAGATTGCAATTTAATAAACACGTATAAAGATTTTTCAATTTTAATTGACCCAGAATTATTTAAATTAAATAGAGACCTATTGGGAGAAAAACTAAAAGAGGAAGGCATTCAAACTAAAAATTACTTTTATCCCCCTTTACATGAACAAAATGCTTATGCATTATTTAGAAAAGAATATGAAAACAAGCTTAATCTTACAGAAAAAATTTCAAGGAATATTTTAAGCTTACCTTTATATTCTCATATGCCAGAAGAGGAAGTGAACTTTATTTGTCAAAAAATAGAAGAAATAAGAAAAAAAAGGGAATAGATTGGTAAATAAAAACCTCGATAAATTCTTTGTTAGCCCTAATAATATATTAAAAGAAGTAATGAAAAAAATAGATATTAATGGGCATGGCTTAGCGATAATTGTTGATGAAAAAACAAGGTTTTTGGGCTTAGTTACCGACGGCGATATCCGAAGAGCAATCATCAATGGAGGAAGTTTAGAAACCCCTATTGGAGAGATTATGAATAAAAATGCGACCATTATAAAAGGAGGGTATTCTGTTACCGACCTTATTAACACGATTGGAAATAAACCAATAAATCACCTCCCCATCCTTAATGAAGATGCCTCAATCTGTGAAATTTTATTATCATCACAACTACAAAAGATAAAAATGTCTACTTCCCAATTATTTGATACAAAACAACTGCAAACAAACAAAAAAATCTTGATTACGGGGGGAGCAGGTTATATTGGTTCAGTACTCACCAGACAATTGCTTAATAAAGGGTATTCAGTAAAAGTTTTAGACAAGCTTTTTATCAACGCTTCGTCCATTGAAGATTTAAAACAAAATAAAAATTTTTCATTTATTGAAGGGGATGTAGGTAACGTTGAAACTATTGTCAATGCTATAAAAGATGTAGATGCAGTAGTGCATCTTGCAGAAATTGTTGGAGACCCGGCTTGTAAGTTGAATCCAAAAAGAACACAACAAATTAATTATTTTTCAACTTCTTTATTAGCAACTGTTTGTAAACATTTTCAGGTTAATCGATTTGTTTATACTTCTTCGTGTAGTGTTTATGGTGCAAACATAGATGACTCATTACTACACGAAAACTCGGTAACGAACCCTTTATCATTATATGCACGAATGAAAATAGAATCGGAAAAAACTTTGCTTAATCTGGCAGATGGTTTATTTTCTCCTACAATTCTTCGCTTAGCAACAGTATTTGGTGAATCTCCTCGGATGCGTTTCGACTTAGTTACTAACATCATGACAGCAAAAGCTTTCTTTGATGGAAAGATCAATGTTTTTGGGGGGGATCAGTGGAGGCCTTTAGTTCACGTATCCGACGTTAGCAAAGCAATAATTACTGTTCTAGAAGCGCCGATTGAAAAAGTGGGCGGAGAAATTTTTAATGTTGGTTCAAATGAGAACAACGCCACCATAAAACAAATCGGCCAAATTGTGAAAGAAGTTATTCCTTCAGCAGAGCTAAACATCCAGGAAGACCAATTGGATAAAAGAGATTACAAAGTAGACTTTGCTAAGATCCAAGCAATATTAAATTTTACTGCAGCTGTAAGTTTAAAAGAAGGGATTAATGAAATACGCTTAGCGCTTGAGGAAGGAAAATACAAAAATTATGAACAGGACCATTATCATAATGATAAAGCTTATATAGAAAAGATAAACGCGATTAATTAAAATAAGCGAGTTTAATTGCTAAAAGTTATTTGTATGCAATAACTTCTAAATAATCCCCGACCCCAAAAAGACTAGCAGCTTTAGATAAAAACGGCTGTACAATTTTATAAAAAACTCTTCTTTTTATTCCTCCTTGAGTAGGTAGTTTGTTTAATGTTGTATATACTTTCATACGGACATCTCTTTTACCAGTTAAGTAGCAAAATAAATTAAGAGCTTTTAAGTGATATGTTGATACCTTCATCTTTCTAAACCCCGATTCTTTTAATATTTTAGCCATAGTTGATTTATCAAAAATATTTATATGGCCCCTTTGATATGAAGGGTTGTATTTTTTCATAATTAATGCACAAATGCCTTTACTGTTAGGCGTAGCCAACCAGAGCATTCCGCCTGGACGAAGCAATTGGTTTATTTTGATAAGTGTTTTTTTTGGTTCATTTAAATGCTCGATTACCTGTTTTAAAATGATAATATCGAAAAAGTTTTCTTTAAAATTAGTATCAAGAATATCTTGTTTTTTTATATCTATTCCTAACTCTTGTTTTATATGTTTTCTACAATCATCAGAATAATCTGTGCCATGGACATCCCAACCTCGTGATTTTGCAACCTTTAATATCGCACCATAACCGCAACCGATATCTAATATTCTTCCGTGTTTATGTTTAAATTTATCATTTATTTTCTTAAATATTTTTTCAGATCTTTTATCTCTTCTTTGTACAGCTTCTTCCGTCATAAGAGAAGCATAATAAACATAAGATTTAGCTTTATAAAATTTTTTAAGATAACTCTCACTTATGATTGGATCAACATAAACTAATCTGCATTTGGGACATTTTACATGAGTAAATCCTTGTTTATTAAATAAGAATTTTTTTTTAGGGTAATTACAAACCGGGCAAGTTCTTTTTCGAGTATATTTTTTTAATACCAGGCCTGTTTTTGGATCTAAATACTTCTGAATATCTTTATTTACTAGTTCTCCGTATTTAACAAAATCCCTTTCCATCTTAGATCAGATTTTTCCAGTACTTTTTTTAAAGCCCAATATTTTAAAATAAAATTGACGAATTAGTCGGGTCGCTTCTTGCTCCAAAGAAGGATTGATTAAATAAAAAAACCTTGAAAGATAATATAATACATATAATTGAAACCGATAATATTTGGTCATGTGGGATGCTGAATATTTTGCAGTCCATTTTATAGCTTTTAATATTTCTCTTTTAGTTTCTTTTGGGTATTTAAAATAATCTAACTTAAGAATGCGGTGTTGGTTATAATATTTTATCCCAATCTCCATAAAACGTGGTTTTTTAAGTAATTCCGAGTATTCTTTTTTCAGCCACCAATCAGTAAACCCATATTTTTGGTGATATTCTTCGTATATTTCAGTTCCGGGATAAGGTATAAGAACAGAACCTACTTGAATAAAATCTGCCCATTGCGAAACATATTTCATAAATTTTAACGTATTTTTAATATCTTTTGCTGATTGCCAGGGGAATCCAAGAATAAAATTAGCTTGCGCAGTAATACCGGCCGCTTTGGTAATCTTAAGTGCTTTAATTGCTTGTTCTATAGTAATCCCTTTCTTACATTTTCTAAGAGTTTCGTCATCAGCTCCTTCAATTCCATAATTAATTGAATTACATCCTGCTTTTTTCATTAAAGTTAATAATTCTTCATTAACAATATTAGCCCTAGTAACACAACCAAACGTAAAGTTATATTTATCTTTATTTATTATAATCAGATTACATAATTTTCTTACCCTTTCCGGATTTGCTGTAAAAGAATCGTCTAAAAAACTAGTGTGAGTTGCTCCATATTTTTTATAACGATTAACCATTTCGGCATATACTTTTTCTGCACTTAGAAATCTAAAAACATGTCCATGAATGGTATTAGCACAAAACGTGCATCTGCCTGGACATCCCCTCCCAGTAATCATTGATTTTAAATCGCTGGGCTTTTCATAATCTTTCAGATTAAAAACGTCAAATGCTGGATCAGGTAAACTGTTTAAATCGTGAATAATGTCTGCTGGTTCAGTATCAATTAAGTTCCCAACTTTATTAAGATAACATATCCCTTTAATTTTGGAATAATCTCTTAATTTGGATTGATAAGCCTTAACAATATCAGCCATAACTACTTCTCCTTCGGCTTGAACAACAATATCTACATTTTGTTTTAGAACTTCATGGGGTCTTACTAATGCGTGCGGACCTCCTCCAACAATCAACGCATTAGATGTTCTTTTTATTTGTCTTATAGCTTCATAAGCATATAAAGCGGAGGAAGTGTGGATAGCAATCCCTACAATGTCTGGATTAAAGTTAGATACGTCTTCTAAAAATTTAGTTTTATTGTATTTATAATATTGTGCGCAACAATCTATGCCTTTAACTATGTGCCCTTCATTTAAAAGATAGCCCGCAATTAATGCTAAGCTACGGGATGGTTCTTGGGCAAGGATGGGGGTTTTAGGATTAACTAACAAAATTTTACATTTTTTATTATTTAACTCGTCCATAAAGCCACCAAAAAGGAATTCAATTTGACAATTGAGAGGTCATTTAAAAATCTTTCCGTTATTGGGAATATAAAAAGTTTAAACTATTGAGATGCCCTATGAAACTTTTCTTGGTCGTGAAAAAGAATGAGCATTCAAGATGTCCACCATAGCCTCCCGGTTCATAAAATTTAAATAACAACCTCTTCCTTTTTAAAATAATGAATATTGCTTTATTATCTGCTGGAATGATGAAAGGAGAAAAAGAAGCTACTTCTATAACTACTACGGGTCTGGCAAAAGAATTAGCAGAGAAAGGTAATAAAGTAGTGATAATTGCGGAAAAAAGAGGAGAAGAAAATAGAAAAGAAA
This sequence comes from Nanobdellota archaeon, assembly GCA_038046465.1. Classification (GTDB taxonomy): domain Archaea; phylum Nanobdellota; class Nanobdellia; order Woesearchaeales; family GW2011-AR9; genus JBBSWB01. The sequence goes on from JBBSWB010000035.1 coordinate 6,362, forward strand.
CCAGTAATGGAATAACAATATACCGGGTAGGGGGATTTAAGTATTTGAGAGGTTATAATAAAATATTTGGCTATGCTCTTGGTGTTCGGAAAATACAGAAAAGTTTAGGTATTAAATTTGATGTCATTCATAGTTTTAGTGCTGCGCCATTGCTATTTACTCGCGGATTGCTTTCAAAAATTTTTGCCAGGAAAGCCATGCTGATTCATACGATGAAAGCATATTCAAGGAGCAAATGGGGTAATCGGTTTTATTTTCTTCTTAATTTAGCAGATGTTGTTACGGTACCCACAAAAGTTTTCGCTAACAAATTAGCGGAAGCGGGCGTTGAACAGGATAAAATTAAAATCGTCCATTCAAACATAGATATAAAAAAATTCTTGCCTCTTAATAAAGAAGAACTTAAAATTAAATACGAATACCAAAATAAAAAAATTATTTTTTATTATGGTGCAATGTGGAAGCACAAAGGAGCGGATTATTTAGTAGAGTCAATCCCAAAAGTAATAGGTAATGATAATAACAAAAATGCTTTATTTGTATTTGCCCCGCGACATAATTGCTGGAGGATAGAGGGTTATAAAAAAATTATTAAAGATATAGGGATGGAAGAATTTTGTAAATTTGTACTAACAGACGTTAAAATAAATGAATATGTAGCTATGGCAGATGCCGTGGTTTTACCATACCCTAGTTTGATGGGTACGGAAGGAAATCCTTCTTGTCTATTGGAAGCGATGGCCTGCAAAACGCTCGTAGTCACAACTGATCTTCCTGAATTGAGAGAAATTGTTGATGGGTGCGTCCTAATGGCTAAGCCAAGTAATACAGAATCGCTTGTTGAAATGATTAATGTAGCTCTCAACAAACCATCTAAAGAAATGATTGAAAAAGCTTACTTAAAATCAAAAGAATTTGATGGCGAAAAGATTTGTGAAGAATTTGTCAAGCTTTATCATTAATATTTTTTTGTTTATTTCTTTATTTCTTCAATAATCTTTTTCATCCTCTTTACATTAAAATAATTGTCGTCTTCTAAGTTTTTTAATTTTCCGCTCTTGAATGCTTCTTTTAGTTCGGCTATGGCTTCTTTAACTGTATGTTTAGTTTCAAAACCTAATTCATTTTTTATTTTATTGGAACAAACATGATAAGATCTTGGATCATCTGTTTCTTCTACAGTTACTTCTACTTCCCCAACAACCTCTTTAACTAAACTGGCAATTTCCATGACTTTTAAATTTTCATATCCGGCATTATACGTTTTTTTATTGATTTTATCAAGAGGTGCTTCTAATAAAAGTTCATAAGCCCGAACCATATCTTTAATGTGAATATTCGGTCTCAATTGAGAGCCGCCAAGGACTTTTATTTTTCCTTTGTTAACCGCAAAATTAGTGAGAATGTTTACAACAACATCCAATCTCTGTCTAGGGGAATATCCACAAACCGTAGAAGGCCGAATGATTGCCCCCTTAAAATTTTCATCAATCTGGTGTATTAAATAATGCTCGATTTCAACTTTTAATTTTGAATATTGGGTTAAAGGTTGAAGTTCAAGTTCTTCAGTAACGTTGGGTTCTTCTTTTATTCCATAAACACTGCTGGAAGAAGCATAAATAAATCGTTTAACGCCGCTAGCTTTTGAAAGGTCGATTACATTAATAGAACCACCATAATTAATTGAATGGGTGAATTCAGAATTTAATTCTGAGCTAGGGTCATTAGAAATGCAAGCAAGGTGAATAACGCTTTCAGCACCATTAAGAGCTCTGTTAATATCTGTTTTATTTCTTAAATCCCCTTTAACCAGAGTTAAATTAGTATCATTTTCTGCTTCGATAGCTTTAACATATTCTTCCGGAGAATTCCAGAACCAGAAAGTATCTAAAACTGTAACTTTATACCCTTTTTTAAGCAGTTCGGGTACTAATACTGCACCCACATAACCTGCGCCGCCAGTAACTAAAATTCTTTCTTTATTATTATTATTATTATTATTATTATTATTATTATTATTATTATTATTATTA
>JBBSWB010000036.1:0-2255 GCA_038046465.1 Nanobdellota archaeon
TATTATTATTATTATTATTATTATTATTATTATTATTATTATTATTATTATTATAGTTTTACTATTATTGCTTTACTATTCTTTTTCTCGCTCGTAAACAACAGTAGATTGTTTATCATTAAAGTTTCCTAAAATATCCTGTACTTTTTTAAGAGTACTTTCCGCTGATTTATATTCATTATCTTCAATTAATAATTTAAATCTGCCTGCACCAAGATAAAATAAACTAAGAGTTGGAGAAACTGTTTCTACTTCAATTAAAGTAGATTTTATTTTTTCAACACCATCTGGTGCAAAAGTCTGAATTTTTATTTCTCCTTTAATAAATACCTTTGGTGGTTTGAATTTGTCCAGAATCGCTGCAGCTAATTCTTTAGCTAATTTTTTTTCTAAACCTAGCTTTTCCAAATCAGCATTTCCGGAAGCAACTTCCCTAAAACAAAAATAGAGAGAAGAAAATTCAGTGAAAACTTTTTCGGTAATTTTTTTATATAACTCTCCAGCAGGCTTATCTAATTTCTTAGCTAAATTTTGTACTAAACTTTCTGCTTTTAATTCTTGTTTATACTCATTAAGCTTCTGCATTCTTTGTGTAGAGTTTACCCTTCTTAAAGATAAGTCAATGTGCCCTTTCTCTCTGTCTATGCGCAAGACTTTACAAACAATCTGTCTGCCTTCACTTACAAAATCACGTAAATTTCTAATTCTTCCTGGAGAAATTTCAGAAATGTGCACCATGCCGGCTTCACCAAATTCTAACAATTCCACGAAAACAGAATTAGGAAAAATTTTGGTAACCTTACAGAGAACAATCTCGTCCTCTTCCGGCAATCCTTTTCGTTTATATAACATTACTTTCTTTAGAAAGAGGGTTATTTATAAATGTTTTCAGAATATAGTTGGGGACACTAGTTGCATATATTAATCTCCCCAACTATGTTTGAAAGACATAATATTAATATGCTTATTTATGTCTTTCATTAATATGTTTTGAAACAGTGGTTTTATACCTAAGCTCGTTTAAGCCTCGTCAGAGGAGAGGGGAGATAAGTAACCACGTCCGAGCTAACGTCAATTACTCCTTCTAAATTTTTGCATTCTTTCTTAAATCGCGCGGCGTGTTTTGACTTAACAAAGTCTACTATAATAAAAGCATAAGGCGGCGTATCCGGTACCCAATCCTTAAATGGGCTGCGGCTAATAAATTTGGCATCATGTTTTTGTATTAATTTTTCTAATGTAGGCAAATTAAGATATTCTACTGCGTCCATTTCACCATCAGCCGATGCAGGTAATTTTTCTCCCTGATTATAACAAACATACACCGAATAGAACATAACTTTTTCTTTTGCTTTAGTCATTTTTACTCAAATCATTTCTCTGATATATTCCCTAACTCTTCTCCATAAAGAAGAAGGATATTCTTCCAGTTCAACCTTAAGAATTTTATCACTTAACTCTTCACAATTGCGTTGGAAAAGCTTTACATCATCATTAGGTACATTGCCGCCAAATTCAACTAATACTGCATAACTGTTTCTCCCACCTAACTCTGGCCAGGTTTGGCTGGGCAAATATTCTGTTTCTTCGCCTTTATACTTAACTACTAAATCGTAAAAGCCGCCGGGAGGCATGCCTCCACCTTTAAAATCAACATGGTAAGGGCTTTCGTAGAAAACTTTAGCTTTACGATAAACCGCTTTTTGCTTAGTCATTTTTATTCTAATACTTCTAGAACTCGGGCAGAAATCTTAGCTTTTCCTCCCGTAGGGAAAGCTAACTCTTTACTACAGACCAAACATCTTACAATTTGAGATGCATTGCCAAAGATAATCTGTTCATTTTTACATTTAGAACAGCGAACTTTAATGAATTTGCTTTTAGGTCCTTCTTCCATGATTAAATCAACTCCACCTTCTTAGCACGCATGCCAAAAGCTTGGCAACTTGATTTTTTACAGACAGTGCAAGTATAACGAAGATCAGTTTTTTTAGTATTTTTAGCTCCAGTACGTTTAAACTTAGTAACAGCAGGTTTAGAATATTTTCCGTGTCCGCCCGTACCTCGAGCTAACCCTCTTTTCTTAGCTCGATACTTTGAACCTCGGCTTAAAGAACTGGGAGCTTTTTTCTTATTTTGAGAAACTTTATGACTAGTATGTTTTTTACAGGTCTTACAAAAACGCATTTTAGCTTTAGGAATTTTCATTTAGCTTCATAGAAGATGGCTTATTTAAAAAGCTTTCGATGATTAGG
>JBBSWB010000037.1:0-29001 GCA_038046465.1 Nanobdellota archaeon
TTTGGCGGCGCTGCCAAATTTCCCAGCAATGCTTTTGCTTTCTCAAGTATATCGTTATTTATCATGTTTTTCTTCCTTATAATCAGTCTTTATTATATTTTCCTTAGGTTATTTATAAATGTTTCTAGAATGAGTACTAGGTAGTGGTGTTTTAGAGGGCGATGTTATTTCTAAGTTTACTTTTTTTTAATAAAATCTTATTCAATCACTTCATTTTTTATTTAAGATATTTAATTTTTCCTGTCTGCCATTCTTTCAGTAGGAAACGGGCGGCTGCTTCTAGATTAGCTTTTCCACCCGTACTTTTTTTGTTAAATTTATATGCGATTTCTTCTAAAATTTCATCAGCATCAGTTTTAGTCAAAGCATAATGTTGTTTAATTTGCTCTTTTTTGCTTTCAATCAATTCCAAGGCAATATATTCGGGATTTTTAATTTTAGCATAGTCGATTGCTCCAATTTGCCCATATTTTACATTATCTTTTTCATTTTTAGGAAAAACTCCCGGCGTATCAATCAACATAATCTTTTGATCTACGCGAATTTTTTGGACTCCTTTAGTAAATCCGCTTTCCGAAGAAGTTCGAGCCGCTCCCCGGCCCGATAAAGCATTAATCAATGAAGATTTACCTACGTTGGGATAACCGAGAATGCCCACAGTAGTTTTTTCTCCCCGGGATAGTTCCAGAATTTTCTTTTTTAAGATAGTTGTTCCCAAACGGTCTTTACTAGAAATAAACACACTATGGGGCAAAGTATCTTTAATATGTTTTAATCCATCACTTTTAACTAAATCACATTTACTTACTACAAACAGGATTTTTTTCCCACTCTGTTGGACTTTTTTCTCAATTTCCTGGTTTCGAGTCTCTTCAATCATCCGGGCATCCAGAACTTCAATAATGATGTCGGCTTCTTTTATGACACGATTTACTTGTTTCCAAAAAGAGGGCATATATACTGCTAAGTATACAAATTTATAAATATTCCCTATCTTGCCACGAAAGTATGGTTTTTTCAAAGACTTTCCCTCGAACCCTGGCCGGAACGAATTATCCGCTGTGGGAAGAAATTTCGTTAACGGAAGAGGAAGAAAAACAAATCGAAGAACAGTGCCAGAAAGAAAATGTGCTAATTCTAAACCGCTGTTTAGAAGATGCTAAACAGTTAGCTATCAAACACGGAATCAATACCGATGAAAATCAGACTAATTTAGCTATTGCTTTATTCGAAAAGAGAGCTTCCCATGCCGTATTCTGGAAGGAAATTAAAGCCAAAGAAAAGTTTACTGAGAAGTTTAGATAATCCCTTTAATTGATACTAATAATCGCGTTGGTTAGGACTTATTTTTTCCTAAATTTGTGTAAGTATCTTTCAAAGCGGTCCATTTCTTTTCTAGTATTAAAAAATAAAGCGTGTTTTTTATTTTTTACCACCAAATAACCGCCTAAAAAGAACCGGTCTAATTTATGGCGGACAATATTCTTTAAAGCAATTTTTTCTTTATTTTCTTTGTTTCTATTCTTCTTAATGATATGCAGATGCGTTTTGGTTAAATGATAATGTTTTTCTGCAGCGTGCCAATTTTTGATTACATAAGAAATCAACGCATAAATTAAAACGAAAATTGAAGTGAATAAAATTGCTAGCAGCCAATCTTGACCAAATTGAAAGAAAGCGGTCAAAAATACTAACGCCGCTAAAATAACCATAAAAAAAGATTCTATTTTTAACAGCCTAAATTGCTCTGCTGGAAATTTCCAAGAAAATTTTTTTGTAGCCATTTTTATTTGTTGCCTTCAATTACAGGTGCTTTAGTCATGCTAATAATGGAAGCAGCAAACATTCCTGCAAAGATTAACATAAATGAAATCTTGTAACTAATTTCTTCAACTAAATAAGCTGAAATCAAGAATCCCAAGATAGACAGAACCATAAAACTTCCTTTTAAAGGAGCAGCATGCCATTTTGGGCGTGCTTTTCTTACTACCGCTTTAGAAATTTTTACGCGAGTACGTTTAACAGCTCTTTTTTGAGTAGCTTTCTTCTTAGCCATAACTACCACCTCTTTAAGGATAGTAGGAATCTATTGTTTTTAAAGGTTATGTTTGAAAATAAACGGTTTTGGATAAATCCTCTGTGAATGATTTAATTACATCACTAATAAATTAACTACGCCAGATTTTTTTCTAAGAATTTTAGGACAACTTTTTCTGCTTTCTTCCGGTTCTGCTGGTGTTCTTTCAAGAATTTAGTTATTTTTTCAATTAAAATCTGTTTTAATTCTCCAGACAATAATTTTCCCGATTTATAATCATCATAAATCTTTTGTAATTTTTTATCATTCGGTTCTAGTCCAAATTTTAACATTTGGAAAGATACATCAATATCCGGATTACCCCCTTTCTGGCGATGTTCTTCAATAGTCGGCTGTCCTCCTGAAAAAGCATATTTTTTAATTTTGTTCGCTACTTCTTCCGGCGTGTCTGTCAAAGCTAGATAAGAAGTTTCATCAGACGAAGACATTTTTCCCCCTTTTAATCCCGGCATGAATTTATGGTAAGTAGAACTTAATTGCAGGAATTTAACTTCTTTGATCCTTTGGCTGAGGTCTCGAGCTAACCTTAAATGAGGATCCTGGTCTGCTCCTACTGGAACAATGACGGGAAGAAGTTTGCCTTCAAATTCAGGTAGTTGGGGATGGAGCATATCTGCTGCCTGCAGTAATGAGGAAGCCATTTTTGCTGGGGTGATTTCTCCATAGATCGCTTTAAACTCATTAAAAGTAGCATGTCTGGCTAGCATATTGGCTAACCGATAATAAGCACTAGCTTTTTTTCCATCTTTTGAGCGGTTGGATTGAAAATAAAAATCACATTTTTTTAAATCTAATCCTAAAGCAACATAATTGGTTAAATATTCTTTAATAGCTGTTTCCCTAAGTTCTTTTAAATGGGGATTGCGAGAATTGTAAGCTTCTAAATCTGCCACGGCTAAATAAATTTTTGCACCTAATGTTTGATAGAAAATAATCTGGTCAGCAATCATTTTGTGCCCAAAATGAAATTTTCCGGAAGGCATTAGTCCCGTCATCATCACAAAAGGTTTTTTTTGTTCAATCGCTTCTACAATCTGTTTAAAATCTCGATGAGCAAAAATAATTTCTCTGCGGAACAAAAGATGCTGTAAAAATTCTTTAGGAAGATGCTTAAGTGGATTTAAGCCAAATTCAGTAATTAATTTATCATAATCTATTTTTCCGCTAACTTCCCAAGGGGTAATTTTAGAAGTATTATCTTCAGCAGGAGTTTTTTTCATAACCTCAGATTAATTCCGGGGTTTATATAGTTTTTTACTCAACTAGCAGTAAACAAAACCAGTTCCATGCCCCATCCTAGAGATATTCCTTTTGTCATAATATCCTTTTTCAGATCTTCTCTTTGTTTAGAACTTAAATTAATAGTTGCCGGGTATATTCTTTTAATATTTACTTGTCCTTTATCTTCAGGTCGAATAATACCCATAACTAATCTAAATAGTTAAGGGAGATATATAGTTTTTGTTTAAAACATATAACTAATTGGAAATAACCATTAGGAACAACAAATTAGAAGTAATCAATCAGAAATATTATTAAAAGTATTAAATCAGAAGTATATTTTCTAGAATTCGATGGTAACTTTCTTGTTTTTTAAATCAATTTGTTTTATTTTCTTTTCTTTTTGCAGCTCTTTAGCAATTTCCTGCCAATTTTTAGTCTTTTTTAATTCGGTAACGATTTCTAATAATTTTTGTAAAGGGACATACTTTTCATAAATAAATTCCCCTTTTTTCTTATTAAACTCGATTCTTTCTTCCTGTTTTGCAACTGCTTCTTCCTGTTCAGAAATCATTTTTTGTAAAGTTTTAATTTTCTTTTCATAAGGCGAAATAATTTCCGTAGGATTAATTTTATCTACCACTTCACTAAAAGTTTTAGTTTCTAACAGGGGTTTTAAATCAATTAGGGGAAAAGGAACCATATGCCCTTCGTATAAATAACCTTTGGGTTCTTCTATTTTTTTTAAAAATTCTTTAATTGTTTTTACAATCTGTTTAATCTCTTTATCGCCTACCTTTTTAGGCAGTTTTTTAAAATCGATGGCATTGACTTTACAAACTTCTTCGGCGTACAAGCCCCCTAAGCCGATTTCTAGAGCTAAAGAAGTTGCTAAATTTTTCTTTTCACTTTTGCTTAAAATTTTTTTCAGCTGCAGTTCAGTAATCGCTTTCCAATTAAATCCAGGGGTAGGAAACACATACTGTTCTCTTATTTTGGTGCTTCGTTCTTTCCATTCCTGCTGTTCTAATGCCCCGATTACTAAATAATTTTTGTCAGTTAAAACTAAATTACCTTTGGAAAATAGCTCTATAATCAAAAAATATTTTTCTTCTTTTTCTATTTCAAAAACAACAATCCGTTCTGCGTCTTTCTGAGAGATTGATTTAATAAAAGCATTATTAAGGTATTTTCTTAATTGCAAGCAGAAACTGGATGGCTTTAAAGGCGCTTCTTTTTTTTCGGTTAAGCAGAAAAATTTTCCCGGAACGATTTTTAACAGACATTTTCCTTTTCCAGAAAGGTGCAGCTGAAAGAGCAGTTCTTTTTTTTCTTGGTGGTAAATCTGAACTATTTTTCCTTGTACCAAAGATTGCAGTTCATTGATAATTGCCGTTAATTCCAGAGACGAAAAGCCTTTCTGTTGCATCTTAGGTTAAATATTGTTTGGTTTTAAATAATTTGTTAAGAATTTATTTTAATTATTCTAAAGGCGGCTGTCTTAATCCTTCCGGTCTTGTAATTGACAAATATAAATCCCTGACAATTGCCGACCCGCAGGTTATTCCTACCCTTACCATCCTTTCATCAATCCCGCATCGGTGTCCGATATATTCTGTGTCTCCGCCGACTTCAACAATTTGATTTAAGAAATTTAAAACGGTACTGTTTAGTGAGACATTTCTAACAGGAGTTGATTTTCCATTTTTATCCACCAAGTAAGCGAATGGAAACAGGGCGTCAAAGCTTCCATTTTCGTAATAACATCCCCCCCGTGTTGACATCGGGATGACCAAGCCCCTTTGATGTCTGTTTTTCTTCAAATATTGGAGAAATCTTCTTTTCATTTCGGTAGAAGTTTTTACCGCGCCTTGATATTCAATTTCAAGATTAGATATTCTCGGCTCACATACAGCATCATCACATCCCCTTGGATATCCCCTTCTGGCATCTCCGGGAAGTATTTTTGCTCCGGTAAGTTTACTGAGATGATAAGCCCCATTCCTGTCGGCAAGATATCCTTTCACCTTTCCCTGTTCAATCAAAACTCTTCTTTTCGCTAACACGCCTTCATCGTCGCTTTCCATACTTCCCCATCTCCCCGGAATGTCTGGATTGGAATAAACCGATATCTTTGGATTAGTACATCTTTCCCCAAAATTTTCATGCCCCCAAATTGCTGAATTTCCATAAAGGATAGCATCTGATGATAAAAAGTGTACCAGGCATTCATGTAAGGGCGTGCAGAACGCATCAGGTGCGAACAATACCGGATACAACCCTTCTTTAAATTTGGGATTTTCTCTTTTTCTTTTATTGGCTTCTCTGGTCATCCATCGGGCTAATTTTGTAACTTCATCGAATTTTTTAGCACTGATATCCTTGCCCATTAAATATGTCCCATAGTCAAATACTAAACGGTCATTTTTATCTCCTCTTGCTTCAATTTTGAAAGTGATCCTGTAACCAAAAAAATTATCTCGGATGACCATTCCTTCAGAATTAGCCATTCTTCTCACTTCTTCATGAACTTCTATCGTTGCCGTGCCATAATTTTCTCCTTTACTCAATTCCTGAGCGCATTTTTTAGCCAGAGTTCTTAGCTTGTCTATAGGCAGGTTTACCTTTTTTATCTCTTTGATGCTGTTAACAGCTTCAACCTCAATCATATTCGGTACGTAAACATTGTTGGTATACTTTCTGGATTCACTTACTTGCCTATCATAATCGTCACTAGCTTCTTCTATGATTTCTTCTAAGCAAATGCTAGCTTTTTTATCTAAAGTTTTGATCCCGTCTTTATAGGGGATCAAAAAATGTCCGTAAGCAATTCCTTGTCCGGTTTCTGTGCCAACGCGCGCATCACAATAAACATATCTGTCGGGATTTCTGGGATTGGTTAAAGTATCATCAATAATTGCTCCCGCTTTGTTCGATCCTGCTTCTGCGATAACTTTTGCAGTCGTGTATTCCATGCAGGCCAGCCCAAGATAAAACAAGTAAGGTGTAGTGATATATTGGTTTATCGGCCCCTGTACTATCTTTGTTCCTCTGGTTATTTCAATGGCTCTTATCAGGGCATCTAAAACAGAATCGCTAGCGTAGGGACTAATCACCATTATGCTTTTTTGAGCGGTTCTAGTTAATAATTATTTCGCTTTTAAAAAATAAAAAAATAAGCGCCCGGAGGGACTTGAACCCCCGAATGATCGCTGTCTTCTGTTCATCGCTTTTCTAGGTTGAAAAGCTCATCCTAGCGGATCTGCAGGCGATTGCTTGCTATTATCTGATTTTTGTCGAGATAAACTTAGCCGCTTGGCTACGGGCGCTTTAAATATGTTAGAAGATGGCTTATTTATATACTTTTCTGGAGAACTTTTATAAATAAAGCTTAAGCTTCAATGTTTATGAATTTAAAACAGCTTAGCTATTTGTTAGGGTTTATGGACCACTATGGCGATATACAAATCCAAAAAAGAATTCTTTTGCATCATAATCAGCAGGTTATTAAGCGCAACCCACAAAATTTTCCTTTAGAGTGTGTAGAAAGAATTAAAATAACTGATTCTGCCGGGTTAGACGAGTTATTAACTAGGACAGCAGCAGCAGAAAACTTAGAATGGGGAACTGTTTTTAGAACGCAGGCTGATAAAGACACTGCCGTAATCAATGATATTCTTAACAGCCACGAAGCAGAAACCAGAAAAATATTCCGTGAACGAGGAACAAGAATGGTTTGTGTTAATATTCCTCAAGCACGTCAAAAAGGGTATAACGGAATCCACCATTACCACTCCATTGATATTTTTTCAAATTATGCTCTTAATGTAGTTGATAGGACCGTTTTAGTAGGTTTCGTGCATTTATTGACTTTTAATCTTCCCAATAGTCCAGAAATAATCGGTTATAATAGCCGCTATGTATATATCCCTACCAATAAAAGTAAATCTGAATTAGTTAAAGCTAGTTTTAAAGAAATTTGGGATTATTTAAAATAAAGTATTCTTAAAGCATTCTAGTTGTAGCAAAACTTACGAGAAAAATAAAAATGCGGACCTGAGGGGACTTTCAGCAAATGTCACAATTATTTCGCCGAAGCGTAGCGTAGGCTCCGCCTCTCAGATGGCGTGACATCTGCCTTTGAACCCCCGATATCCAGCTTAGAAGGCATGCGCGGTTTTAACCTTGGCGCCCTATCCAGGCTAGGCTACAGGTCCATTTAATAGCTAAACTGCCAGCAGCTTTTTAAAATTTCCCTTATTCTATGCTAAGTATGGGGGAATTGATTGTTTTTGAAGACCGCATGGTTAAAGCTAGAGGTTTAGATAAATCCCAAAAACCAGATGAAAATAAAGTTAAAACTTACTTCTTTTGTGAAGATTATGATCATCTTTCTAAGGCGCTTTCTTTACCCAAAGTTTCTGTTGGTCAAGCAGTTAATCCAACAGAAACCTTAACTTTATTTTATCCGGGCTGCGGCGCCGACATTTTATTTCCTTTAAAATATGTAGAACAACTGTTTCCTAATATAACTGAAATAAATTTTATTTTTAACGATTTAGATGATAATTTAAACTTAATCAAAACAGTGTTAGATGAAGTGGGCATCAGTTTTGCTGAAGAAGATCACAAAATTAACTTTTATTGGAAAGATATGTTAATCAATTTAGACTTTCAATCCGGCAATGTTTTCGAAATGGAACTGCCCCAGTTTGATATTTATTTCGAAAAAGCGTTTAGGATAATGAAAGGTTACCATCCCGAGTATGAAAACAAGATTTTTACAAAATTAAATCTAGGCGGAATTTTAATTAGTGATTCTGGCTTTCAGGAATTTCCATTAAAAAAGTTAAAAGTATCCCCTAAATTAAGCACTTATGGGGAAATGATTATTGGTGTAAAAAAGCAAAGCATCAAATCTTAATCCCTTTTTTGGCAATGTTTCGAACTAAAGAAGTTTCTCCTTTAAGCTTATTAAATTCTTTGGGAGTATAGCACAAAAAATCAACCGGTTTTTTAGCATGCCAATGGTCGTACAATCCTCTCAATCTTTGGTAAGCTTTTTTTCTTTTAAATTTTCCAGAGACAATAAGCAGATCAACATCGCTCCATTTATGTGTTTTTCCTGTTGCCTGGCTTCCAAACAAGATCATTTTTTTAATTGGAACTTCTTTTGATAAATCTTTCTTGAATCTCTTTAGTTCGGTGATTAAAGCCGTTCTTTTATCCATTCTAAAATCTCCTTTCCTTTTCTGAGCAATACTTCAGCATCCAGTTTTGAAAACTCTGCTTCGAGACCCGTAGGGTATCTAGTAGTAATATATGCGCCGGTAAGGTCTTCGCAAGTAGATTTAAATTTTGTTGGCAGTTTTAATTCTCGAAAGAAAAAAAGCAAGTTATGATATTTAGGAATTTCTTCATTAGTTCTTTCTTTTATCCATAATGCTTTCAAAGCTTTTTCTATAGCTTGCTGACAAAGAAAAACAGAAACATAGTAAGCTTTAATAGAAATATTTTTTTCAGCATTGTTAAAATCAAGTTCAGCCAGCTTCCACCATCTTTCTACCGCTTTTTCCATATATTCAAATAATAAGGGCAGCTATATAAAATTTTCTAAGAAGCCCTGTGTTTTAACTACTTCTTGATAACAAAAACCAAAACATTTATAAATAAAGTTCTTTAAACAAGCCTTATGAATGCAGCTTTAACACGTTATGATCAAAGGGGCTTGATCCCGGCTATTTCTGCTCCACAAGCGCTGGAGCAGTGGGTTCAGCATAATTTCATTCCAGCAGCCGAAGCTGAGACCAATCGAACCGCTCTCTGCCAAGTGCAGAGGGAAGACCAAAAACGCTATGCTGCCGATGTTCGGACTGCGCTTGTAGAATACAAAAAACAATATTCTCCCTGGGCCCGTTTGGCGCTCTTTGTCCGCAGGGGGTTTAAAGGCTATCGGCCAGAACTTGCTCCCTTAACTGCTTCTCCGGAAACTCAATTATTAGAACAAGTTGTGGCTCTGCAAGAGGTAGCCATTAAAGGACATGAATTATTCGAGGCCCTTCCGGTTGTTGTTCGAAAAATGAAGCAGGATTATGAGCAGCCGGCTGCGCGGCAGGGAGAATTAGAACTAAAAATTTCTGATATCAAAAGAAACCTTCAAGATTTGCCGGCGAGGCAGCAGGAATATGCCCTGCTGCTCCAACATCTAGAAAAATATGCAGCTCTTTCTGAGCCGGAAAAAGAAACCCTTTCAGCAGAACTGCAAACCAAAACCGGTATTGGCATGCTTCCACCCTTGGAGAATGCTGCTGTCCGCTCACTGGTGCAGCAAAAACTAAATAGAGGATATAAAGAGCTTAACAAAAACAGTTTATCTTCATTGCTGGAAGTGTTGGACATTGAATACGCTTCCGTGCAGCGCCAGCAAAGGATTATTGAATCTCAGGAAAGCCAATTAGAACAAGGATGGAAGCCGGCGCTGATTCAGTTAAGCCGGCTAAAAGAGCAATACGATATGTTAAGCCGATTTACGTCAGGTGCACGCTTGCTTATCGGCATGAATGAGCTGCGGAAAGATACTGCGGAAATGGTTGCCCGCTCGGAAGAAATTATGGCTGCTGCAGCTGCGCATATCAACAACACCCGCATCGATGCGGAAGCATATGAGGAATCGTTTGCCGTGCCGTCGGCGCATGCGCGAATTTTGGATACTGACGAATCTATCATTATAGATGTTGAAGAAGACGTTGATATTGAAGAAGAGCCCTTCCTAGCGGAGCGAAAGTAAACATGGCAAAATTATATATTCCTGGTTTGGCAGAATATGGGCAGTGCAAAATTGCCTTTTTGCGTCTGCAAGAACTTCTCACTCAAGAACAAACACCTGAGCACAAAACAGAGTTAGCTGATCTGCTTCAAACACTGGATACAAATACAGATGCCGTTGATTTTTTGCAGGCAGAATTTGGCCCAGAATACGCGCGCGTATATGGGCGGGCGGCAAATGCGCGTATGCCTGCCTTTCTTCTTGATGAATCTGCTGCAGATAATGGAACAAAAAGATTGCCGTCGGAATGGTATGATTATTGGGCTGACATTAAGGATGGCAAAGTCATGGCTTCTATGGGCGATTTGTATAAATCTTTTAAAATCATTAAAAAAATGCATGAGCAAGGAAGCGCAGAAGAGCAGGCTAAAGCTAAATCGCTATTATTCAGCCTACGGGATGATTGTGATTGGTCGGGAAAGCAGAATTGGTTAATCTCCAGCACTAGATTGTTTTATTCCGGAACTAATCTCGATGCGCGGATTGTCCAGCATTACCGCTGCCCTCGGCCAGCATTAGTAAAAGAGACTATTGTGGAAGCGCCTGTCTATAGAAGAACGCCGGTAAAAAAGATACTTAATGAACAGAAAGGCCTGGCTTACCTGCAGGCCTTATTTGATACTGAAGATAAGGCAGAAACCATTCTGCAGACGCTGGAATTTGTGAGCGGGAAACATGGAGATAGCTTAGTTGGCTGGACTGCTAATACAAATGCCGATGACACGCAATATACCCGAACCAGCCACCCAGAACGGGCGGCGGGGTTTGACTTCGACCTTGTTCAATTCCATGTTGATGGCGACGACATTAGCAGCTACCCTGGTTGTTCTCGTCGGGTGCGTTGCGAGCCGTAGGCGAGCAGGTGTGTGCGCCCACAGGGGCGCGCGAAAATAGTTTAGTACTTATTTAACTCAAATAGATACTAAAGAATATAGATAATAAACTTTATCGTCGCTAAATTAACGAAAAGTTAAAATCTCTCAGTCGAGCGTGCCGGTTGATGCCGAAGGAAAAGCTAAAATTTTTGTCGTTGATAAGTAAAGAAGTGTATACTGGAGACCACACTTCAGCTAAATAAGTACATAGTTTAGAAAAAGTTAAAAACAAGTTCTTCTTTCCTTTTCTTTGTCCTGACACAGTCAGGGCCACAAGCTTATCCATTATGACAACGATAAATATTTAGTTTATTGTTAGTTATAAAATACAGCTGTAACACTAAGTAGAAAATGAAAAGATGAAGCAGCAGTGCTCTTGTACAATGTGATAAGCTATACAATCAGGGCGGCGGGGTTTGACTTCAACAATGATCAATTCCATGTTAATGGCAACAACATTAACAGCAACCCTGGTTGTTCTCGTCGAATGGTCCTGATGGTCTAGGATATTTTGATAATGAACACCCATCAGCATCTATATAAAATAGTTTGTAGTTATGAAAATCTTGTTCTTGCTTGGAAAAAGGCGCGCAAAGGAAAAATACTCAAGCAGTATGTAATCGATTTTGAAAACGATCTTAAAAATAACCTTAATTTGTTGAGAGTAGAATTATTGCTTCATGCTTATCAACCCAGACCATTGAAAACTTTTATCTTACGAGATCCAAAAACAAGGACGATTAGCGTCAGCGATTTTCGGGATAGAATAATTCATCATGCTATCTGCAATGTTATTGAGCCAATTTTTGACAAAACATTTATTTTTGATTCTTATGCCAACAGAAAAAGCAAGGGCACTTTAGCTGCAGTTAAAAGGCTTAAGTTCCTTCAAAGAAAAGTAAGCAGGAATAAAACACTGGTTAAAAAATTCAACAAAAGAAACATCAGGGGCTTTTTCCTAAAAGGAGATATTAAAAAATATTTTGATACAGTCGACCACGAAAAACTGCTAAAAATCATTAAACGAAAAATCCAAGACCCAGAATTAATCTTTTTGATGCAAAAAATTCTTTTCAACTATCAAGCAAAAGAAAAAGGAAAAGGCATGCCTTTAGGCAACTTAACCAGCCAATTCTTTGCTAATGTATATCTTAATGAATTGGATCAATTTATCAAGCATAAGTTAAAAGTAAAATATTATCTGCGTTATGTTGATGACTTTGTTATATTGCATAATGATAAACTGGAACTATATTTTTACAAGGAAAAAATAGAAAAATATCTTCAAGACGATTTACACATAAATTTAAATGCAGATAAATCAAAAATAAAACCGCTGGCAAGAGGGATTCCATTTCTCGGCTTTCGGAATTATTACCATCATAGGATATTAAGAAAAAAAAGCACAAAAAGAATATACTATAAAATATATGCTCTAGAAAAGGACTATCATTACAGGAAAATTAATTACGATAAAATTTATGATTTTCTGGAAGGGTGGTGCGCATATGCAAAGAATGCAAATACATTCAAATTACGGGAAAAGCTTCTTGAGCAAATCGAACAAAAATTTCCTCAGGAATTATCAACAAAAGAAGTAAATAGACTGCAAAAATCAGCAGACTATTTTATTGAATGCTAATCTTCTTCACAATTACATCTTCTACCGGCTTATCCTGCCCATCGGTTTCCGTCGCAGCAATTTTATCGACTACGTCCATTCCTTCTATAACTTTTCCAAACACCGGATGCTTTGAATCAAGAAAATTATTATTAACTAAATTAATAAAAAACTGGCTTCCTCCCGTATCCGGTCCGGCATTAGCCATAGCTATAGTTCCTCGCACATTTGACAATCCAGTGGCAAATTCGTCGTCAATAACATATCCTGGTCCACCAGTACCCCATAAATATTTTTTGGAGTTTTCTTTAGTTAAAGGATCTCCGCCTTGAATCATAAATCTAGAGATTACTCGGTGGAATTTAGTGTTGTCATAAAAATCTTTTTCGGCTAAATCAATAAAATTTTTAGTCGTAATGGGCATTTGCTTTTCAAATAATTCTATTTTAATCGTACCTAAATTAGTTTCTATTACCGCTGAACGATTCATTTTTTCTCCTCCACAAGCTGATAAAAATAAAGTAACTGTTAACAAGACCACAACTAATATTCCTAAACTAAATACTTTCATCAATTTTCTATTCATGGCAGCCAACTTTTAGGATTTTTTAGTTTATCAGGTAAATATTTATCGATAACGAAATTTAAACCGTGCTTTGCTAGTGCTTGCTGTTCTGCACGTGCTTTCATTTTAACCATTTGTTCCAGAGCTTTTTGCCATTCTTTATGGTGTTTAATAAAAGGGTCATTTTTAATTAGATCTTTAATTTTTTTAATGTCCACTTCCTTTAAAGGATGAGTAGGTAATTTGTAATCAATAATGTCTTGAGGAGTAACGCCAAAGAAATGGGCTTGAGGAACACAAAAGTATTCATTGATGTGGGCAGCATTTCCTGAACCTACTTTTAAGGTTCGGTAAATATTTCCAAACCCGTAAGGATCTCCGTCGGTAAATACATACACCGGTATCTTTTTTTGATCGGAAAGCATCCGAACAAATCGTCTGCAAGCTCGCGTAGGAACTCCGCCCATAGAAACTAAAATACAATTAGCCGTTTTCCAATATTTATGTTTATTTAACCGTTCAAACATACCGTGAGTTTCAATCGCTAAAACAAATTTTGCTTTAGTTTCAAATTTTAAATGTTCGCAAGTGCTGGGTACTGAATATGCTCCTGAACCAAATTTAGTACAGTCAATGTGCAGTTCTTTTCCTGTTTCTGAATCGCGATCTATCACTACCAGTTCTCCAGCAACATCTCCGCCTTTTTCTTCTGGAATAAAGCCGATCTGCTCCCGGTTAACCATCATCATCGCTTCAATATCGTCCATCACTGTATCTGATTCTGGCTGTTCTAAGAAACGAGCATCGCCCCAGTTTTTGCTAACATAATAAGCTTCCCTTTTCGTGGCAATATCGTCGGTATTTACTAATTGCATAGAAAGCCCCATCATCTTTAAGGTCTGGGCAAAAGTTTTAATGGTCGAAGCAGTCAACGTCCGCGATTTAATTGCTTTCTGAAGAACAAAATAACCTTCGCTTTCATCGTATTTGACATTGCTTAAAGCACGCAGAGGAATTTTTAATTGCGGCTGCTTAAGCTGTTTAATCTTATTATGAATATCTTCAGTTGTTTCTTTGATTTTTTGTACAACTGATTTACTGTCTTTTTTTAGATTCATGAGTTTTCTTCACCGTCATTTTCTTCATTAGTTTCAGTATAATCAGTAATCTTTTTATTTTTCTTGCGGCTGCTTTTTTCTTTTTCTAATAATTCTGCTTCTTCAGATTCGTTTTCTTCTTCTAATCCTATTTGGGCTAATTCTGGATCATATTCGGGATTATCAATGCCAATTTCCTCTAATTCTCCTCGGGTATGCTCTAAGATTTCACACAGGTTATCCTCAATTTTCTTTTTTTCTAGATCACTTATTTTAATAATTTCTTGAATAGCTTCAGCAACATAAGGGATATATTTTTCGATGTAACCTCTTTTCTTGGCTTCTTCACCAATCCGTCTTTTCTTGTTGACAAACGCAGCTAATTTTCGGCCGCAGTCTTGCAAAGCTAATTTTATTTCTTTAACTATTTCTGGATAATGAGCTAAAGCTTCTTTTGATTCAGACGTAAACGGCACCCATACCGAAGTCATATGTACAACCACCGTACAAGGGCCAGAGGGCAAAGAATTTTTACTTTGCTGCAAGCCATACGCTTTCCAATTATTGTTCTGGATAGCATTAGTTATAGCGCAAGCACCTTGCTGGTATAATAAAGGGACGCGGTTAGCAAAGCGCATAATTCTTACGGTTGAATCTCCGCTTTGTTCTCCTCCATAAGCAAGAGCTGCTTCAATTACAAACGGATTGCCTCGGTATACCGCGGCGGGCCGGGTTGCTGAGCAATATAATTCTGCATTAATCTCTTTTCTTAATCCTTTTTCTAATAATTCTGCTCCAATGGGCGAGATACAATCAGTAGGCGGAGCAATAATTTTGGTTTTCTGAATGCCTTTATATAAATTTTCAGCCATCTCTCGACCGATTTGTTTTGGCACGGTTCTGGGTAATAACGCAGAATTTTCACAGATTTCTTTTGCAGTTCCTGGTCCAACTCTAACGAATTCCGTCGTTAAAAATTGCTGCAGAGTTTTTGCTGGAGTAGTTTCCAGCATTTTCATCAATCTTCCTAACTCCACGCCGTAAGGATGGGGTTTAATTTCTCTTGGTTCGGGCGGCAGTTCATCTATCGCTCTAGGAAAAATAATTTGGATTGCTTCCGGATTAGTGTAAATAAAAGTAGCGTGGGGGTTAACAATGGCCGTTTCTTTAATATATTCATCAACTGATTGTCTTCCTTTGAGATAACTTCCTTCAATATCAATTTCGATTTTGGTCCCATGGATTTTACCTGTCCAATCTTCTTCTTTATCTTCCAGAATTTGAGGGGAATTATTTTGGGTGTTTATTTTTAATTTAATGTAATTGGCTTTTTTATCCGGACCGGTTTTAGAAGTGATGGTCGCTGGCTTTCCAGTCGTGAGTTGCCCATACAAAACTGCTGCGGAAATACCAATCCCTTGCTGTCCCCTAGTAGCGGACAATTTATGGAATTTTGAACCATATAATAATTTAGCAAAAATATTAGGCAGCTGTTTGCGGATGATTCCCGGCCCGTTATCTTCAATGATAACTCTAAACCGAGTTTCACCTAATTGAATAACTTCTACATTGATTTCCGGCAGAATGCGCGCTTCTTCACAGGCATCCAAGGCGTTATCCACTGCTTCTTTAACTGCCGTTAATAACGCTCTTCTAGGGTTATCAAAACCCAATAAATGCCGGTTCTTTTCAAAGAATTCTGCGATAGAAATCTCTCGCTGCTTCTTTGCCAGCTCTTCTGCGCTTCTCTCAACCATCTGTATTGGATAATGAGAAACGTTTATAAAATTTTGGTTAGATAAATTTCTATTATTAATGTTTAAATACTATTTTGTATTTTAAAAAACAAATTATCCCAGCAGCATTTCTTTCTTTTTACGTTCTAAGAATTGATATACAGTCTTATGCATGGAACCTTCTAGCAGCATATTGATTGCTTGACGAGCTAGAGCAACTTGCCCAATTTCACCGACGATGCCGATGGTCTTTCCAAAAATAGAAATGTAAGTGTCAGTCAATCGTTCAATTTCTTCCCGCGATTTTCCGCCTTTTCCAATCACCCGGCCTTTTAACCTCTCCATAGTATTTTTGCTTTTTCCAGCGATGTCTTTTAAATCTAATATGTCCAAAGTATAATCTGGTTTTAAGAGCAGCAGAGCCGTTTTAGGGTTAAAACCACGAGCAATAGCTCGAATGATTTCTTTAGTAACAAATAAAAGCAACCCGTCTGTTCCGATAATAGTTACATCTCCTTCAGTGGTTATGTCCAATTTGCAGTTAGTCTGTTCTTCTAATTCTTTTTTAGTTTCGCCATCCTTTCCAATCAGCACGGCTACGCGTTCTTCTGGAATTTTTAATTCATAAGAAATCTCTTCCGGTTCAGTTTCAGCTATTTTTTTAGTCATTTTTATTATCATTTCCGGTTATGTTTTTTAATACTTTCTCAAAATCTTCTTTAATTCCCAGTTTAGCAAAAAAATTAAGAATGTTCTTTATGTCCCTTTCCAGCAATTCTTTAGAGTTAGGCGTTTTTACTAAAGTGCCCTGGGAAAAATCAATAAAGTAAGGGGTTTCGTGAAAATTAAGAATATTGAATGAAGACAGATCCCCATGGATTAAGCCTTCCGCATATAATTTTTTCATATCAGTTATAATTAAATCAAAACATTTTTTAGGGTCGATTGGAGAAGCATCTTTTAAGGGGGGAGCAGGTTTTTCGTTCCCAATAAATTCTTCGACAATGATATTTTCTTTAAAAGCCAGCGGTTTAGGAGCATTAATTTTTGCTTTTTGTGCCCGCATCAGATTTTTATATTCTCGCTGCGCCCAGGCGAAGATTATCTGCCGGTGATGTTTTTTCAGAAATTCATAGCGGGGATCCTTGCGGATATAATCATACATTTTATTAAAATTAGCATTTTGGACAAAATAAATCTTGACGACTACTTTTTTTGATCCTTTAATTCCCCAAAAAACCCCACTTTCTTTACCAACCGAGATTTTACTTACTAGTTCATCAAAGACCCCTCTGCTTTGCAGTTCAAATAAGGCTCGATGAGTAAATTCATCAAATACTCCTTTCTCGGTTTTAAAGCGTTCCTGATAAGTTAAAGTAGTCATACTTTAGAAAAGAGAGGTTGTTTTATAAGGGTTTTGGCTAGAATTTTGATTACCTCAAAGTAATAAAACTAAAAAAGTTTATAAATTATCTAGGTTTTAGGATAAAAATGGTTTACAAACCCAGTAATTTTTGGAAAAACTTGAAAGAGAAAGGACTCATCCAAGCAGTTCAAATAGATTGGGAAGAAACTAGAAAGCATGCTGCATTTACGGCCACTGGACAAAAATTAGAAGAGAAATTAAACGAAATTCCAACAAAAATCAAATCTCCCGTAACCGAATGGAACGAAGGACAATATAAATTTAGAGTGTATGGTGAGTGGATTCAAACCAGATTGGAAAGCGGAAATTTAGGTCTTCTTAGCGAAGAGTTATCTGCAGATCAGCAAAAGACCGGCCGTAAAACAGTTATGCTTGAAATCTTGGACGGCAGAGGACACCAATATGTTTTAAGTTCTCAACCATTTGAGGAAAGCCGAAAAGCAATAGCTTTAAATGAAAAAGTGGTTTTTGAATACGCCGGAGAAAAAGAATTAATTCTAAAAGAAGGTAAATTTTCTGAAGGTCCCAAAAAGGTATTTAGTGAGCACCATGCTTACCATAAACGAAGGCAACGGAAGAACTACTGTTAAGTAGCAATCTTATCGAAACATTTATATACAAGTACTACTAAACAGTAAATAACACATCTAAACCACCTCTTTTTCCTCAGTAAACCTTTCGGGGTTTGCTGAGGTTTTTTTATAATCGGTGGTCGCTAATACTTTATAAGCTGAGATTTCCACTCGTGTATTCACGAGTGGCGTAAAAATTAATAAGTACTTTTTCTTAAGAAAAATTGAAGCTGACCCAAAGCACCATGTACGCTTAGAGCACTTTTTGTAAAGCGCCAAGCGTTTAAGACAATCCGTCGAACGCTATGATCAGCTTCAATTAAATTAATTTTTGATAGCTTTAGCTATCTTTTACAAGTAAATAAAACTTACGAGGTGTTTTTATGAAAATTAATCCAACTAGATACAGCTCTGCTGTCGGAGAAATTTGGGTGATGGCAACATTCAAAGTAAAATATTGCCATAAAATCTTTGATATCCCTGCTGTACGCCAGCTTTGTGACGCACTATTGCATGAAGCTTTTGCTTTTTACGAAGTAAATTGTCAAAAGCTTGCTTTTGACTCAGATCATGCCCACATGATCTTAGATTTAGGTCTGCATAGCAAGATTGAACTTGCCAAAAAGTTAAAGGGTTTTGTCGGAAAGCATTTACTTCGCCTGCTTCCTTGGCTTAAGAAAACTAAATTTTGGGGCTCTGGTTTGTGGAATGAAGCCTATGATATCCGAAGCATAAATAATATGAATTTCTACAGAAGATATTTGGACAAGCAGAAATATTCCAGCACGCGCCAGAAGATGCTCACCGCTTTTTAATAAATTTTTGAGCGGCGGTCATGCCTACCAGTGTGTTCACTGGTGGTAGCCGCTCAACTAATTTCTAATTGACTTAGAGGAAAACAATGAAAATATCACCAAAAGTAGCTAAGAAGATACAAACAATTGGGCTCCTTGGGTGTTTAGTAGCCCTTCCTGCAAGTTTTTATGTGGGTTTTAAATCTAGTGAACAATCAACAATAGAACAAAAAACAGAGGAGTTAACTCGAGTGTTTAATGATTGTTCCCTTACCGGAAACAAATCTGCTTGTGACAAATGGAGAAAAGCTTATTCTCATTTAGAAAAAGATCTAATTGCTACCGAAAAAGAGCCAGCTTACCGTCAATTTTTAGAAACCAAAAATAATTATGAATTGGCCGCATATATCGGCGTATTCTTATCTTTGGCTGTTCTAGCTGCCAGCGGAGTTATTTATCACAATTCTCGCAGAAGGGCCGATGAAGAGATTGAACAAATAGAACAGGAAATGCGACGCTTATATCAATCAGAAACCAGCCCGGAACTTGCCCACTTACCAGATTTTCCTGGAGAAGATTTATTGTTAAACCAATGTGTCCAGAAGTCAAAGACAATTCGGCACTATCCGTTTTATGAGTGATACATTTCTCAAATCACTCACTTTTTTCTTAGTTCTATTTTTGGACTTACAAGAAATGCAGTAGAGAGGAGCTTAAAACAAGAATATTTCTTAACTACTCGCCAAAGCTAATTACAAAAACGAGCAAAATCACTCACTTTTCGAATTGTGCCGACAATTCACTAATTTTTTAAAGAAATAACTACTTTTTGTCTTATTCTACTCCGGTTTACCTAAACTAGATTTATGAACCGAAGCATTTATATACTAGAGACCTCATTTTCAAAAATAGCCTGCCACAGAGAGATACCTGTGGGAGCGCACGGCAAAGGCCAAGCTGTGAACTCAGGGGTTCGTGAAGCAGGCTTCATGTTCATAAAATCGCTAAGAAAATAGACATATTTAACATTCATCATTATCACTAGTACCTAATCAAGAGTTGAAGTTTGTGAATTAATCTATTTTCTTAGAACAAAACTTAGGAAAGAGCAAATTACGTTTAATTATTTAAAATAGTTAGTGGGGAGATAGAAAATAGTTAGGCTTAGTACTAAAAAGCTCTTTCTAGAAAATATTAAATGGAGGATTAAAAATGGCAAAAATAAGTCCAGTTGCAGCTAAATACATTATCCATTCCAACATTTCCATTGAAGGTATTGTTGATCGACCCGACGTTATTGGGGCAATTTTTGGTCAAACGGAAGGGTTGCTTGGGAATGAGTTAGAATTGCGTGAATTACAACGAAGTGGAAAAATAGGTAGAATTGAAGTAAATGTTAATACCAGTTCTGGAAAGACTGATGGCGAAATAATTATCCCTAGTTCTTTAGACAAAACCGAAACAGCTATTGTTGCCGCTGCTTTAGAAATCATTCAGCGCATCGGTCCTTGTAATGCTAAAATTGAAGTTAAGAAAATTGAAGATATTCGAATTAGCAAGCGTATTTTCGTAATCGAGCGAGCTAAAGCTTTATTGAAAGAACTTACCGAAGAAACTCTTCCCGATTCGCAGGAATTGTCCTATGAAGTATCGCAATCCGTGCGTATGATGGAAGTAGTTGAATACGGCCGGGAAAAACTTGCGGCCGGTCCAGCTATCGATGAAAGTGATGAAGCAATTGTAGTGGAAGGCCGAGCAGATGTCTTAACCTTGTTAAAACATGGATTTAAGAATGTAATTGCTATGAACGGCACTTCTTGCCCGCAAACTATCAAAGATTTAAGCCGGAAAAAGAACATCACTTTATTTGTTGATGGTGACCGTGGCGGAAATCTGATTATTCGAGAGCTGTTAAGTGTAGCTGATATCGATTTTGTCTGCCGAGCTCCGGATGGGAAAGAAGTTGAAGAATTAACTAAGAAAGAAATTCATAAATCTTTAAGAAGCCGTATTACTGCTGAACAGGCTAAATTAGATTTAGGAATCGATAGCGATGGTGCATTGAAAGAAGCTCCAGTAAGAAGATCTCCTTTCGAAAGGCACGAAACGCGATTACAACCCTCGCTTCAACCTCGAAGGGAAATGCCTTCTGATAACGAAAAGAAAGTATTACGACCTTTTCCGAAGCCAGCCTTAGCTCCCAGACCTGCTTTATCTAAAGATAAATTATCCTTAACTGAAAAGAAGATTTTTAAGGAAACTATAGAAGATTTGTTCGGAACTAAAGGGGCTTGTATTTTTGACCAGAAATTAAACATTCTGGGAAAAGTTCCTTTAAGCGAATTAACTTCTACCGTTAAAAGCCTGAATGGGGGAATTTATGCTATTGCCTTAGACGGATCTGTCGATCTTGATTTGGTAAGGCTAGCAGAAAAGTTAGAAATTACCCATTTGATTGCCGTTAATTCCAAAGTGAAAGAAATCTCTAAGGTTAATGTCTTGACGGAAGACAAACTGTAAATTTATTTTTTTATTTAATTTTTATTTTATTCATTCTTTTTCCGGTAACTTTATATTCTTCTTTCTTTATTTTTAATTAATGGCCAAGAAGAAACAACAAATAGTAGAATTATCCGACCTTCTTGATGATGATTCTTTGATAGGAAAAACAGTTGAAGTAAGAAATCTAATTGTAGGGGAATATAATCGCGGAGAACTTGGAACTGAACCAGAAGATCCTTTTCCTTCTTATGATGGAATCGTTAAAAAAGAAGGAAAACAAATTAGATTTGAAGGCAAGGAAGATGGTATCGGAATAGATATTACTTACATTCATTCACAAAAATTTGGTCATGAAATCGACATTAAAGGACAGGTTCTTTCGGATAGGAAAGGGACTAAATATGTTCGGGTAATCGATGTTCTTTGGTCTTCCTGGCGTTAATAATCAGAAACATTTTTATCTTTCCTTCATTTAATTCTTAGTAATGGTGTTTGATGTTATTATTGGCCGATCGAAGCACGATGTAGAAAAGTATGGTAAAAGAGGAGTAGTGTTAATCGGCAAACAGTATATTGAGATGGGGCAGACCACTTCACTTTCTAATCCGGTTTACTTAGATGTAGCTGGTTCGCACGTAGTTTTTATTGTGGGCAAGCGTGGATCCGGAAAATCTTATTCGATGGGTGCGATTGCTGAAGGGTTAGCAGACTTGCCTTTAGAAATTAAGCAAAATCTTTCTATCGTTCTGCTGGATACGATGGGTATCTATTGGACGATGAAATATCCTAATTACCAAGATGCAGAAATTTTAAAGAAATGGGACATAGAACCCAAAGGATTGGATGTAAAAATTTATACTCCTGCTGGTTTTTTCTACCGCTATAAAGAAGAAGGCATTCCTACTGATTTTCCGTTTACTCTCCGCCCAATTGATGTTGAGCCGCACGAATGGTGTACTACATTTAATCTAGATCCCAACTCTACCGAAGGTGTTTTGATTACGCGAATTATCCAGTTGTTAAACTTGAAAAAAGAGAGTTATGATTTAGATACAATCATCGAATTAGCTAAAAATGATCCGGAAAGTGATAAAAACACTAAAAGCGTAATTGTCAACCAATTCGAAAAAGCTAAAGGCTGGGAAATCTTTTCTCGGGAAGGTACTCCTTTAAAAGATATTATTGCTAAAGGACAGATTACCGTCTTAGATGTAAGTCCCTATGCGACCATGGCTTCTGGATGGGAGATTAAAGCGTTAGTAGTGGGTATTATTTCCCGAACTTTATTTCAACAAAGAATGTTGGCTCGAAAAACGGAAGAATTCAAAACGGTAGATGCCGCTATGCATTATTTTTCTAAAGAAGTTGAGCAGGAAATGGAAGAGCCGTTAGTGTGGTTAGCTTTAGATGAAGCCCATGAACTTTTGCCTCATGAAGGAAAAACTGCCGCTTCGGAAGCTTTAATCACAATCTTAAGAGAAGGTCGCCAACCAGGAATTTCTTTAATTTTAGCTTCACAGCAGCCAGGAAAAATTCACACTGATGTTATGACCCAAGCGGATACGGTAATTGCCCATCGGCTTACTGCTCGGATGGATGTAGAGGCTTTAGGACAATTAACCCAAAGCTATATGCGCCAGGGATTAGAAAGAGAAATCGATAATTTGCCTCGCGTTAATGGCGCAGCAGTTATTTTTGATGATGCTAATGAACGTATCTTCCCGGTGCAGATGAGACCAAGATTTACTTGGCACGGCGGCGGAAGTCCTTTTGCAATTTCTGAAAAGAAAGAATATTTCAGTAAAGGATTAAAAGAATTAAAAGGGTTTTGAACTGTTATTCTCGGCTATCAAAAACAATATATACCCTTAAAAATTGGTTAGTTTTATCAGCAGGTTTATCTGTGAGGTGGAATCATGAGAACAAAAGTTTTAATCATGGGTGCAGCAGGAAGGGATTTTCATGCATTTAATACTTATTTTAGGAATAATGATACTTTTGAAGTTGTAGCCTTTACTGCAACTCAAATACCTTACATCGATGAGCGAAAATATCCTGCAGAATTAGCCGGCAGATTATATCCCGCAGGCATCCCCATTTTTCCTGAAGAAGAATTGGTAGATTTGATCAAAACTAAACAAGTAGATTTAGTCGTTTTTGCTTATAGCGATGTTAATTATCAATATTTGATGAATCGGGGTTCTACGGTGATGGCTGCCGGAGCAAGTTTTATGTTTCTCGGACATAATGACACTATGGTAAAATCGACCAAACCCGTAATTTCTGTCTGTGCAGTAAGAACTGGTTGTGGTAAATCCCAAACTACCCGAAAAATATTAGATTTAATTAAGCAGTCTGGTAAGCGCGTCGTAGCCATTCGTCATCCCATGCCCTATGGGGATTTAGTTAAACAAAAAGTACAGCGTTTTGCTACCTATCACGATATGGATGAAGCAGAATGTACCATTGAAGAACGGGAAGAATACGAACCGTATGTTTCTCGCGGCTTAGTGATTTATGCTGGAGTTGATTACGAAGCGATTTTACGTAAAGCGGAACAGGAAGCAGATATTATTCTATGGGATGGGGGCAATAATGATTTTTCATTTTATAAATCTGATTTAGAAATCGTCGTGGTTGATCCTTTGCGAGCAGGTGATGAAGTAAGTTATTATCCTGGGGAAATAAACTTTCGCCGTGCTAAAATAATCGTATTTAATAAAATGGATTCGGCTAAAGAAAGCGATGTAAAAATTATTGAAGAAAATATTCATAAATTCAATCCTCACGCGCAGGTAATTTATGCTGATTCTGAATTAATTATTGATTTTCCTAAACTTATTGCCGGGAAAAAGGTTCTCTGTGTTGAAGACGGCCCTACTACTACCCATGGCGGAGTAAAGACGGGGGCAGCTTCCGTTGCGGCATTAAGAAACGGGGCAGTAGAATTAATCAGCGCCAAAGATTATGCTGTAGGCGAAATTAAGAAAACTTATGAAAAATACCCTAAAGTGGGTAATTTACTGCCGGCGATGGGTTATAGTGAACAGCAAATTAACGATTTACAGGAAACTATTAATCGCGTACCTTGCGATGTAGTGGTATCTGGAACACCCATTGATTTAACTAAATTGATTACTATTAACAAACCTTTAGTTACCGTTGGTTACGAGTTAAAAGAAAGAGCAAGCAGTTTAAAGTTAAACCAAGTGGTTAAGGAGTTCTTAACAGAATTTTGTTAATTATTTTTTATAATGGGTTACAACCATTTATTTTATTTTAATTTGTTTAATATTTTTATCTTTTAATATTTTAATTTACATCCCTTCTAGTTTTTTAATCCTTTCATCTATATCTGGGTGAGTGGAAAATAAATTCTGCATCCACGATCTTTGCGCCTTATTGTGTCGGAAAGGAATGGAAATAAATAAATGAGCCGTAGCTTTATTGGCGTAATCAACCAGAGGGTCAGGATCATTTTTAATTTTATTGAGAGCATCAGCAAGACCTTTTGGATATCTGGTTAGCATTGCACCGGAAGCATCAGCAAGAAATTCTCTCTTTCTGGATACGGCTAATTTAATCAATTCTCCAATCAAAGGAGCCAAGATTGCCAAAACGATTCCTACAATAATAAAAATAATCGTCAACTGATTATTATCATTATCCTGGTCTTTTCTTCCCCATAAAAAACTGCGCAGCAGAAAATCAGATAACAACACAGTTAAGCCGACCAGAACCGAGGTAAGCATCATAACTCGAATATCAAAATTCTTGATATGGGATATTTCGTGGGCGATTACTCCTTCCAGTTCTAATTTATTCATTTTATTTAATAATCCAGTGGTTACGGTAACTGAAGAATGTTCCGGATCTCTTCCGGTAGCAAAAGCATTCAAAGCATCGTCTTCAATGACATATACTTTAGGTGTTTTAGGCAGTCCCGCAGCAATAGCAATTCCTTCTACCGTGTTAATTAAATAGGTGTGTTGTGGTTTTTGAGCTTCTTTAGCTTTAGTCATAGTAAGAATAGCATTGGCTCCGCCGTAATAGCTAATTAAAAAGTAAATAATTCCAATTACTAAAGCCAAGCCCAGACCAAAATAAGAATTACCATAAAAAAAACCAATAATATACCCTAAAAAAGTAACAAAGACTAAAAAAATGAAAACTAACAAGTAAGTTTTTCTTTGGTTAGCAGCAATTTCTTCATAGAAGCTCATTTTAGTTTACCTTTGTTAGCTTTAATATAAAATTAAATAAAAAGATAATGATCAAAATTCGACTTTGACATTATCTCTTTCTTTTCCTTCAACTTCAAAAAATTCTTTTTGCGCAAAATTAAATAGTTTTGCAAAGAAATTTTTAGGAAATACTTGAATTGCTTCATTGTACAACATTACGCTATCATTGTAAAATTGTCTGGAATAAGCAATTTTAGATTCGGTTCCAGAAAGCTCTTCTTGAAGCATCTTGAAATTTTCATTAGCTTTAAGCTGGGGATAATTTTCAGCTACGGCAAAGATTGATTTTAAAGCTTCAGTAATCTGGTTGGAAGCCTGAGCTTTTTTACTCATTGAACCAGACATTAATGAAGTTCGGGCTTTGGTAACTTCTTCCAGAACTCCTTTTTCATGTTTCATATATCCTTTAACGGTATTAATCAAATTAGGAATTAAATCATATCTTCGTTTTAGTTGCACATCTATTTGCGCCCAGGCATTAGTTACTCTTAGCCTAAGCCTAATTAGGCTGTTATAAATGTAAATAACTGAAAGCAATAATATAGCTCCCACCACAATAAGTATTATCCAAAGTGTATCCATTTTTATTCCCTCGTCTTTATAATTATTAGATTAACAATTAAAAGTTAGTAAGCCTGCTGTTTTAAAAATCTTTTGTAAATTAATTTATTTCTCGCTATTTTTTCCATTACTGTTCATTATTTTTCATTACCTTTCTTTAGTAGATAGTATGTAATAGGTCAGCTTGCACGGCGCGATTATTTTTGGCTCAAAAGTTAAACTTAGACAATCTAATTTAAGCACAACTTACCAAAAATGCGCCTCCCTTGGCAAAGCAGACCTATTACTTACAGCAGATAGCAAATTATATAAATTAAACAGATATATCTAATCTTATATTATATAAATGAGCATAGAGTTATATAATCAATCTAAATATAAAAAAGGTAGATAGATGGTACTGGAACACATTTTTCCTGAAGATTGGCTTGAGCGTAAAGGAAAATACGCCTTTTTTTTAGGAGTTGTTTATTCTGCGGTAGGTATTTTAATCGCTTCTATTTTATTTCCAGGTGATCCTGCTTTAGTTGCAGTTGCTTTTACTTCTTTGTTGTTGTTACCAGAATTATACAAAATATTTTCTATTGAAGAACGGCAGGAAGGCATGGAGCGAAAGTTTTCTTTCATTTCTTTATGGAAAGACGATATTGGTTTAGTAAGAGTTTATATCTTTTTATTTTTAGGAATCCTGTTGGTTTATTCTATTGGTACCATGGTTATGCCTCAAATGCAAGCTAACACTTTGTTTCGGGAGCAGTTAGAAATAAGATTTGGGCAAGGGTTTACCGGGCAAGCGGTTGCTTCTGGGCAGACTAGCAGTATTTTTTCCATGGGTTTATTTTACGATTTATTGAGCAATAACTTTATGGTTCTAATTGCCTGTTTTATTACGGCTCTGCTTACTGGTGATGGGGCTATTTTTTTAATTGCGTGGAACGCCTCAGTGTGGGGAACTATTTTTGGATTGACTGCCAAATGCGCTGGTTTATTTGCAGGCACCCATCCTTTTGCTTATTTTGGTTTAATTATTTTAATCGTCTTCCCTCATATGATTATCGAAGCTATCTCTTATTTCCTGGCCGCAATTTCTGGTTCAATTATTTCTAAAGATGTAATCTTGGAAAGGTTTGCTTCAGAACGATTTTTTGAAGTATTCGGTTTTAATTTATATCTGTTGCTGCTGGCTTTATTCTTTTTAGTATTGGGAGCAATTGTAGAAACTTTTGTTTTAAATAATATCAGCATTTACCAAGAAATTATTAAAATGAGTTTCCTGGGCTGTTAAAGTACAAAATATTTAAGAAGACAATTAACTTGTCCTTTTCAAATGAAGCAATTAGATTTTCCAACACTTAGGCAGACTTATGGATATGACTGTGGTGCAGCCGCCTTACAGACAATTTTGGCTTATTATGGCTTAAACATTCGCGGGGAATTAATCATTAAACTTGCCAAAACCAATAAGAAAAAAGGCACCTCTATTTCTGGAATGCTTTACGTCTTAAAGAAATATAACCTGCAATTCGATGCAAAAAAGATGTCAATGGCAACTTTAAAGAATTACCTTAATAAAAAAATTCCGGTAATTCTTCTTTTACAGGCCTGGAATGGCAAACCTATCGATTATACCAGCGATTTTAAAGATGGGCACTGGGTAGTTCTGGTCGGCTATGATAAGCAGAAATTTATTTTTGAGGATCCTTATGTTTTTGAGCACACCTTCTTAACAGAGCAAGAACTAAAAAAACGATGGCATTCTGAACAAAATGGAAAAAAGATATTTAATTATGGTATTGCGGTTTATGGAAAAGAACCGGTTTATAATTCTAAAAAAATAATTCACTTGGATTAAAACTTGCTTTCTGGTTTGAGCACAGGTGATTCTTCAAGGCAATTACAAGTATCATAAAAATCGCATTGCCCGGTTTTCCATTTACATAAAGGGCTTATCTTTTTTAGGTAATCTTCCTTTTTTTCGGTTGCGCTAGTGTGGGCATGAATCAGACTAATCTCCTTTCGAGCTAGCTCTAACAATCCCTCATCTACAGTCATTAATTTTAATTTATGCCGCAAGAAAAAAATTCCCGCTTTAGAAGGCAGTTTTCCATATTTTTCAAAATAGAGTAAAGCATAAATCGCTAATTGCAGTTTAATACTATCTTTCATCTCAAACAAGGAATTGGTCTTGTAATCGATGATCTGCACTTCTTCTTCAATGCAATGGATGGCATCAATAAACCCTTGGATAGAATAGTTGTCTGAAACAAATTTTTGTTCTCGTAAGGGAATTTGCAGCTGAAAAGCTTCTTCTAAAGGGATATTTTTTTCTTTCATTAAAGCAGCAATATTTTCTAGAAAATGATCGGTCCAATTCATAATCATCAGCATGGTTTCTTCAAAATAAAACCGTTCCTGGTCTTTGCTTAGTTTAAGTCCATCTAATTTAGGTCGATAGAAATTCCAGTAATGCAGCAGCAGTTTTTGAATGACTTCTTTAAATTTAATTTGATAATTAGTTTCTCGGCTAAACAAAGAAATATCTAAGTCATAAAAATTTTCTAAAGTGGAATGGGCAATGTTTCCTCGTATTTGATGGATGTTAGGTAGGGAAGGCAGTTTTTCAATATACTGGTAATAATATTTTCTAGGACATTGTTTAAAAGTATTTATTGACGATGGGGATTCAATCCGTTTAGCCATAGAAAAATCTACCTCTTTTTAATTAATTTTTAGAAAAAGACAGGTTTATATGTTTTTCTCTTGTGGCTCATATGTTTTGGTTGTTGTTGGGGGTTTTATTTAGTTTTTACCGGCTTAGTAGAAAGTCATCTTGAAAATTACTCTTAGGTTGTAGGCTATTAGC
>JBBSWB010000038.1:0-5501 GCA_038046465.1 Nanobdellota archaeon
GGCTAATAGCCTACAACCTAAGAGTAATTTTCAAGATGACTTTCTACTAAGCCGTACTAAGAAAAAGTTTAATAAAGTAGAAGTATTACTTATTTTTTATGAAAGACAAAAAGATAGATCCTGATTTGGAGCAAAAGTTAATAGAATTACCTCAACTACAGGCAGGAAAAGGAGTTTGGCAAAACAAACACCATGAATTTGATGTATACAATCATACCCTAAACTATGTCCGCCATCTTAAAAAAATGACTGCTGACTCTGAAATGATTGTGGCCGGTTATTTACATGATATTGGGAAACCAGTTGTAAAAAAAATAAAGATTACCGACGGGGTAATTGAAGAGAAAGAACCCGGAAAACCTTATCATGAATTTGACGACCATGAGAAAGTGGGGGCGAGAATAGTTAGAAAAATGAGCCCGAGTTTATTTCATAAATATAAATTAAATCAAGAGAGAATTGCTAGGCTGGTTGAAGCCCATTATATTCCTATGAAAGGAATAAAAGAAATGAGAAAAACAACTAATTGGGATGATTTTGTTTTAGCATATCGTACCTTAAACGAAACTCTGGATAAAACAAACTTACCCCGAGAAGATGTTATGACTATGTTTCTAGCAGATTGCTTAGCCAAAGGGAAGAGTTGTGCTGATATCCAAGAACTTAAATCAGTTAGAGAAGCCATCCTTACCGATGGACAAAACCTAAAAAAAGTATATCGTATGCAAAAAGAAATGTACGGCGGTAAGGAATAAACTCAAAAGGAAAGGCTTTTTTTAATTATTTCTTAGAAGATCTACTTGCACATATAGCTTTCTGAGCATACATGGGAGCACCAAGTGCATGAGTAGGCACGTGCCAGGTTGCAACAGCGTGACCTGCAGCGCGAGCTGCAAATTTTGCTGCATCTGTTTTTGCTTCGCGAGCTGCGGCATGCGAATCCAGTGAAAGTTTACGAACTTCTTTCATCCCTAACTTTCGTTTATCTTCTGCCCAAGATTTTATTGCCGCTATTGCACGACGTGGGCGATTATCATTCGGACATTCTTTTTCAAAAAGAGGAAGTACTCTCTCCGCTTCTTTGGCGGCTTTTAGTCCAAATAGTCTATGATAATAAGAGTCACGCCAGAATTTACTGTCTTTAGTTTTTTTAGTGGTAATCATATAATAAAGTATATTGTTGCATTAATAAATATTTCTTTTGTTTGAATTGAATAGAAGGTTATTATGTTTTTTTCTGTAAGAAAAGGTTTAATTAAGTGAACTGTATTTATATTTTAGGATTGATTGAAATATAATAATCAGGAGTACAATGGAATTAGAGATTATAACGGGCCAAGCAGTTATAAGCACCCCATATATTACCCAGAGTACGCAATTCAATAAGAATAAAACTAACATCCCCCAAGCGAGATCATCTACTTTTTTAGTCTTAAGGGATTTGATTACTTGTGGAATCATTATTAATGTGCCTGCAACTGCTGCAGTGTAGCCGATTATTTCTGTAATCATTATCATGTTACCTAAGTTAAGATTTTATGTTTAAAAAGTTTTCTGAGGAGAGGTTACTAATTAAGGTAAAAAATAAAAAAATTAAGAATAGCTGCAAAACTTACCCAGAGCATATAAGGTATAAGTAAATAAGAAGCAACTTTAGATATTTTATAGAAATACTTGATGGTTAAGATTATTGCTATCCACAAGGTTATTATTTCAATAAAAGCAAATAAAGGCGATCTTAAACCGAAGAAGAGTATCGACCATAGAGAATTCAAGATTAATTGTACGCCAAAAAGAGATACTGCTGTTTTTGATTGTTTGTTTTTAATTCCTTTTTTCCAAATAAGATACAGAGAAATTCCCATCAAAAAATAAAGGCTTATCCAAACCGGGCCAAACAACCAGCTTGGCGGATTAAAAAAAGGCTTATTTAAAGTTAGATACCAAGTAGATACAGAAGACACTGTAAAAAAAGATCCGATAAAACCTGCCAACTGACAGACTACAATCGAGATTGCTAATTTCCAATAGTTTATTTTAATCAATTTCTTTTATACCGTAGAATAGGTATATAATGTTTTTGTCTTTAGCTACTGAAATTATTGAAACTAATTAGTGTTAAGTTCCTCGCGTTAGCGGGTCGAAGCGAAGTGGAGAAGTTTTTATATTTGAAAATATTATTTATTCCGAGCGACAGCGAGACAATATTTAAGCCCCCTTTATTTTTTGTTCATATTCACAGTATAATCTGAATTATGAATCATTTCAATTTTAT
This sequence comes from Nanobdellota archaeon, assembly GCA_038046465.1. Classification (GTDB taxonomy): domain Archaea; phylum Nanobdellota; class Nanobdellia; order Woesearchaeales; family GW2011-AR9; genus JBBSWB01. The sequence goes on from JBBSWB010000038.1 coordinate 2,276, forward strand.
TATCAGCAATAAGAACAGTGTTATTTTTATCAATTATCTTTTGTAAAACTTTAACCAAAACAGGTAAATCACTTAAATGAAGGCCTTTTGTAGGCGTGTCTAAAATGTAAACGCATCTATCTCCCAATTTTTTGGAAAGAACTTTTGCCAATCTTATTCTTTGCGCTTCACCACCGCTTAAAGTATCAGATTTTTGACCAAGAGTTATATAACCTAAGCCTACCTCTTGTAGAAATTCTAATTTTCTTTTCACCAATTTTGAATCTGAAAAAAGTTCTATTGCTTCATCAACGGTTAGTTTCAATAAATCTGCAACATTGTAGTCTTTATATTTTACCGACAATACTTTTTGAGAGAATGATTTTTTATTTTCTAAGATATCTCTGCTAACGATAAAATCAGATTTTTTCAATTTAAATTTTTTTGAATCGGATAAGCTAACATAAATATTTCTTATATTGTCCCAAAAATTCAAATAAGTCGCCGGTCTGCTAGTTGGATGATTGCCGATTGGGGTTTGCTCAACCAAATAGCTTCTTCTAACATTTTGTTTGCCCAAAATTGCATGTGTTGAGTTTTTATCTCTAATTTTCCAAGCATTTTTACCTTTGAATAATGCGGTGTAAACAACATTTAAAATTGTTGATTTTCCTGTTCCTGTACTGCCATAAACACAATCAAGTGAACCCAAGGGGAATTTAAATGTAAAATTTTTCAAATTATTTTTCTTAATATTCTGCAAGGTAATAGAATTCTTTTGCATCGCTTTTGCCTTTGGACTTGGATTTCTTTCATAATGGACTATTTCGGCTTTGTTTGAAAATACATAATCAGCTGTAATGCTTTTAGATTTTTTGAATTGTTCTAAACTTCCTTGAAAAATAATTTCTCCGTCATATTTTCCCGATTTTGGACCAAACTCAATCACATAATCTGCTCCTTTAATTATCTCTTTTGAATGTTCAATGGCAATAACAGATTTTCCTTCCTTGGTTAATTTCTTTAATTTTTCCAAGACATTTAAACTTTCTTCTCCGCTTAAACCAGCACAAGGCTCGTCAACTATTAATAGTTCGTCTTTTTTGAGTTTTCGAATTGCTTCATTCAGCCTTTGCAGATTATACTCTCCGAGACTAAGTTTAAGATTTTTTGGAACGCTAACCTTTTGACCGATAGCATAAGTTTTGGGTGTTCTTAAAATTTCACATTCAACTTTTTCGCCTTTAGAAAACTTATACAAAACATCATAAATTAGGGAAGTTTTTCCACTTCCACTTGGACCAACAATAGTAACTAATTTATTCAATGGAATTTCAACCGATACATTTTTCAGATTATGGAGATTTGCATTTCTGATTGTAATTGCTTTCATATAAAGATAATAAAATTGTTGAATTTAAGTGTCTTTCGTTTTAAAAAAATAAATGGGGCTTTTGATTTTCAAATATAAAAATTGCAACTAATTATGTTAGTTACCCACGAATACTTGGAGTGGTTGATTTTTAATGCAATGTTCCCAAAGGGAAAAAATCAAAGTTTGCCCCCGAGCGTTTTTTAGTAGTTATTCGTTAGGAAGCCCCCGCCGTCGTTTTTAACCGAAAGATATTTAAATATTAGGATATTCTAATATGTTATTATGAAAGAACTGTATAAAATCCACGCAGAGATGTGCAAAGTATTTTCAAATCCTACAAGATTAGAAATATTAAATCTTTTGAGAGATAAAGAATTGTCCGTAACAGAATTGATAGACAAAACAAAATTGAGCCAAGCCAATATTTCTCAACACTTATCAATTATGAAATCAAAAGGCATTGTTACTTCAGACAGAAAAGGCAAAAACATTTATTACAAGCTTACGAATCCGAAAATCATCAAGGCATTTGATATAATCAGAGAAGTTTTGGCTGAAAAGATGAGAAAATAATAAATTCAGGGTAATAATTATGGAACAAGACAAAAATGTATGGATTTGGGTTTTCGTTGCAGTAGCTATGTTACTTTTATTTGGAAGCTTTGGAATGGGTGGCTACGGCATGATGGGATTCGGAATGGGTTTTGGATTCCTATTCATGCTCCTGTTTTGGGGAGTTGTCATATGGCTTGTAATAACTCTCATCAATGCAGCACAATCAATTAAAAGAGAAGATGATTCATTGACAATCCTAAAGAAAAGATACGCATCAGGAGAAATATCAAAAAAACAATTTGAAGAAACAAAAAAAGAACTCAATAGGTGAATAATTATGAAGATTGGAATAGTAATAGGAACTAATGAACCGGAAGTTATTTGGAATGCTTTTCGGTTTGGAGTTACATCGTTAAAAACAAATCATGAAGTAAAAGTTTTCTTGATAAATAAAGGGGTTGAAGTAGAGGACATTAAAGATAAAAGATACAATGTGAAGGAACAAATTGATTTGTTTATTGAAAACAAAGGACAAATATTGGCATGTGGAACTTGCTTAAAATCAAGAAGTAAAGAAGGAACAAATGTTTGTCCAATTTCAAGCATGAAAGATTTATTAAAATTAGTCGAGGAATCTGATAAAGTTTTAACTTTTGGTTGATAATATTTCTTGTGTAGCAAGGTAGTCTTTGGCGTTAGTCATACGGTGGGGCTTCCGTTCGTTTTTCGTCGTAGCGAGGGGGCAAATTGAAACTAACCTGTGTTAGCTTCCCTCCGCTTTATGCGGAGGTCGAGTGAGCAAAGCGAACGAGAAGTTTTTGCCAAATCAATCGAGCGAAGCGAGAGTAATGATTTTCTCTAAGAAAATGGCAAAAATTGAAGTTAATTCCTGTTATGTCTCCCGACGACTGAAAGGAGGAGAGCGCAGCGGGGCAAAATCCGAAGGATTTTGAGTTCTGGTGTGCATCCGAAAGTTTTAATAATTATTAGAATTCCTTCTGTTTATGGTCTTAGAAATTTTAATTTTAGCATATAAATCTGGAAGAGAAGCAGGTCGGATAAATAGAAGGGCAGAATTATTAGATGATGAGCTGGGAGATTATCGTAAAAAATATGGATATACTCCTTCGAAAAGATTTTCAGAATTAGTGGGGCTATGGAAAGAAAGAGATAGGATAGTGCCTCCAGAAGGAATTCTTAATCAAATTGCTTACGAATTCGGATATAATGTAAGTGATTCTTTTTAGCACACCAGAATTAGACATAATGCATGTTATGCAAGTTTCGACCTTTACGGGAGAAACCGAAAATTCATAA
>JBBSWB010000039.1:0-3275 GCA_038046465.1 Nanobdellota archaeon
ATGTCGTGAAAAATGCTCAAAAAAGAGAAATCACTCAGAAATTGAATTGTGCCGCTCCGTTCTTAACTGTTTTGACTTCACCGTCAGATACCTCTTTATTTCAACAAAAACCTTTTAATACCTTAACCTCTTTTTCTAAATATAATGGAAATAGACTTTGACTTAAATAAATCTGTAGATGAAAATGCCGGAACTTATTTTAATTTGGCTAAAAAAGCTAAACGAAAATTAGAAGGAGCAACTGCTGCCCTAGCTGACAGTAGAAAGAAATTACAAAAATTGTTAAAAGAGGAAGAAAAATTTCAGGAAGAGGAAGTACTCAAACAGCAAAAGAAAGAAAGAAAAACAGAATGGTATGAAAAGTTCCACTGGTTTTTTTCTTCTGAAGGATTTTTATGCATTGGTGGAAAAGATGCTACTTCTAATGAATTAGTTATCAAGAAACATACTGATAAAGACGATTTAGTTTTGCACACAGATATGGCTGGCTCGCCTTTTTTTGTCATAAAAGACGGGCAGAAAGCTGGAGAAGAAACGATTCAAGAAGCAGCTCAAGCCGTAGCAGTTTACTCTAAAGCTTGGAAATTGGGACATACTTCTGCCGATGTTTTTTATGTTAAGCCGGAGCAGGTTACTAAAGAAGCCAAACCGGGCGAGTATATTGGTAAAGGTAGTTTTATGGTTTATGGAAAAACTAATTATTTACATCCAAAATTAGAATATGCTTTAGGTTTAGTTGAAGACCAAATAATCGGTGCTCCCCTTGCTGCTATCAAGAAAAAAACCACTAATTTTGTAGTTGTATTTTCCGGCCGAGAGAAGAAAAGTTCTTTGGCAAAAAAAATTAAAGCGAAGTTAAAAGGCGGAGATTTAGATGACATCATTAAATTCCTGCCTGCCGGTGGAGGGGAAGTGAAGAAATGACTGAATTAGAATATAAAATCTGGGCAGTTACTATTCGTTATGATGTTTACCATGATTGGGGTATAGAAAATGGAATGAAAAACAGCTATAAAGTTGTTGGAAAGAATGAAAACGAAGCATTACAAAAAGCCCGCGCCTTATTTTCCGACCAAGAATGGACCAAGGAGCTTATGGAAAAAGGCACTTATGAAGATGGAGAAGTCTTTATTAATAATTATCGTGAAAGCACAAAAGTATATCGTGCGCGTGTTTCCATGCCGAAAATAAGCGGGCCTGATGCTGAAAGATTCAAAGTTGTGCCTAAACTGTTAGGAGACAATCAGAGTATTGAGTATATTGTTGAAGAAGAAGAGATTGATAATGAATAAGAATTAAAGTTATTATTTTAAGCTAAGTTGTAAATAACTTTTTAAAGAGACCTCGATTCTTAACTTTTTGTGCCCCCGTAGTCTAGCCTGGATAGGACACGAGCTTGCGGAATTATTGCAGACAGCTTGGAGCCGGAGTTCAAATAGTTTCCGACACTCGGGAGGAAACGACCGAAAAGCGGAGCTTTGAAAGTCTCCGCGGGGGCGCTTATTCTCCAAAAAGAACTATTTAAGAAAAAAGTATAAAGTTATGATTCTAAAGCAGATTAAAAGTTTTTAATTTGGGAATGTCCCCATTACAGTACGGGCAAGTATACGGGATTTTTCTCAACGGATCGTATTTAAACGTATACTCACAGATGCTACAAGTACATTTGACTAAAGTAGAACCAGGAATTTTAGTAAATTGTGGATTTTGTTCCTTTGGCCGTAAACGAGCCATTTTTTCTAAATATTCGTCTTCTTTATCCCATCCAGCAGGTCTGGGGGGTTCTTCTACTTTTTTTTGTTCTGCTTTCTCTGCTGCTTTTTCCGTCTTGCCAGAAAAACAATTAGGGCAAACCATCTGCTTAAGCTTATAATGAAGTTTAAATTGGTCTGCCGGAGCAGATTTATTACATACTCGGCATATTGCGGTGATATTATTAGCCATGTTTACTTAGAAAATAAAATGTAGTATTTATAGTTTTTGATTCTGTAGTTAAAGCTGTTATAAGCATATACTTTGATTATGACTAATAGCCCTATAAAAACAACTATAAAAACAAATATTTAAAAACAATAAAAGTTTACCTAACTTATGGATTCTTTTTGGGAAAAAGTAGAACATTATAATACAAAACTAATTCCTTATGCCTTAGTAGTTTTATTATTTGTAATTGTTTTTGAACTTTTTGTCCATACTGAAAACCACTTGGTAGAAATATTTATTAAAATTTTAGATTACTTTGTTGTGGCGGTATTTGTAATTGATTTAACTTTTCTGGCTATTAAAGCTAAAAGCGTTAAGTTCTTTTTTCAGAATTATTGGTTAGACTTAATTGCAGTTTTTCCTTTTGTAATGTTTTTTAATGCTCTTAATACTTTTTACCGCGCAGCTGTAGCTACGGAAAGGATTGCCGTAAGCCAAGCCGTTCTTCATGAAACGGTAGAAGTCGGTAAAGAAATAGAAGTATTAGCTAAAGGCGAAGGAAAGATTGCTAAAGTCAGTAGAATTGCTGCTAGGGGTATTCGGGCCGTAACTAAGTCCCGCTTTTTCGAAAAGTTACAGGCTAAACACGAGCATATTCGAAAAAAACCAGAAAAAAAACAGAAAAGAAATGAAAGAAGAACAACTCGCAAAAGAAAAGTTAAAAAAAGCCGTAAAAAATAATCAAATTAGTTCTTACACCATTCTATCTTCTTAACTTTTTCTTGTACATAATCACTCTTTAACAAATGGTTAACAAAATCATTTAGCTTAGCGTGTTCTATTTTTACTTTAGCAATGGCTACGAACATCCCGGCCACGTAAGTGATTATAAGTAATAAAAAGGCTATATTTTTCTCCATTAAATTTTCCAACTACCTTTAAATGAAGCAGTTTAGACGTATCTACTTTAACAACACCCTCATTTGTTCTTTGAACGCGACCATTTATAGGAAGATACTTAACAACTAAATGATTGCCTGGAAGAGTTAATTCCATTACTGTCGAAAAATCCTCCCAGCTATATACAAGATTATGCGTCCCACTTTTTTCTTTGCCGTTAGCACCCTGATACGAATAGGTTCCCTCTGGGAGGTCAATTTCAAAGTCAATTTTTTCTTCAGTCCTAATGGTCACCGATTTACAAAGATCGGCTAGTTCCTTGATATGCTGTGCAGACTGAAGATCGGTATCTGTATGGTGTTCGATAAGATCCCATAAATTATAGTTTTCCATGATTATATAGATAACTGCGAAAGTTGCCGCACATAGTTTAATAAAGTAGTTTTGTTTTC
>JBBSWB010000040.1:0-6258 GCA_038046465.1 Nanobdellota archaeon
AGCCGGTTGAAACAGTACTTTGAGAGGGATTTGCCGGGTTAAAGTGTAGAAACATTTATATAAGTAGGAAAAAAATCTAAGCCTATGGAAAAAAGAGGCCAATTAGGCATAATTGAATTTAAGTATTTTATGATGGGTGTATTAATAGGCGTATTTATTGGTTTAATTTTGGTTTATTTAGGTACAGCCAAGGTTCTTCCTTTTACAATACCTTTAGTTTGCCCATAGTCTGCGGACAATTCGATTATAGCTCCCCAGAATAGAAAAAGTTATTAACTTATTCTTAAATGTATTTTTAAATTATACTTAGTATAATTTGATCTAAAGCTTAGATTAATGATGATCAATAATGAGGTGAATTACAATGGATGTAGAACGAATTCAAAAGGTAAATGCTCTTGCTCTGGATTTATTAAAACAAGGTATTGCCCAAGACCGACAGGAAGCAGTCGATTTAGCTGAAAAAACCTTTAGGACACGGGATTCTAACGACGCTTATAATTCGGTTAAGGCAGGAATGGGGGGAAGTAGTAATTCTTTAGCTTGTGATGTTAAACCTAAAAGCGAGGATATTTCCCAAGAGAAAATTAAAGATATTTTAGAACAAAATTCAGCCTTTTTAGTTAAAAAGATAAAAGAATTCCAGGAACAGATGCTAGCTATGGAAAAAGAGATTATGACTCTAAAAGGTAAGATAACCTATAATAGTATTCCTTCTGCAGGAGATATTTTAACTAAAGAAGCAGTTAAAGCGCCGCAGCCAGCAGTTAATATTAATGAAAAAGTTCCGGCAAATCATCCTCGATCGGGTAATTATAAAGATTCGGATGTTTCCATTGAGAAATTCTTTTACATGGGTAATAAATAATTGCTCTTTTTTAGTTTTTAATTTATTTTTTATTTTTTTAATTGTTTATTAATATTTTAATTAATGATTTGAATTATGATTTTTTGAACCCACAATGCTTAAATAATCCTTTAAATAGAAATAAAATGTGAAACGATTAATAGCTACAATTATTCCTTTATCAATGCTTATTACTTATGCTTGCGGAGAAAATTCACCGAAAGATCCAGTTTCTATTGATGCCGGTTCTGGAGGGAATACTGCCGGAGCGGGCGGTTCTACTGGTGCTGGTGGAAGCGGAGGGGTAACTCCAAACTGCATTGAAGATAATCTTGGTGGAGAAATTATTGGCGGCGATAAAACGCATTACTTTGTTTCTGGAAATACACTCGCAGAAGTTTATGAAGATATTTTTGATCCTATAACTGGAAAAGGTTTTAAAGATTCTAAAACTGGAAAGATTCATGCGGCTAAGACTGATTGCAACGTAGACTATTCATTTTATTACGACTTTGAAACTTATCTTAGAATAGATGGCGGTCAAAAACCCTGTTGTTGTGATATGTGGGTAACTAAAATTGAAAGTGATTATGAAGCTATTGCCACTATTCCCCGTTGGCCGGGCTGTGATGCCAAATGGGATTCCTTTTTGGAAGGGGTAGTTAAACATGAACAGGGGCATGTTGATTTATGCCAGGATTATAACCGAGATTTAGTGGAAGATCTTACCGGAACAAAAACTCCGCCGCAATGCGCCATTAATTGTGACATAGCTAAATTTGTTGCTTTGAACTACTTAGTTAACCTACTTGATGCCAAATTAGATCTTATTACTCAGAAATATGCTGGCCTAAATGAAGATTACGACCAGCAAACTAACCATGGCGAAACTCAAGGAGCAGTGCTAAATCCAGACTGATACTCAGATTTACTAAGAATACCTAAATATTTGCCGCTTTATTCCCAACTTATATTCTATAAAAGTTATCATAAAATAACATAACATTTAAATAGTACTACTTGAAAATAAAGACAACAGTGGTACCAATGAACAAAAATAGGGCTCTAATGATAATTGGACTCGTTTTTACTATTTTCTTAGCTAACTTGGCTTTAGCTAGTTTAGAAATTGTGGAAACAGATTTAACCGCAGCAGTAACTTATGAAGATTTAGAGGATAATGACGACCAAGTAAACTTTGAAAATACCATAACTATTCTTAATACGGGCAATACTACTGAAAATATTACTTTAACTTTACAAAATTTAATAACAAATTATGATTTAACCGTAAGCCCAACTTCTTTAGAAATAGCTGCGGGAGCAAGTTCAGAAGTAAAAGTTTCTGGAAAAATCCCGGTGAACGTTGACCAAGGGGTTAGTGAATTCGGTACCTTAAAAATCGGCGGCACTTCTACGGAAGAATTCAAATTAAAAACTGACGTTCAGTCCATGCTGGAAATTAAAAAAATAAATGTATATGTTAATGGTGAACGAGTCAAATCTATTACTGAAAATGCAGAAACAGTAAAAGAATTGGGGCCGGGAGACCAAGTAGAATTAAAATTCCAGTTGAATAATTTATTTGACGAAGATTATGATGAAGGGGACATTACCGGAGAAGTAAGTATAGAATTAGATGATAATAATTTTGGCGAAAGAATTAATGAAGATCAAGAATTTGATATCGAAGCAGGCGCAGTGTTAGAGTCTGCTGATGATGAAGTGGTATTTGCCTTTACTATTCCTAAAACAATTGAAGAAGATGACCAATATAAATTAGAAATAACCGTTACTGGAAAAGACGGAAATAAAGCAAGATATGAAGTTCGATGGGATTTGAACTTAGAAGTAGAAAGAGCCCAAGACGATGTTCGGATTGAAAAATTAAGCGTTAGCCCAGAAGAATTAACTTGCACCCGCGAATTACAATTTGTAATTGGAGTTACTAATTTCGGCAGCGATGAACAAAAACATGCTGCTTTATCCGTAATCAATTCTGATTTAGGAATTAATGAAAATTTCCAATTCGAATTGGATCGAGGAATAACTGATGACAATAGTGTATTAAGACAATTCCCAATTGTATTAAAAGAAGATTTAGTTCCGGGAATTTATCCTATTGTAGTTTCAGCCTTTTATGATTACAATACTCTTGATGATAAACAGATAATTAAGTTGGTAGTATCAGAATGCCCAACTAATGGAGCAGAGGAAACCGTACCTGTTGTTGAAGAAGAGGAAAAAGAAACCGTTACCGAAGCAATAACTTCTTCATTTGTAGTTAAGTCTATTGAAAAAATACCTTATACTGCAGAAGATTTCATGGTCGCTTTGATTGTGGTAGCTATTGTAATCATTTTCATCTTGATACTTGTGCTTTTAATAACTTTGTTTAAGTAAAAAATGTGTTTGAGTGGTTTTGGAAGGTGTTACTAGTAGTAGAAATACTTTCCTGTGCAACAGGAAAGGAAAAATTAAACTCATCGATGAGGTAAAAGAAAAATGAAAGCGAAAAACATTTTGTTTGGACTAGCGCTTCTGGTAGTATTAGTTATTGCTACAGGAAGTGTACTAGCAGTAGGCGACTTATTAAAAATAAGCGACGTGAAAGTAAATACCATTGTTGTTGAAGAAAATGGAGTATCAACAGCAGTAAAACCATTAGAACAAGTGACCATACAGTTTACAGTGACTAACAATTTAGATCGCACAATCACTGGGATAAGTGGTGAGCTAAAATTTGATGACTTACCAGGTTTAACGTTTCAAACTGAAACCAGCCCTAACTTGATTGCTGGAAAAAGTGGAGAACTAACCATTACTGGAAATGTCCCTCTTGATTTTGTTGAAAAAAATTACCCCGTTACTTTGTCTGTTTCAGGAAAAGATTTAAACGACAAGAGTGTCCTTAATGACTTGTTTACTTTTGATTTACAAGTAAAACAAGATCCAGCTGATGTAATAATCTCTAAGTTAACTTTAACTGAAGGAACTATTACTTGCCCAGCAACATCAACCACCTTAAAAGTTGAACTTACTAACCAAGGGGGCAACGACGAAGATGATGTGAATGTAAAAGTAACCTCTGGCGGAAATAATGTAGTGCCGCCATCGGATAATAACTTTGTTGGAAAGAATTCACAAAAAACTTTGCAATTCTTAATTCCTGCAAATAAATTGTTATCGGGAGTTAATACCTTGAATGTTGAAGTTTCCTACCGAAACAATTTCATGAAAGATACCGACAGCATAAAAGTTTCTGCTGAAAGTTGTAGTTTAAGCTTTGGGTCTTTGAGTCCAGCAACGAGTACTTTAGTTCTGGGTAAAGGAGATTCCCCAGAGTTTAGTGTTGTTAGTTTAAACAACCCAGGAAATCTACCAATTACTTACAAATGGTATGTTGACGGCTTAGATAAAACTGTTAATCCTGATAGTAACTCTTTTGCTTACCAAGCAGGCAATGTATTAGGAGACCACACCGTTAAAGTTGTAGTTAACGCAGGCACTGCTAACGAAATCAGCAACTTATGGACTGTTACTGTTTCTGACTTGCCGGCTGCCTTTGAAGTATCCAGTATTTTCTTTGACGGAGTTCAACGAGAAGCTACTGTGCAAACCAGCATTACTGTTAAAAATATTGGCTTTGAACCGTTAACTGGAATTAAAGCCGAATTAGTTGGTGAAATAAAAGGTGCTGCTTACAATGCACAATGGCTTGATTCCTTGCCTAGCGAATTAGCTGCTGGTGAAACTAAAACAGTTAAATTGCAAATAACCGTTCCAAAAAATGAAGAAGCTGGCAAACATATCATTGGAACTTTCCGTGTATCTGGAAATAATGGAGATGTATTCAAAGAAATGCCTATTTACATCCAGCCAAAAAGTTTCTTAACCATTGCTGACTTTGAAGTTAATGGAAAAGATGCAGGAGAATTATCCTTAGTGGAAGTAAATAAGATTTTGGTAACCGTAAAAAACGATTACACTGCTGATTTAGAAGACGTAGCTGTTACAGTTAAAATCTTAGACGTAGATGAAGAAGATCTTGATGAAGAAAGTGATTCCTTCGACTTAGACAAAGGCGATGAAGAAGACCTTACTTTTGAATTTGATTTAACTTCAGAAACCGTTGATCAAGACCAATACACTGTAGAAATAACTGCCGAAGGTACTGCTACTGACGGAAGTAAGCACAAAGTAGTTACAACCAAAACAGTGGAAGTAGATCGGGAAAGCCACCAAGTAATGATTAAGAAAGCTGCGCTTTCTAATGGTTATGTGCTTTGCTACGAAAGAACGGCCTTACGGTTAGATCTTGAAAACGTTGGAGAAAATGACGAAGACAATGTTGAGATTAGGGTTAAAAACGCTGCTTTAGGCATCGACCTTAAAAAGTCCGACATTAAAATTGAGAAATTTTCCAGCGATGACAACGAGTACAGCACTTCCTTTGACTTAGAAATTGCTAATGCAGCTGCCGGAATGTATCCATTAACCGTAGAAGTATACCTTGATGGAGAATTAACCGCAACTACAGAAACCAATTTAGAAGTAGGAAAGAATTGTTTTGCTGATGGTACTACCCAGCAACCTGCTGACGAAAAGTTAGTTGCAGAACTGCAGAAGCAATTGGAAGACTACAAGCAATCTAAATCTGGACTAAGAAACAGCGGCGATTACGTTGTTTTATTAGGCGCTTTAGTTGCACTAGTATTCATTGCTGTAACTTTGTCGATAGCAGTTGTAGTTGTCAAGAAGAAAAGACTACAAAAGAAATAAATTTTTCTTTTTTATTTTTTTAATACTGTTTAATGGAGGAAATTAAAATGACTACTGACGAAAAATTGCAACAGAAAACACCGGTCCAAGTAACTCTTTCAGAAGAATATGGTTGCTTAGTAGAAGGCGACCATTATCCTAAAGGTTATGTATCAAATTCACACGATGGTTCGACTACCATAAAGGTTATAAAATATATGGGAACATTGGTTGGAATTGGACTTAGGAATGAAGTTGAAAGTAGATCCTCTTTTGCTGTACAGCAGGGGTTAAAGAAATATTATGATCAAGCTAAGCCAGAAATAGATCTAGTCTACAAAAGGAGCGTGTGTTTTCCAAGACAATTCAAAGAAGTACAGGTTGAAAGAACATTAGACGAGCTATGTAAACGATATGATGCTGATGGGTATATGTTTAAATGCGTAGATTTGTGTGGTCCTAGACAGATATCAGTAACCCTCTATAAATTGGTTCCCTTGGGGGTTGAAGAAATTAAAATTGAATAAATATTCTTTTTTTATTTTTATTTTTTAATTTATTATTATTATTATTAGTAGTATTAGTATTCTATCTCAGATATAGATAACTGCGAAAGTTGCCGCACATAGTTTAATAAAGTAGTTTTGTTT
>JBBSWB010000041.1:0-58865 GCA_038046465.1 Nanobdellota archaeon
GATTTCTGTACTCGAGAATATAGATTAAATCACTTCAGAATACTGAAGTATTACTTAAATGCAAAAACTTTATAAAGACTTAATTGACAAAAGCAAGAATGGCTGAAAAAATTAAATTACATGATTTTGTAGAAGTAGACTATACTGGAAAGCTTCCAGAAGGGCTGGTATTTGACACCACTATAGAAAAAGTGGCTAAAGAAAATGATATGTATTCTGCACAGATGAAATTTTCTCCCGCTACAGTTTGTGTGGGGGAAAGACAAATTCTGCCTGGATTAGACCAAGAATTAGAAGGAAAAGAAATTGGAATAGAATATACGATTACTTTACCTCCTGAAAAGGCCTTTGGTAAAAGAGATATTAAGAGAATGAAAATTATTCCGGCAGGAACTTTTAAAGAACATAAAATAAACCCTCAGCCTGGACTGCAAGTAGATATTGACGGAGAGATGGGCATCATAACCCATATTTCCGGAGGAAGAATCATTGTTAATTTTAATCATCCTTTAGCTGGAAAAGAAGTTATTTACACTTTCAAAATAAATCGAAAAATTGAAGACGATCAGGAAAAAGTAATCGCTTTCTTGTCTACTTTGCTAGGTCTTCCAAAAGAAAAAACAGAAGTGAAAGTAGTTGAAAACAAAGCAACGGTAATTTTGCCAATAGAACTTCCTGCGCCAGTAACGGATCTGCTTAAGAAAAGACTGGTAGAAGTAACTTCCTTAACCGAAGTAGTATTCGAGAAAAAAGAAGCTACTAAAGAAACAAAAGCTAAGAAATAAAAAATAACCTTATGAATTAAAGTTATTTCTGTTTTTATTATTCCGTTGGTATTGTTTAGTTAATTTAATAAACTTCTTAAATTTACTTATTCTTAATGTCAGAAAAAAGAGAACTAAAGAGATTAAGCGAAGATTTAGTTCTAGCTTTAAATTGGGCTGCTGCGGAATATTATTATTTTAAGGAATTACAAAAGGAATTTGAAATTATAGGAAAAAAACGCGATGAAGCGCCTTATGCTAAAGAAGCTCGTCGAGTAGCAAAAATTGTTAAGTATATTTGCTCAGCAGAAAGGAGAACAGACCAATTTGAAGAAAAAGCAAGAAAAAAAAATGAAGATTTTGCTGAAGAATTAAGTAAACGTCTTGGAGAAAATATTGCTTTAATGGATTTAATTAAGGGATTTAGAGCAATCGCTAAAGAACTGAATGTAGAACATGCACATTTAGCAGCGTTCGCAAGCAGATATGACGGGTTTGTGAATGAATATATCGGTAAACTCGGCGGATATTCAGCAGCTCATTCTAAACTATATACATATATCAAGAGGTCTCCGGATTTAAAATCAGAAGAGCAGGAGAAAGTTAGTATCGCTGTTTCCAAATTTATAGAGCAAACAAAAGAACAAGTTCAAGATGCTCAAAGATGGATCGCCGCTTTAGAAGCGAGCCTGAGGAAAGCTTACAATTATACGTCGGGATTCAAATTGACTGAAAAGAAAGAAGCCAGGTTAACCGAAAAAGAAGAAAACTTGAAAATCTTGCATGAACAACGCTGGCCCTTTCCAGATAGAGACGAAAGAACAAATTTTCTTGTCCAACAACCTACGGAAGATTTGCGCCAATTGATTAAAAAAATGGCTCGATATAGGTATGCGCACGGAATCCTTCAAACATCTTATTTTTTTACTGAAGGCATGCTTCTTGCAATAGATCCATTAATGAAAAAGCAAATAACTTGGAAAGAAATTGTGGAAGATTTACCAATGGCGGATTTGACAGAAGAAGGCCGTTCTAATTTACAGCATTACGCTAAATTGTTTATTTATGGATACCTTAGGGTTTATTTAAAATTAAACAAGGCCGGATATTTCAAGTATTTTCCAAATCACGAAGAAACCTGCAAGCTTTATGAATTTATGCGCCAGCTCGTGCATGAAGTGGAAAGAAGCAACGTCGACTTTGTTTATGCAATTGACCGCAGCGGCAGGATTCTAGGTTTCTTACTTTACCAAGTCTTAAAAAAGCTCGGGAAACTGGGAAAAACAAAATTTTATTTTATGTACGCTACTAAGGAAATGGACGTTGCTCTTTATTCCGAAAAGCAGAAAAAAGAAATTCGTGGCAAGAAAGTTTTATTGATTGATGATTTTTCTTCAGTAGGTAACACTATGACTTCAACTCTTTCTTATCTTCGAGCATTCGGACCTGAAAAAGTTATTCCTTATGTATTTGCAAGCTTCGGCTACCGTCCTTTGCGTGGAAGAGAAGATTACCATATTGTTTACGACCAAGAGCCCAGTTGGTTCTGGAAAAAAGAATATTCCGGTCTAAATGAAAAACCGCACGGAGGAGTAGAAGTCAATAAAGGTGCTAAAGAAATTTCTCGAAAGGTTAGAAAAGTCTTAATTACCTTTGCCGAAGTCATTGCTGAATATTATTACTGATTTGATTAAGAAATTAAAAAAATTAAAATTTATTTCATTCTTCTTTTTAATTTGGCTAAAGCTTCATAATCTGCTTTGGTGCCGCTGCCGCCTTGACATTTGGTTTCTAAATTTTTAAGTTCGTCTTTCAAAACCGAATACCTTCTTTCCAAATCGCGTTTGCTTATAGTCATGTTTTCACCTTTGCTTAGATTAATATTGGATTAAATTTGTTTAATATTAATAAACGAGATTAATAAACTAATACGGATTAAGTTAATCTCTTAATCCCCTAAATGATTAAACCTATAAAAAGTTAACTGTTTTTGGAGAATATGTAAAAAGAGATTTATTTCTAATCTCCCAAAATTTTATAGGCAACTAGTGCCCCATAAGGAAGAATCACTTGATCTGGCGATGCAAAACTAAAACTAAAACCCGCAATCAAATCTACAGCAACGGCATAATCTGCTTTTGCTTTCAGTATTTTAAAATCATTTTTATGGTGGGTTAAATCAACTACAAAAATCTTCTTTTCTTCAAACTTTTTAAAAGCATCTTTAAGCGTGGGCGCATCTTTAAGTAGATCGACTAGCGAAGGATTCAATGTTTGTTTTTCTGTTGCGGTCATAAATTAGTGGAGACTTTATTGGAATTATAAGCTTTTTGGGTTTGGAGAATTCATTTAAAATTGGTTCTCAAAAAATTATAAATTTCTTCTAAACAATTACAAACTTCTGGGAATTTTAATAATTTCTTCGCTTCCCCAAATCTAAACCAAGCAAATCCCTGGTGTTCAGAAGAAATAATCGGGTTTTTACTACATAGGCCCGCAAACAGCACAATTTTACGCAAAGAACCGGAAGGAGCTGTATACTCATAAGTAAATTCTTTTGATTGTTTATTTTCTTTTATAATAATCATATCTTTATCGGTATTTAAGTTCACTTCTTCCATTAGTTCTCGTGTTGCTGTTTCATAACAGGTTTCAGAGTTTTCTTGATGTCCCTTTGGAAAATCCCATTCCCCTTGATTGGGGTGTTTTAGTAATAAAAATAAGATTTCTGGTGATTTGCGGTATAATACAAACCCGCAAGAAATTTCCTTTTTCATACTTAGTTTATTTTTAAATTTTATTTATATACTTTTCTAAATAATATTTCTAAATAGTATGCTCCTTTTAACTTCTTTTAACTCATTTTAACCCGCGTTGAGAAGATAGGTTTCAGTGCAATAATCTTTATATATCCTTTCTTTTTTTAATTAAGCAAGGGATTAGTTGAGGGTAGTTAAAAAAAGGTGGTTTTTAAGATGGATAATTATAACGATAATACTTATAAAGAAAATTTTGCTGAAAAAAAAATAGTTAGCCCGCTGGAAAAAACTTCACGGGAAGTCCGAACTTCTAAAGAAGCAGAGTATTATAAAGAACCGGTTCGCGCTGAACAAATTTCTCATAAGAAAGCTAATGCTGATATTGACGCGGAATTAGAACAATTAATTGCTGCCCAAAAAACAAAGATAAAAGTTATTGGTTGTGGGGGAGCAGGTAATAATACGATTAACCGCATTTCTGAAGTAGGAATAAAAGGTATTGAAACCGTTGCTATAAATACGGATGCTCAAGACTTGTTATATACTTCTGCGGATAAAAAGATTCTGATTGGAAAAGAATTAACCCAAGGATTGGGAGCAGGTTCAAATCCGCGTATAGGAGAAGAAGCGGCTAAAGAAAACGAACACGAACTTAAAAAGATGCTGGAAGGAGCAGATATGATTTTTATTACCTGCGGTTTAGGCGGAGGAACGGGAACGGGTAGTGCTCCTTTTGTAGCCCAATTAGCTAAAAAAGTAGGAATCCTTAGTGTAGGTATTGTAACTATTCCTTTTTCCATGGAAGGTTCACACCGCTTTGAAAATGCCATGATGGGATTAGAAAAGTTAGAACAGAATATTAATACTTTAATTGTTATTCCTAATGAAAAATTATTGGAGATAGCTCCTAATTTACCGTTGCAAACTGCATTTAAGATTGCTGATGAAATTTTAACCAACGCCGTTAAAGGGATTGCTGAATTAGTTACTAAAGCCGGATTAGTCAACCTTGATTTTGCTGACGTAAAAGCAATTATGGGTGAAGGCGGAGTAGCGTTGATTGGCGTAGGAGAATCTGATTCGGAAAATCGCGCCGAAGAATCCGTGCACAAAGCTTTAGAAAATCCTTTGATTGATGTAGATATATCCAATGCTACTGGCGCTTTAATCAATATTTGCGGCGGAGAAAGCCTTTCTCTGGACGAATCCCGAAAAATTGTGGAAACAGTAGCCCGAAGTCTTGACCCTAAAGCAAAAATAATTTGGGGAGCACAGATCTCTAAAGATTTAGAAAGAACTATCCGGACTATGCTAATCATTACGGGAGTAAGTTCGGAACAGATTTTCGGAGAAGACAATACTTATTTCCAACGAAAAAAAGAGCAAACTGAAGACGATTTGGGAATAGAATTTGTGAGTTGAGATTTTTTATAATTTTAAAAGTCTAAAAAAATAATCTAAAAAATAAAAAATTATATTTCCTGTTTCATGTCTAATTCTATGACCGAGTCAATTTTCCGGATCTCGTACTTGTCTTCTGCTAATGCAGTCATTAAGCCTTCTACATTTAAAAGCTTACGAGAGAGCATGGCTAGTTGCGTATGGTAATGCCTGACTTCATCTCTATTCATTAATTCACCAGTGCTCCACCATTTCCATTGTTCCCGGACAGGATTCTGTCTAACTTGCTCTACTTCTCGACGTACGTGGTCCCTTAAATCAACTAAATTCATTAAGGTTTCGTCTATGCACCTTAAATGGGATTCCATTCTTTGGTCTTCGAAGTGGGTTCTGCAATCGTTCCCTGTTGGCTCGGATTGCACTAAGTGCACCGCTGAGCTGAACCTATTTTCAATCACGGCGTATAAACCGTCTCTCTGTAAGAGATTAGTGTTTTCGTCTACTAAAGCCAGGTATTCTGGCCGATTTGCGTCTTTACATGTTTTTTTCATTTTTGTTCTCCTCCCCGTTTATCTCCCGTAGGATGTTGTCAAAGGACTGGTCCTTTGAGCAAAGCCCGGTCGGCTTTTTTATAGCTTGGTCTGTTTAGTTATGGTAACTAAAGCAGAATTCCAATGGTTTGAATTTAGAGTAAGATTATAAGACAAGATTTACAGTCTTAGAAAATCTAAATTCAAACGTAACTAAAATAAATAAAAG
Organism: Nanobdellota archaeon; assembly: GCA_038046465.1. Taxonomy (GTDB): domain Archaea; phylum Nanobdellota; class Nanobdellia; order Woesearchaeales; family GW2011-AR9; genus JBBSWB01. The sequence continues at coordinate 5,684 of JBBSWB010000041.1, forward strand.
TAGAACTAACTAAAAGAACTTTACCCGATCCTTTGCTAGTTTTTTGTTTCATGTTAGTTGAAAATAACACCAAATATATAAACCTTTTGGTTATTTTGTCACAATTGAGTAGTTACGAGTACAAGAAGAGGCACTTTAAATTGTTCTTAAATAAAGTAACTACTATTTAGTAGCGAAAGATTTATAAAGATAGGCTATTTTTAGTCATTGAATAAGGGGGTATTAAAATGGATATTAAAAAAATAAGAGCAGAACTGGAAACACTTGTTATAGATAACCCGGAAAATAGATTCTATCAACGAACAGGTTTACCAATGCCAAGCAATAGGGATAAGAGCTGGGATTATAACCGGGGCGTTATTAATTTAAACGCTTATGGTATGGGTATTCTTTTTGGTCGAGAAGCATATTTAGAACAACTTTTACAAACCTTGCCAGCACAAGATGAAACTTCAGAAGAAGCACAACAAGAAGTTAAAAAAATGCTAGCTCTGGAAGTATATGACAATATTGCAAAAAGACTAGAAAAATTAGCTATATCTTTACAATCTTCTTGGGAATATAAAGAAAGGGCCAGGCAACTTTGGGATGACGTCCGCGAATACGGTAGAAAATCTCAGTCCTGCAAAAAAGAAATAACTCATCCAACAGTTTTGCAGTCTCTGCGCTATCAAGAGGCCCTAACTTATGAACAAGACAATCGAACAAAATTGGATATGGGTGACGAACATAACCGTGATCGATTTTGTGTTGAAACAGCGGGGCGCTTATGGGCTATTGCTGGGGAAACAGAAAAAGCAGTAAATTATTTTAACCAAGGCGGGCCATATAGTTATCCCGTTGCTGCTGCTACTTTTGAACGGGTAGGAGATCGGAAAAACGCCCGGGCTTTTTGGATAAAAGCTGCAGAAGACCCTCAAGGTTACAGCGATCAGCAAGATGTTGATGCTGCGGAATATTGGTTAAAAGTTGGAAATCTTGAGAACGCATTAGCACGTTATGAACGAGCAATGAACTATTGGATTTCACAAGATGGGAGTATTGACCTGCATGGTGAAGAAAAACCAGGAAGAGCTGAAGCTGAATCATTAAGAAAACAGGTTGTAGAACCACTAAAACAACGGCTTAAACGGAAACAAAAGAAAGCTCGAAAATAAATTTATTTATTTTTTAATTATAATTTCTTAGTTTATTATCATCAACTTTTTTATTCCGTCGCTTCGCCTAAATAGTAATATACTCTGCCAAAAGCGATTAGAAGTTCTTTAATGAAGCTGATTCTGGCAGTTTGTTCTGGAGCTTCTCCGCTGGGAAATACAGTACTATATAATTTTGGTTTTTCCTGCATTTCCTGAAGATGTGAAAGCGGAATAATTTTGCCGCGCCTAGTTCTTACAAATAAAGATGTTGGACGGATTCGGTATTTTTTGCATCTATCTATTTCGGTCTGAATTTCAATTTCTAATTTATAATCCTTAGCAATAAAAGCTTCATGGCGAAGATCATCAAGCTGCTCCAGCCTTTTTTTTAAGTTGTTTCTTTCAGCGGCAGGAGTTAAATTTATTTCTTGATGTTCTTTAGGATCATCGTATCCCCGGTAATGAATCCCTTCTCTTTGAAAAGCTCGACTAATTCGGTCAATGGTTCCGCCGCGGCTGCTAAAATCTAAAATAGTAAAAGTATCAGCTTTATTCTTTTTTAAAATAAGTTTTACCTGCTCATTTAAATAGATTATAGCCTCTTTCGATGATTTTTCTTCATCATCATAAGCTGCAGGAGGGGGTTGGATAGTTAACAGTTTTAAACCTTTTCCTAATCCTCCCCTTAACATCTCTTGATGGATTCCTTTAGCAACATAATAATTAAACAGGCTACCTAGTAAAGGAAATAAAACTAAGTGATCTGGTGGAGATGCATATTTCAGTAAATGTTTTTTTATAACTCCTGCCGACCAACCCAATTGCAGCAGTAAATCATTATATACCAAATGAAAATTTTTAAAAAAATAAATATCGGCAGTTTCCCTTCTTATTTTTTTACTGCCTTTCAATCCTAAGGTTCGGAGCTGTCTTCTTCGGAAAAGTTCTGCTAACGTTTTTTTCTGTTTCTTTTCGGGTTGACTTAAAACCGCAACCACATCGTCCACAGATTTTACTTTATGCAAGATATTCTGTTCAGTTTCAATTTCTTCAAAAATATCTTTGGCTTTAATTAGAGCTGCATCTAAAGCAGAAACCCACAAAACTAACTGTTTTATTTCGGTTTTCAAATGGGTAAGTTCTTGCTCAACTTTAGTTAACTGGGGTGTCCGATCATGAAAAGTATTACCCCATCTAACTGGAGCATATTTTTGTTTTCTTTGGACAGCAGTACGCAGCCCATTTAACTCTTCTCTTAATTTACCAACATAAAAAGAACCGTATTTTATTAACATCCCGGCAGGGATTTCTATTTGCTTAAGGGTTTCTTCGATTTCTTTCCTAGGTATTTCTTCTTTTCGGGCTGCTTTTAGTTCAGTAAGAATTTTAGTTACGTCTTTCTCCGCTCTCCGTTCAGCTTTTCCGATGTAATTAATACAAGCAAGGGTTTGCCTCTCATCAAAATATTGCTCCATATCTAGAAGCTGCTGCAACTCTTGTAGATATTTAAATTCAGCCGCTAGCCATTTAATGGCATGAACCACATCTTTAGTCGGTTTGGTAGACACGTTAATAAGCAAGAAATTTAACTTTATATATGTTTTGTCAACTCATACAGATTACAAAAGTCGCCTTAGAAATCAAAATTTACCCGTAACCATACAAAAGCATTTTAGCTTTTGGGGTTTTAAAAAATTGAAAATGATTTTTTAGAAACCTTTATAAATCAAGCCACGTCTTTTAGCATTTATGGACTTTGAAGAAACTAAAACGACTAAAGTCAAAAGATTTATAAAGGAAACCATTCGGGTTTTGCGTATAACTAAGAAACCCAATAAAGAAGAATACAAAAGTATTGTTAAAGTTACTGGTTTAGGAATATGCATCATTGGAGCAATTGGGTTCATCATATTCCTGTTAAAACAACTATTATTTTAAAAAAGCAGAAATACAAATGGCAGAAACACAGATATTTGGATTAAGAACTGCAGCTAATCGAGAAGATCAGGTAGTAGACTATTTAATTTCTAAATTACAAAAACATCCTAAAGGCATTTTAACCGTAATCCGACCACATGGAATGAGAGGATATATTTTTATTGAAGCTGAGTCAAAAACTGAAGCAGAAGCAGTTCTGCAAGGTGTTCCTTATGCCCGTGGATTATTACCTCACGAAATTCCTTACCCGGAAATAGAACATATGCTGGAACAGGTTAAAGTAGAAATGAATATCCGTAAGAATGATATCGTAGAAATTATTTCTGGTCCGTTCAAGCGGGAAAATGCAAAAGTCATCCGAATCAATAAGCAGAAAGAAGAAATTGTCGTAGAATTATTGGAAGCTGCTGTACCTATTCCTATTACTATTAAAATGGACGCAGTAAAAGTAGTCAGAAGAGATGAAGATTCTAAAGACGACGACGAAGAAACTGCTTAAGTAATTATTTTTTAATATTATTCTTTTCCAGTTCAATAATTCTTATAAACTGATAAAACTAAAATAGATTATGGTAAAATATTGTGGCCCCTTAGAACACCCAGATTATTATTGCCCCATAGACGGAAGAAAATTACGTTCTGAAGCAATTATGGATGGGGAATTTACTAGGGGGGAAAGATTCAAGTGTTATAATTGCGGTGCTGATTATTCTACTAATCCAGAAAAACACCCTCAAGAAGCACGCCTATATTTACGTGAAATAGCCGCAAAAATAAAGAAAATAAAAACAAAAGAGCTTCAACCATTAGAGAAAATTATTGAAGCAGCAGGAGAAAACGGACTTCTTAAATAAATAAAGATTAATACTTTCTAATGTTTTGGAGAACCATAATATCTTTTTTTAACTTTATTGTATGGAAGATTGATGTATATTTTTGAATCTTTCTCATAAATGGCTTTGCAAGCTTCGGCAAGTCTAAGCCAATCATAAATCTGGTCCCGGCTTAAATCTCCAAACTGACGCGATAGGCGATTAACAAAAAAAGTTTTCTCTAATCCCCCACTCTTATCATAATTCTCGTGCATCCAACCATGTGCTGTAACAATGGTGCCAATATTTAGGTGTGCCATTATAGATTTACACAACTAATTTCTTTTTAAAGATTTCTGTCCTAAAAGATGGACTTGGCGGGACTTTCGTGCAGCAAAATCTTTTTTGCTTGGTGGGCTTCAGCCCGCCGTACTTGCCTAGATTGCTGGCATTCGAACCCGCAGCCTTTCACATGCGAAGCGAACGCGATAGCCGTTTCGCCACAAGCCCAACAGAAGCTAAGAAGTAATAAACAATATTTAAAGATAGTTGTGTTATAAGAATAATAAAACCTAAATCTCAACCATCTCAATCTCAATATTCAATCCTTCGGGGATAGGAACTCTCATCACTAATCTTAAAGTTCGTTCATCAGCAGAAAGATCAATTAAGCGCTTATGTACCCGCATTTCATATCTCTCCCAGGTAGCTTTACCTTCTCCACAAGGGGATTTACGAGTAGTAACTTTTAATTTTTTAGTAGGCAAAGGAATAGGTCCATGAAGTTTTACACCAGTCTTATCGGCAATATCTTTAATATCAGAACAAATTTTATTGATCTTATCAATTTCCGTACTGGCTAATTTTATTCTTGCTCTTTGCGTCATGATAACCTATGTATACACAGTAATTCTTTTTGGTTACTGTGCGTTTATTTTTTTAAATATTAAATAAAAAAAATGTAAAAATTACATTTCTTTTTTAACTATTTCCATACACATGCCTGCAGCAACGGTAACTCCTGAGTCCCTAATTGCAAACCTAGACATCTGAGGAATTTTACTGTTCGGTTCGATAACAACTGGCTGCATTGGTTTTAATCTAATAACTGCAGCTTCGCCGTTTCTTAAGATGTCTTTGTTTTCTTTGATTTCCTCACCAGTTGCTGGATTGATCTTTTTAAGGATCTCAACAAACTGACAGGCAACCTGAGCAGTGTGGATGTGGAATACTGGCGTATAACCCACCGTAACAACACTAGGGTGCTGCATAATTACAACTTGAGCGGTAAATTCAGTAGCAACTGTTGGAACGTTATCAGAGTGTCCAAGAACGTCTCCTCTGGCAATGTCTTTCTTACCGATTCCTCGTACGTTGAATCCAACGTTATCACCAGGTTCAGCAGAATTCATAGCTTCGTGGTGCATCTCAATAGTCTTAACTTCACCACTAATACCTTTTCCTTCTCTTCCTGGAACAACGGTAACTTTGTCGCCAACTTTCATTATCCCGGTTTCGATTCTTCCAACTGGAACTACTCCGATACCGGTGATGTTATAAACATCCTGAATAGGCAATCTTAAAGGTAAGTTAGTTGGTTTCTGTGGAGCATCAAATTTATTGATTGCTTCTAATAAACAATCTCCAGTCCACCAAGGCATATGTGCTGGTTTCTTAAGAATATTTTCACCAGGTAAGGAAGCCAAAGGAATAAATCTAACTTTGTCAACTTTCCATCCTGCTTGAGTGGCGTGTTTCTTAACTTCTTCAACAACTTCTTTGTATCGTGCTTCAGAATAAGCAACACCAGAAATGTCCATTTTGTTAACAGCAACAACTAATTGTCCTACTCCAAAGATTTTACTTAAGCGTAAGTGTTCAATAGTTTGAGCGTTAACGCCGTCGTTAGCAGCTACTACTAGAACTGCGCAATCAGCCTGAGATGCACCAGTAATCATGTTCTTAATGAAATCTCGGTGCCCAGGAGCGTCGATGATAGTGAAGTAATATTTGTCGGTGTGGAATTCTTTGTGAGCTAGGTCGATGGTAACCCCTCTTTCCTGCTCTTCTTTTAAATTATCCATGACGAAAGCGAATTCGAAACCAGCTTTACCAAGTTGCTGTGCTCGTTCTTTCAATTTTCGCATAGCTTGTTCGTCGATATTACCTGAATCGTACAATAATCTACCTACAGTCGTAGATTTACCATGATCTACGTGACCGATGAATACTAAGTTGATATGTTCTTTTGCTTTTGCCATTATTTATTTCCTCCGTTTTTCTCCAATAATTAGGATTATAAATTTACTTTTCTTTTGTTTTATATTTATTTATAAAGCTTTCGGTGATAAATTAGTTAAAATAAAAAATAAAAATAAGAAATTAAAACAAATTGCCTAAGCACCTAATTCTCCAGACGACAATCCTTTCCTTTGGACAATCTGAGTTCGCACTCTTTCTTGTAATTCCGCCGGCAGTTTCTCAAACATCTGGTCGACCAGAGTGGAATTACCTCGTCCTTCAGTCGCTGAACGCAAGTCGCTGCTCCATCCAATCAATTCGGCAACGGGAAGTTTGGCTTTGACAATTACCTGATCTTCTTCCTGATTCATGTCTAGTAATTGACCTCGCTTAGAAGAAACAATTTTAGAAATTTCTCCAGTGTATTCAGTAGGCGCTTCTATTCGCATGATCTGCAAGGGCTCAAACATTACTGGTCCAGCCTGCATCATTGCTCCTCGAATACCTTCACGAACTGCTGGATACATTTGTGCCGGTCCTCGGTGAATAGCATCTTCGTGTAAGTTACAGTCCATTAAGCTAACTTTTACACCCATACAAGGTTCTTTAGCTAATGGTCCTGCTTTCATTACATCTTCAAACATGTCTAACACTAGCTCGATGATTTCATTAATGTAAACTATACCTCGAGTTTGGTCCATAAACATATTGCCGTTGCAAGTAGCTTTAACCATCCCAGCAGTTTTAGTATCCCAGCCGCATTCTTCCCGAAGGAAAGTGATGGTCTGTTCGTCTCTTTTCCGTAATCTTCCATTGGTAACTTTTCCTTCTTTAATTCCTTGGGCAATTACTGGATCTAAAGGCTCGACGACAAAGTAAAGTTTGTTGTGCTTGTTAGGAGATTTACCTTCTACTTCTGGGCTTTTCTTAGTAACCGTTTCACGGTATACTACAATTGGCGGAGAAGTTTTAACTTCTACATTTTTTTCAGTAGTGATCCTGTTTTCAATAATCTCTAAATGCAATTCTCCCATTCCGCTGATTAAGTTTTGTCCGGTTTCTTCATTGATTTCAATTTTGATGGAAGGATCTTCCCGACCAACTTTTCGCAGAACTTCAATTAACTTAGGCAAATCGGCAGATTTCTTAGCTTCGATAGCTTTAGTAATTACTGGTTCAAAGATATGTTTTATCTCTTCAAAGGGATGCTCGGGTACAACCGTTACGGTTTCTCCTGCAAATCCCAATACGCCAGAGATAGCTAAAACGTTTCCTGCCGGCAAAGATTCGATGATTTCCGGTTTAACTCCGTTATAAATGTAAACGTTTTGAATCCGCTGCTTTTGCTTAGCGTTATTAAGATAGACTTCCATTCCGCTTTTAATTGTTCCACTAAACAACCGTCCGGCAGAAATGTCTTTTCCTGACCGAGGATCAACTACAATCCTAGTAATAATAAAAGCGATTTGCCCATCAGGGTTACAATTAACTAAATCTTTTCCCATCTCTGATTCTGGATCGCCACGCCAAATCTTAGGAATTCGATATTTTTGTGCGCTAATCGGATCAGGATGGTGTTTAATAACCATGTCTAAGATAACTTCGTGTAAAGGTGCATTATCCCAAACCCAGTTTTTTCGTTCTTCTCCTTCCAGTTCATAAATTTTTAAGATATCAGAGAATTTAACATTTTTTTTCTGCATGTACGGAAAGGACAAGGCCCAGTTTTCTCGTGCACTACCAAAAGCAACGCTTCCTTCCTGAACTTTAACTTTCCATAAGTCTTTATATTCAGGTTCAGCAATACGTTCAATTAAATTATTAAATTGGCTAACTAAAGTCATAACTCGTTCTGCAATTTTATCCGGAGAAAGTTTTAATTCTTTTACCAATCGGTCTACTTTATTAATAAACAGCACCGGTTTAACTCTTTCTCTAAGAGCCTGTCTAACTACAGTTTCCGTCTGCGGCATGATTCCTTCAACTGCACAGATTAAAACTACTGTACCATCAACTGCTCGCATAGCCCGAGTTACGTTTCCGCCAAAGTCAACGTGACCAGGAGTATCAATAAGATTAATTAAAAATTCTTTTTCATCATAATTGTGAACCATGGAAACATTTGCTGCATCAACGGTCATTAAACGTTCCTGCTCGTCTTTGTGCAGCCAAGTAGCCATACCTCCTTCTAACTGCCCGGCAAATTTTTCTGCCATCATTCCTGCTGCAGCCAGTAAGTTATCAGTAAACGCGGTTTTACCGTGGTGAATGTGTGCACTGGTACAAATATTTCTGATTTGCCTAGGGTTCTGCGTAATCCGCATAACCTTATCGACCATTTTTTCTGCCATTGTAAGTTACCTCATTGAAAGATTTGTTAACTTTTTATTTTTAAATATTTTATTTTAAATGTTTTATAATCATGTAACTTTATATTTTTCCTATTTATAATTTCATATTAAGTCTTAAAACGCATGCGCTTCATGCACGGTCTTATAGCTATGTAATTCTTTGGAATTAAACCATAATTTAATCTCTACTTCTGCTTCGGCAACATTACCAGAAGCATGAACTAAATTTTCAATTGCTTTATTTTGCTCGTCAGTGTATTTAAAAGAATGATGTGCAAAATCCCCGCGGATAGTTCCGGGTAAAGCAGATTTTGGTTCAGTGCCGCCAACAATCTTTCTTACATTTTCAACGGCATTAATTCCTTCAATACATAAAGCCAGTATTGGTCCAGTAGTCATGAATTTCAGCAAAACTTTCAGCACTTTTTCTCCTCGGCGCTGGGCAACATCGGCGTAATGTTTTTTTCCAAAATCTTCGTCTATCCAGACCATTTTAGCGCCAATAATTTTTAATCCCGCATCTTCAAAACGGGAAATTATCCGCCCCATCAGTCCGCGCTTTACTGCATCAGGTTTTAACAACACCAAAGTTTGTTCTTTCATGATTCTCAGCTCTTCCCTCTTTCTTTCCGGGATGCTTCAGTCCAGCGTACCCGCAAAGGCTTTCGGTTTAGTTTCAAACAATTTTTTTCGCATTTAGTTGAACAAAAGTAGGAAATTTTTCCGCTGACATAAACATACATTTTTCCAGTTCCTTTTTCAATCTGTACTCCACAAAATGTGCATTTAGACATTTTTCCTACCTCCTGCCGCCGCGTCGGGCACCGCCTAGACGCTGAGCTTCAATTTCTGTTTCCAAGAGCATTAAAATATCACCAGTACGAACTGGGCCTTTAACATTTCTTCGAATGGCTTTGTTCTTATCCCGTCCGTCTAAAATCTGGCACATCACTTGGGTCAATTCACCACGCGTGCCGGTTCTGCCGACGATTTCTTTAACTTCTGCGGGAATGCCGGGAGAAAATCTAATTTCGCCTTCAACTTTTACTTCCTCGACTTTCTCGGTTTCTTTTGAAATTATCTTTTTTGCCATGAAAATTCACCTATTTAGATAATTTTGCTAATTGTTCAATTGCAGATTTGGCTTCGCCTTCTTTAACGACAGCAACTGCAGCCGTAGAAACAGCTAACCCAGCAGCTGCGCCAAGATCATCTTTTTTAGAAACGCCAAAACAAGGAATATTTTTTTCTTTGCACAATAAAGGCAAATGCATAATAATTTCCTTAGGACTGACATCTTCGGCATACACAACCAATTTTGCTGTTCCTTTCTCAATAGCTTTAGTTGTTTCATTCGCGCCTTTGCTTATTTTTCCAGTAGTTCTAGCTACTTCCACTGCTTCCAATACTTTTGCTTCATCAGACATTTTATTTACCCTCCGTAAATCATAAACATTTTGGTAACAAATAAAGAATTGCTACCTCGTTGGATACCAACTCATTGGTAATGTTCATTAAAAAAGGGGCTTGTTTATAAAGATTTCTGGAAGAAACTTCAAAAACAAAATATTTTTGTATGATTTCTACTCGTTTCGCTTTATTTTATTCTTAGATTAACCTTTGAGCCATAATTCACAACTTACTTAAATTGGTTTTTAATTCTAAAGGGGGCATGTGTGGAATTATTGGGTATATCGGTGAAAAAGAGGCAAATAATATTCTACTTGCCGGCTTAGAAAGATTAGAATATCGAGGATATGACTCGGCCGGAATGGCTATAATCAGTGAAAATAAAATCAGTATTAATAAAGTTCAGGGAAGAGTTGAAAATTTAAAAAAAACTTTTTTGCTGGGAAACACCGGTATAGCCCATACTCGCTGGGCCACACATGGAAAACCATCTGAAAGTAATGCTCACCCTTTTACCGATCAGAATAATTCTTTTTCAGTTGTCCATAACGGCATTATTGAAAATTACTTAGAATTAAAAGAAGAATTGCGAGGCGCAGGTATAACTTTTTCTTCCGAAACAGATTCAGAAGTTATCGTCCATTTAATTGCTCAGAATTATGCTGGAAGTCTTAAAGACGCAGTATTAAAAACGGTAAAAAAGCTGCAAGGAGCCTATGCTTTTTGCGCCATCAAGAATGATGCTCAGGAAATTATTGGAGCTAGAAACGGCAGCCCCTTGGTTATCGGTCTGGGAAATCGGGAAAATTTTCTCGCTTCCGACGTATCTGCGTTGATAGAACATACTAAAAAAGTTATCTACTTGAATGATTTTCAGATTGCTGAAATCAAGAAAGACGATTTTAAAATATATGATTTTAATGACGATCTACAGAACTACCACGTCAAAGAAATCAATTGGAATTTAGAAAAAGCACAAAAACAAGGGCATAAGCATTTCATGCTCAAGGAAATATTTGAACAGCCGGAAATCGTCGAAGAATCGTTAAAAGTTCCGATTAATATCCAACCAATAATTCAAAAAGATTTTTCTAAGATTTCCCGAATCATATTTGTCGCCTGCGGTACTGCTAGCTATGCCGGATTAGTTGGAAAATATTTGATTGAAACTGTAGCCAAAATCCCAGTGATTAATGAAATTGCTTCTGAGTTTAGATATAAAGAACCATTGATTTCTGAGAACGATTTGGTCATCGCCATTTCTCAAAGCGGGGAAACTGCGGACACCTTGGCAGCGATACGTTTAGCTAAGGAAAAAAAAGCTAAAACCTTAGGAATAATTAATGTCGTCGACAGCACCCTCGCCCGGGAAGTTGATGAAGTTATTTACAGCCGTGCCGGCCCCGAGATTGGTGTGGCTTCCACTAAAGCATTTATTTCTCAATTAATTATTATCTATAAATTGGCGTTTAAGCTGATAGGTAAAGAATTTCCCTCTGACAATATTGCTCAAAAAATTAAAGAAGTTCTGGCTTTAAATGAACCCATCAGACAATTAGCAGAAAAATATTATTTATATCAAAATATTCTATATATCGGCAGAAATATCAATTTTCCTCTAGCTTTAGAAGGAGCGTTAAAATTAAAAGAGATTTCTTACATTCATGCCGAAGCTTATCCGGCAGGAGAACTTAAACACGGCCCGATTGCTTTAGTTTCGGAAGACATGCCGACGGTAGCCATTTGTCCTAACGATCACGTTTATGCTAAAACTATCAGCAATATTGAAGAGATTAAAGCCCGCAGCGGCAAAGTGATTGCAATTGCCACCGAAGGCGATGAAAAAATAAAAATGATCAGCGACGATGTGATTTACATTCCCAAAGTAGATGAATTATTGTATCCTTTAATAATCGCTATTCCTTTGCAGTTATTTGCTTATCATGTTGCCGATCTGAAAGAATGTGATATTGATAAGCCTAGGAATCTGGCGAAGAGTGTGACGGTAGAATGAAATACGCTCATTTAGCAGACCTGCATCTTGGCTCCTGGCGTGATCAAAAAATGCGCGACTTGTCCGTCAATGCTTTTCTCAGTGCGATCGACCAGTGCATAGAAAAAAAAGTAGATTTTATCCTCTTTGCTGGAGATCTGTTTAACACTTCTCTGCCGTCTTTAGACACGCTTAAAATAGTTACCAAAAAATTGAAAGAATTAAAAGACCAAAATATTCCTTTGTATGCGATTGCGGGTTCCCATGATTTCTCACCGAGTGGAAAAACTATGCTAGATGTGTTAGAAAATGCCGGCCTGCTAAAAAATGTCTGTAAAGGCAGAATCGATCCGGAGACTAAAGAGCTGCTGCTCAATTTTACTATCGACCACAACACAGGAGCAAAAATTACCGGTATGTTGGGAAGAAAAGGGCTGCTCGATAAAAAGTATTATCAAAATCTTTCTCAGGGATCCCTGGAAGCAGAATCGGGCTATAAGATTTTTATGTTCCATACTACTTTAAGCGAATTAAAACCCAAACATTTGGAAATGCTTGATTCCCAACCCGCGTCTTTTCTGCCCAAACACTTTAATTATTATGCCGGAGGACATATTCACCACCCCACTAAAATCGAACTTCCTGAATATGGAACTTTAACTTATCCAGGAGCTTTATTTCCAAATAATTTTGCGGAGGTAGAAAAATACAGTATTGGAGGTTATTACTTGATCACCGCAGAAAATAATCAGCAAGTTATCGAATGGGTTCCGTTAGAAATAATCAAACACCATCATCTCTCCCTCGACAGCAAACATCAATCTCCAGAAGCTCTTTTTTCTCAAATTCAAGACCAGTTCAGCAATAAAAATTTAACTGGTGTATTGGTTACTATCCGCCTTTCCGGCACCTTGGAACAGGGCAGAGTTTCGGATATCGACTTTAAACAAATATTTACTGACTTGTATGCCCAAGGAGCTTATTTTGTAATGAAAAATACAGCAAAATTAGATTCAAAAGAATTTGAGAACATCAAAATTACCACAACAAATCCAGAAACTGCCGAAGAAGAGATCATTAAAGAACATCTGCAGCAAATAAAACTGTTCAACCCAGAAACGGAACTGCAATTAACCCAATCCTTGCTGAAAGCTTTGAATACGGTAAAGAAAGAAGGCGAAACGGTTACTGATTTTCAAAACAGAGTAGAAAGCGAAGTAGATAAATTGTTGAATTTAAATTAAAAATTAAAAAACAATTCTAAAAAATTAATTTAAACAAAATAAGAATAATAGAATAAAAAAGAAAAAAATAAAATAAAAATATTTACCTTCTTCTTTTAAGGTAAATGATTACAAAGGCAGCAATAATCACAACTAAAGCGATTGCTACTACCCAAGGCCAAGTTATTTTCTGTGCAGCTTCTCCGGCAACTTCGCCAGCAGGTACTTCACCGGCAACTTCTCCGGCAGGTACTTCACCAGCAGGTACTTCACCAGCAGGTACTTCTGCAGCTGCGCCAACGCCTTTCTCACCAATGATAAAGTAGCTAAATCCTGGCGTGGTTGCGGTATAATGGACATAAGTTCCATCATCCTTGACAAAAGTAGTTCCCAATTCAGTCCATTTACTATCAACATAGCGGTAGATAGCAACTTGGTTTTGAGTTAATCCTTTTGCAGTTAACCAGGTTTTTTCAACCTTAAAGTCGATTACTGCATCTTTAATGTTATCCTCTTTTAAAGCAACCCCTTTAGTAATCTCTATATTTTTGTAGACTGCGCCGCTGAAGCTTGCCATAGAGCTTGGTAAACCATCTACTTTAGCAACTTTCACCCAGGCACCATAAACCGTGCTAGGGGCTACGAAAGATACCTCAGTAACACCAACTACACCATTATCAACTTCGACTGTTGCGGTTTCACCAGCATTGATGGATGCCCATACTTCTTTACCGAATTGGCCCGTAATTCCAGCAGATGAACCTCCGCCAGATCCGCTTGTACCTGAACCGCTGGTAGTATCGGAATCTGTTGCAAAAGTAACCGACTCAGTAACATTATTGGACAATTCATCAACACACCGCATATTAAAAGTATAACTAGTCCCAGCAGTTAAACCGGTATAAGTTAAAGTGTAAGATGAACCGGAGCCCGTAATACTGCCTTGCCCTTTAGTGTCTTCACAATAGATTACATCAGTAGCCGTAGCAACATCCAGCACTAATTTGCTGGTAGTTGAACTGCTTGATCTGGTCACAGTCGTAGCAGGAGCAGTATAATCTGTATAAAACGTAATGGTTTCTGTTGCATTTTGGTTATTGCCATGTGATCCGCCGACCCCCCCAGCACTATCATTGACAAAGATAGTAACGGTGTTGTTACCTTCTGCAAGTCTGGACACATTGTAAGAAAATACCCAACTTGTGTATTTACCGTAAGCATTTGCAAGGGTATTTGGTCGTTGAGCAAAGACGGTTACATTAAAGTCTGCACCACTAGCATTATTAAACATTAAAATTACTGCCGATATGTTAGTCAGGTTTAAGTTAGCGGTAACGTTAAAGGTGGCGTTATCTGAATGCAGGTTAAACGGTCTTCCATTACTAGTTGAAGGGTGAGTAACATTTATCCAGGAATTAAGGTTAAAAGTAAGCGTCTCTGTAGCATTTCGGTTATCCAAACTATCATTAACCCAAATGGTTACGCTGTTAGTCCCTGGATGTAAGGTTGAAATATTATAGCTAGGAGACCACCAAGTAAAACCATTGTTAGTTACGCCTTTTCCTCCCTGTTCATCAACAACATCAAGCGTATAGTTGAAATCCTTTCCGCTGGCATTATCAAACTGTAAAATGACATATTTAATTTCAGCGCTTCTTGTACCAGTAAAGTTTCCAGCAACGGAAAGATTAAATGTCTTGTTGCCAGTACTGTAGTTGTAAATCACTCCCGATGTATTTATAGAAAGTTTAGTCGTACTTAAATTCAACCAAGTAACATTTAACTGCCTATTTACTTCAAAAGAGGCTGTTTGTGATTGGTTTATGTTGCCTTTGGAATCATTTACCCACAATCTAACCGTTCGCGTTCCTGGACGCAGCATGGAAAGATTATAACTAAGATTTGCAAGTATAGTTGCAGTATCCCCATGAGCAACAGGTATACTAATATTAAAACTACCGACAGTTGCATCAGTATTGTTATTAAACATCAAATAAATAGTATCAATCCAAGTAATGTTACCATTTATGGAAACATTGATAGAGAAATTACTCATACCATTATTATATGGTCTTCCAGTACCCCACCCAAATAATTTGCCATCGGGGCTACCTACAATAGTGGTATTAAATGGTGTATTAAGGGTGAATGTAAAAGTTTCAGTACTATTCAGAAGGCCAAAGTTATCGTAAGCAAATATCCTTACGGTGTGTGTTCCAGCATGAAGTGCAGAAACGTTATAACTTACATTCCAATCAGTAAGGGAATTATTTCTAGCTATTGTTGAGTTAAACCCAAACTCCAATGCATAAGTTCCATTGGAAAAGCTAAATGTCATGTTACGGGCTACTCTTGCCGGATAATCTTTAATTGTTGCGTGAAAAGTTATATTACCCGTAGTAATAGTATAAGCGGGAGTCCCCGTTGGTGATACAATTGTAACGTTAGGTGGAGAATTATCTACTGACACGTGTTCATTATGTCGACTAGTAACGTTATTGCATGCCCATTCAAAAGACATATTTTGAGCGCAAAAAGTTAAGTTATAAACGCCATTACGCAGAGCTGATGAAATAAACCCTTTTGTTGCATTTAAAGTCCAGGTAGTATTCCAATTAGTTTGGTTGCCAGTGGTGTTGGTAACGGTGACGTTTAACTCTAAGCTATTAGTTGCCATCAAATACCATAAAAATGAGACATTAGTTACATTATCAGCATTTGTATATACGCTTAAGTTTGAATAGTTACCGGTAACATTCACGTTCGGACCGGGAGACCTGCCCTCAAACATCTCCGGGGAAAATAAAGTTATATCTGCCCTGCTATTTAAAATAATTAAACCACTTGAATAAACCATAACAGCAAAAGCTAATATTAAAACCAACCAAATAATAAATGATTTCGTTTTCATCTAACAACACCTTCTTTTTTTTAATTTTATTATACTCTTAATTTATTTAACACTCATTAACACATCTATCGATTAAATATACGTAATTGGAACTATCTTCTAGAATATAACTTAATGGATTTATAAACATTTATTTTCATTTTAAAATAGTAACTGTGTTAGTTGGGGCGGAGGTGCAAACACTTTTATATACTAAAAAAGTCTTTCTAACCAGAATGAAACGATTTACTTTAGAAAATTTCCCTCTGGAAAATAAAACAGTTTTCTTAAGAGTCGATTATAATGTCCCTCTAGAAAAAGAGAAAGTTGTCGACGATAACAAGATAAGATCATCTTTGCCGACGATTAGGTATCTTCTTCAAAAAAATTGTAAAATTGTCCTGGCAACACATCTGGGAAATCCGGCCGGAAAAGTAGATGCGAAATTGAAAGTAAACCCTTTATTTAGTAGACTACAAGAATTGCTGTCTAAAGAGAAAAAATGGAACATTATCCAATTTATTAAACTGAATGACTGTATTGGGAAAGAAATCAAAGCAAAAATAGCGGAAAGCAAACCAAAAACGATTTTTATGCTGGAAAATCTGCGCTTTTACCGAGAAGAAGAAACAAATGATGTTTTCTTCGCTCATTCCTTGGCTCAGCTTGCCGAAGTATATGTGAATGATGCTTTTGCTGTTTCCCATCGGAAACATGCTTCTGTAGACGCTATTACTAAATATTTACCTTCCTTGCCGGGCCTTTTATTAGAAACTGAAATACAGCAATTAAGTTTAGCTTTAAATCCAAAAAAACCAGCTATCTGGATTATGGGCGGCGCAAAATTAAACAAAATTGATCTGATTAAACAAGCCCTGAAAAAAGCAGATTATTTGTTAATTGGAGGAGCATTAGCCTTTTCTTTTTTGCGGGCTAAAGGAATTAACATGGGCTTGTCTAAACTGGATCCGGAATCAGTCAAAATAGCCGCAAAAATACTTAAATCCGAAGCGGCAAAAAAAATAATCTTGCCAGTTGATTTTGTTGCTGCAGCTGATTTTTCTCCGCATGCACAAACTGAAATAGTAAAGTATAATCATCTTCAGGACCAACAAACTGCTTTAGATCTTGGACCAGAAACCGTCAGTTTATTTAAGCAATATCTGCGCAAAGCGCACACTATTGTATGGAATGGACCATTAGGTTATTTTGAATGGGCTAAATTTGCCCATTCGACTAAAGAAATCGGCCGTTTCTTAGGTAAATTGACGGCAACAGCTATCTGCGGAGGAGGCGAAACCGTAGAAGCAGTTAGGAAATTTCGTTTGGAACACTATTTTACCCATGTATCTACCGGCGGAGGAGCAGCGTTAATGTTTTTATCCGGCCAAGAATTGCCGGGAATAACCGCTTTGGAAAATAATTATCAGAAATTTAAAAGAAAGTTTAGATAGATAAATTAAACTAGAACGTTAAAATAAACTAGAAAAAAGTTAAATAAATAAAGTTGAGATCAAAACCCGATAATTACTTTTTTATGCAATTCTGCATCAACCATATTTTGGAATAAATTTTGCTCTCCGGCTAATTGTTCGATCAGCTTAATTTTCTTATCTTCTAACAATAAAATTTCGCCGGATAAAGCTTCAATTTGCCTAGAGAAATGTTCCAACCGGTATTCTAAATCTTCCACTTTAGAAATGAAATCGTTATTGGCAGGAATCCAGCCAAGCGAATGTAATTCTTCAGTCAATCTGCTTTGGTTCTGCTGCAGTTGATTCAAATAAGTTCCTTCTACTTTATCCAAAAATTCTAACAGGAAATTAGTTTCTTTTGAACTTAATGAAAATCGTTCCTCATTCAAAACTGCTTTAAGTTGTTTTAAAATCGGTTTGATAGATAAATTCTGGTCGTTGATAAAGGCAGCAACGGAATCTTTTAGATAGGTATCAATCAATTGGCCATTGTTAAAAGAATTATTTAAATTACTTCCAGGTAAATTGCTTCCCGGATTAATGCCTGCCGAAATTAATTCTTTTTCAAAATCTTTATAGCGGATTAATAGCGGCCTTATTTTAGAAAAGAAAATAAAAATAGAATCTTTGTTTCCTTCGATCTTTTTTAGAATCTCGGCCCTTTTTTGTTTGAGGCTGCTTAAGGAAACATATCCGGGTTCTTGTTTTAATTCAGCAATTTGAATTTCTTTTTCTTTTTTCTTGCTGTCGGCAATATTCTGTCTTTCCCGTTTGCTCAGTAATTCTTTTTCCAGCATTTCTAACTGGGAAACATGACTGTTCAATAAAACTGTTTTTTGGGTTAAAAATTTAATTGCACTATAACCGCAGGAAGTTAATTTCTGCTCAAAATCTCTTTTAATGTTTTCAAGCTCAAGTAGTTCGGTTAGTAAATGATTAGTTATTTGGTTGTTAGAATTGTTGGCTGAATCATTTGCGGCTTCGCTTTGGTTAGTATCCGCTTTAATAGGGTCTTTAACAGAATCGTCATTAAAAATTAGGTTAAAACTGGTAACAAAATCTGTTCCGTCTGCTTTTTGTAGTAGGTATTTTATTTTAGGTTCCAGGGATAAATTAAGACCAAGAACCGTTTCTACAGTAATATTTTCCGGGAAAGTTAATACTCCTAACGCAGTTCTGGTTTCTTGAAATAAATTTTTAATTTCTTCCAAATCATAATCGATCCAATCGGCACCAAAAGGTTTTAATTTACTTTCCCATTCATCCAACTGGCGTTCTAACATCCAGCGTTTATCTTTAAGAACATTAACGTAATTAACTAGTTCCCCATTTAATCCGGAAGTAGTCAGCAGCTGTTGGGTCTGTAATTTTAACCAAGCATCTAGATCAGTTAACTGAACGTTTTCAATCTGGTCATTAGCTTCTGTTGATCCTTTTTTGAAAAAATTTAATGCTTTAAACAACCACGACACGTTTTACACCCCTTAAACTACCTTTTTGCTAAAGAAGGGGGTGGCGAGGGCTTTTTAAGAATTTCTGTATGGGAAAATACAGGAAAAACCAGTAATCAAAACGAAATTGGGTTTATTTCCCAGAAACAATCTCAACTACATCTAAATTCTTCAACAGATAATCTTTGCCAACTGTTCTTTTAGTGCGGACATCTTTGGCACAGATAAAGTTTTTTCCAAAATCAGTATGTAACTTATAGGCAAAATCTAACGCCGTGCTTTTAGGAGGCATTAAAAAACAATCGGGCAGAACCCGGCCTTCTTTATCTTCTAATTTAGCTACTCCTCCCGGGAAGATAGCAATATATTGCAGTAAATTAAATACCGCTTGGTCTAAAACTTCCTGCACGCCGGTAGAAGAAAATTTATCTAAAACATTGGTTTGAATAAACTCCAATGCTTTCTTTTGCCGTTCAGTTAATTTTTCTTCATTAGTGAGCGTAAACTTATTTTCTCCAGGTACATATTTAATTAACCCAGCTTTACCTGCTTCCCTTAAAGCCAATTCTGATTCAGCAGAACAGCCAATAAATAGATAACTAGTAAACTGTTTTTTTAATCTATTAAAATTAGCTTCTGCACCGGGAACATCAATTTTGTTGCAAGCAATAATCATGGGTTTCGTTTTCTTCCTTAACGTGGTTGCTAAATTATGTAAATCCTCTTCCGCCCATCCATTGGGCTTATCTTTATCTAAACCCAACTGAGCTATAACTTCTTCAACCATTTTATCAGTAACTTTTAACCCTGACAGCTGCTTACCTAGAGCAAGATGGACCTCTAATTTTTCTTGCATGACCGTCCGAGCAAATTTTTCCCAGCCCTTCTTAATAATACCTAAATACCACATATCCAATTCTACTTCTAAAAATTTAACGTCTTCAGCAGGATCATAACTGCCTGCTTCTACTACTTCGCCTTTTTCATTAGTTGAACCAGAAACATCGATAACGTGAACCAAAACATCGGCCTGTCTTAAATCGTCTAAGAATTGGTTGCCCATACCTAAGCCTTCGTGCGCACCGGGAACTAAGCCGGCTACATCGAGCATCTGCACCGGAACAAACCGAGACTTATCTATTACATATCCATTGCGGGGATTAGAAATTTTTCCAAAATCTCTGGCTGGGTCATTAACTTTTACATACCCGACCCCAGAATTGGGTTTAATAGTAACGAAGGGATAATTAGCAATTTCTACTTCTGCCAAGGTTGCTGCCTTAAAAAAGGTGCTTTTTCCAACATTAGGTTTTCCTACGATTCCGATGAGCATTTTTAGGTTTCAAAATTCATTAGATATATAAACATTTACTTAAAAAAATAAAATGATAAAAATCACCTTGGCCGCTCGTTCGGCCTATCCTAGCCAATAACTTTCGAAGGGATAGGACTTAATTTATTACTAAAGTATACATTCCCTCACTCGCCTCTTGGCCTAGGCGGTGATTTTTTATGAAAATGAGATCAACTTATGACTTTTGCTTTTGGACACCTGACTGGTGCTTGGCTGTTTGGAAAGATGACAGAATGGTTCAGCCGCAAAAAGATTCCTCTTTCGGCGTGGTTATATCTGCTCCTGGGGGGAATAATCTCTGATATTGATTTCTTATTAGACTGGACTTTCAAAACAGAAGCGCATCGGACCTTTACCCATAGTTTAATTTTTTTAATGGTCTCCTGCTTCCTTGTTTATGTGGTTTTGTTTTTATTGAACAAATCTAAAGAAGCTAAATTATTTTCGTTGATGTTTGGTTCCGGAATAGTTGTTCATATTGTATTAGACATGCTGTTTTCCCAGGGAGTGCCTTTATTTTGGCCTAATTTATTACATTTCTCGTTTCAAGGACTTAGTTATTTTGACCCGGCCACCCCTTCTTGTTTAAACGGCTCTTACGAAACAATAAAACATTCTTTAAGATTAGCAGTGGTAGATATGGCCCTAGGAACCGCTTGGGTGTTTTATTTTGCCCTTAGAAAACGAATTAAGTTTTGAGTTTATTAAATCGGCGGCTCTGTAGAAAAAGTCTAGGCCTTTCACTCGTTCAGTTCTAAAAAGCGTAACCGTTAAGAAAAAGAATAATTTAAAGATGGAACTGAACCTGTGTTAAATCTTACGAATTAAAATTACTCGTTCAAATCTTGGCCTAGACGACTTTTTCTACTAAACTAATTTAGACTAAACATTTATATACATAAATTTCTTCACTAACCTTGTGCCAGCAAAAAAAATTCCTTCGGACCGATTGATCCAAATTGTTAGCCCTATGCGGGTTAAGTATAAAGACGTCTTCAGCATAAAAGCATTCTATGAAGCTTTACACGAATGGTTATTAGAATACGAATGGAAAGATTTGGAAGAGGGATCAGATAAATATGAACGCTTTTATGGAGAGAGAGTCCGGCAAGACCGCTCCAAAGAAATTTGGATTAGGTGGCGTACTTGTAAAAAAGCTCCGGACGCAGATTATCTAACTTATTATTTGGATTTTGATTTTCACAGCCCAGCCATCGTAACGATGGAAGTGATTAAAGAAGGTAAAAAATTAAAGACTAATAAAGGAGAACTTGAACTCACTATAAGAGCCTTCATCGAAGAGAATTATAAAGAAACTATGGAAGGGCATCCATTTCTAAAACATTTTAAAGATTTATTTTCAAAAAGAATCTACAACAAAACTATTGTAGAACGAAAGAAAGAATTATACCGGGAAGTTTATGCCCTGCAGACCTTTATCAAACAATGGTTCAAGTTGAAGAGATACCAGCCTTACGAAGATACAAAAACGCTGTTTGCCAGTGAAGCTTATCCTTCGCATTTGAAAGAGAAATAGATATTAAAAAACACAACAACAACAAAGTTTTTAAAGTTATAAAGTCAAGATAAAATTGCCCATGGAAAGAGAAGTAAAAAATTTAAATATTCTCAGTCAGTTTTGCGAAGATTTCTGCACGATTATTAACAAACATTGCAAATATATTGTGGTGTCAGGATTTGTTGCTATTGCTTCAGGAAGAACCAGAGGCACAGAAGATATCGATTTAATCATGGAAAGAGTTGATTTTAACAGATTTAAAACAATCTTTGCAGACCTGAAACGGAGCGGATTTGTTTGCATGCAATCAGCTGACGTGAAAGAGATTTATGATTATTTAACAGAAAACCTCTCGGTAAGATTTACTCGAAAAAATAAACCTTTACCGGAGATGGAAGTAAAATTTGCCAAGGACGAATTAGACAATTACCAATTAAATACTAAAGTAAAATTAGAACTTACCGGCTTAGGAGTATGGTTCAGTAATATCAACGTGAACCTCGCTTTCAAAGAAGAACTTTTAAAAAGCCCAAAAGATTTAGAAGATGCTAAACATTTAAGAATTGTTTACTCTGAATTGGTTAACGAAAAAGAAATTAATGAAATAAAAAAAATGATTAAACGGTTAAGATTATGAGAGAATCCCATTTAGGTCAAATAACAAGATGGGCTAATTTTGTTAGAAGCAATCCGGAATGGAGAGAGGCCCACAATGAGTTTATTAATGCTCTTTTTGATAGCCACGAAAAGATTATTAAAACATTGCTTAAAACTAAGCATGGAAAAAAGAAAATAATCAAACTATACGGGATTAAAAACACCAAGGGATATGATTGGTTAAATCACAAAAAAACTAAAAAAATGCATTAATAATTTAAAAAATCAAAAGAAGTTTAAAAAAAGAAATTAAAAAATAAAAAAAAGTTTTTTCTTTATTCTACGTCAAGGAAGAAATAGTAGGTTTCCGTACCACCTACTCCCGTCGTATTTACTGGCACTATTAACTCATAATCAACCAGAGTTAAGTTCCTAAAATCCCTTTCGTCGGCATCAACAGCTACCCCAAAGGCAAAATCAATTTCCTGTGCTGGCGAAGCTGTATCAGTAAAAACGCCACTTTTGTAAATGCTGGTATTCAGAACGCACCCCGCACATTGCGCCGTGCCGGTATCCTCGTATGCTCTTAAACCTACTGCGGGCACACTAGTTACTGTCGCAATGGTGGCAGTACCAGTAAATACCGACGTTGCTGAATCAACATCCGCTGTTGAAAATCCCCAAGCGCTGTCAGCGTTTCCTGCAGATGCTGCAAGAAGATTGCTAAAATCAAAAGCTGAATCGGGCGCGGCAAAAACACTCTTGATCTGGCTATTCGTTACAGAGCCAAAGTCATAGAGGACATCAGAACCGAATCCTAATTTTAAAGCACTGGTTACCTGACCAAAATAACCCGCCCACTTACCTGTGCTCTTTGTTGCAGTCACGTTTAGCTGGGTTACGTTGCCTGCCCGGGCATTATGCGAACCGGCGCCCGTATTGGTTAAACGACCGTTAGCATACGCCGTTACAGAACCCCCAGAAACTGCATCGCTTTTATCAACTGCAACAGCCATAAAAGCTAACATTAAAAAAACTATCGTAGTCAAAACTAATCCCGCCATCTTTTTTTCCATACTCTCACCCTCTCCTTATTTTTTATATTTTTATTTACTCGCCTTACTTTTTACTTTTAGTTTGTTTTTTATTTTGTGTTCAGTTTAGTAAGGTAAGTTAGCGTAAAACAGAAGAGCAATATAAACATTTATTTGATGAGTTATATTCTTTAAAAAACCGCTAATCGGTCCTATTTTTTACAAATCAATTTACCCATTATATATATTAAAATTTAATGAATGCGTTGTCTATTTTAATGATGATTTGAATTGATTATTTAATTATTAATTATTTTAAGAATATACTTTTAACATAAAAAAACATTTTTATCATTTAACTATTTTTGTCATTTTTATTAGTTAAAATACTTTTATAATAAATAACACAAAACAACTTTTGTTATAGAAATACTAAAGAGTAGAAAAGGTTATAATCACCTTACTTTCAAACAGTAGTTGCCCCATAGTTGCTCTATAAAAATATTAATGGTTAAAAATGAAAAGAGTTAATATCAGTTTAAGAAAAGATGTGCATTCCCAGGCAAAAATAATTTGTATTCTAAAAAATGTTCATCTAAATAAATATCTTGAACTATGCATTGAAAAAGCAATAAAAGAAGATCAAAAAATTTTACAGGTGCTTAAGATAGAAAACAACTTCTTTAAAATAGAAAAAAACCCGATCGAGATTGAAAAGAGCTCAAATAAAGAAGAAGGATAAGCGAGTACTTTAATTTTAGTTTAATAAAATCAAATGGTGATGGGATGTTAAAACTGTGGCAAGTACATGATGAAGAAAAGACCTTACATATGGTTATTTGGACTCGTTATTCTAATTACATTAGCGCTAGCTGTTAATGTTAGAAGTTCCTTGTGGACCGAAACTCTCTCTCCAAGTTCAGCAAATCTCTGCGGGATGTATGAAAAAAATCTTACCCTAACCGCTGCAGGAATCGTAAACCAAGGGAACGTAACGCTTGAAAACGTAACTGCAAAGTTAATTATTGAGCCTGACAATGGCGGATTATTCATCGTTAATGAAATGCCCGCCATGCTTGGGGATATTATTTCATTAAATAAAGCCCTGATTGAGCCTTCCTGGGAAATATACTGCAATGAAAAATACCCCGGAAATTATACTTTGTATGTAGATTACTTTAGCTTTAATGAGTTTGGTTTAACTGAGCCATTAGCGTCATCAAAAAACCAAGCGATGAGCGCCATTACCGTGTATCCAGCCGCAGAATCAATGCCGCCAATTGTCTTAACGCACTTGCCAACCGGAAAGATCATCACGCCTTATGCCACGCTGGAAATCACGACCAACGAAGAAGCGGTCTGTAAATACAGCACCAGCGAAGGGGTTGCCTATGACAACATGATTTTCTTTTTTGATGTGACTGGAGGAACCACCCACAGAAAAACAATAACTGAACTAACTGACAACACTTATCATTATTATGTAAAATGCAAAGATTCCTTAAAAAATAAGGCTCAGGAAGATTACAAAATCATCTTTGATGTAGATATTCCCCCAACTGCGTCCATAGAGTTAAATAAACCCCTGCCTTTAAAAGCAGGTTTAGTAGAGATTACCATAAGAACATCCGAAGAAGTAAAACCAATCCCGGCCTTATCTTACTCTTTTGACGGTTCAACGAAAACCAACGTTCCCCTAAGCGGGTCTGGAACCACTTGGACCGGTTACCTGCTCCTGCAAAATTCTAACAGCAATGAGGTTGGTTCTTTTTATTTTTCCGGCATGGATTTAACCGGAAACACGGGAAACACCATCACCAGCGGGAATCTTTTCCTGGTCGATACGGAACCGCCAGGAGCGCCGACAATGCTGGAAGCAAGAGAAAATAAAGGCGGAGTTAAATTGACCTGGCGCCAGAATGAAGAGATAGACCATTACCTTATTTACAGGTCGACCAGCAGCGAACCGGGCTTTGCTCTTTATGAAACAACAAAAGACAAATATTTCGTTGATGCAAGGGTTGTCCCTAGAGAAACCTATCATTACAGGGTATCTGCTGTTGATTTGGCCGGAAATGAAGGAAGTTTGCCGGAAGAAGTTCAGATAACCGTAATGGGAACTGAAAACGTCCCAGCGACTTCAAAATTAACCTTGCCGGCACCGGAAAAGAACAGCGCCGTAAACATAACGATGCAACTGGAAGAAATTAACACAGCAGTAACTGCGGTGGATCATCTGCTGGAAGAATTAAATGGACTGCGGGAGAAATTAAAAGACATTGGCGCTGAGGAACAAGAGTTACTGAAAATACCCACCTCTATAAAAAATAATAAAGTTGTCTTATTAAAAATGAAAGAAGAATTAGGAAATTTAAAAACAGAAGAATTAGATTCTTTAACCGCCACCCAACGCCTTCAGGAAATAAATGAAGAAATAGAAGCAATAAAAAGCCAAACTTTAAAAGAGATCAGTTACGCGAAAGAAACTGCCTTCGCCCAGGATTTGCAAACTGATTTGCAAAATGAATACATTTCTACTCTCTTAAAAGAAATTCTGCAAACGGAAAACATAGAGAAATCAGGCCAGGAACTTAACGAATACATTTCAAAAACAGAACAATTTCAAGAAAATATTGAAATTAAAACTAAAGCAAGGGAGCTGCTCCTGACTTATTTAAATGGTTCTAAAGAAAAAGTAATTTTAGTGAAAAAAGAAATTGTTGTCAAAAATGGCAACCTGGCAAACGTTATGTTAATAGAAAATATTCCCAAGAACGTAGCCAATACTACAGATGAACTGGTCTTTGACAGCAATTTTCAGGTCGTTAAAGAAGATCCAATCTTAAAACGCAATGTCAACACGCTTAACACCATTAATTATGTTTATCTTATTAATAATAATAATAATAATAATAATAATAATAATACTTTAGACAGCATTAAAGAGATCAAAACAGCAGTATTCCCTGAGTACCAGGAGTTTGTAAAAGAGAAAACAACTAATTTAATAACTGGTTTGTCGGTAGTTTCTTTTTATGAAAATACCTCTTTTTATGATATTAGCATTGCCTTCGGAATCATTTTAATAATTGCTTTAGCTCTTTATTTTTTCATTTACGCGAACAAAAACACAAGTAAGGCGGTGATATTGGCTCCGCATCCGCTTCGGGAACAAATCGCTAAAAATAAAATTAAAAAAACAGTAAAAGAAAGAATCAAAGAAAAAATCAGAGATGCGCTTAAAAAAATAAACGGGAAAAGAGCAATAAACAATAAAAAAGAGAGCAAGAAAGCCGTTGGAGAAGCTGCTGAAGAAGAGGCCCTTAATTATTTAAATTATGCCGCACAAGAATATAAAGAAGCCGGTTTGGTCAGATTAGAAGATTTAACAATGCCTTTCCTCATTGAAAAGGTTGATGCTTCCCTTAACGAGATGAATTTTAGCCAGGCATTTAAGCTTCATTACCTCCTCCTGTCAAATTTAGGATTAAACCCTGCCGAGAAGAACAGGGCAGCAAAAGAACAATTAACCAGAATTCACAAAAAAGCAAATTTACTAAGAAAAATAAACCAATTGCACTTCTTTGCTGAACAAAAAGAGCATTTCCTTGCTCTTAAACATATGCTTAATGATATCGCTGGGCTTTATAATGAACTTGTCCAGAACAGAAACGAGCAGGAAAGGGAACTTTTTGAAAAAGCAAAACAGATTCATGACACCTATTCAAGAATAATACTAAATAAGTAAAAAATACTAAGAGCCTATCCCGTTAGGGCGTTCAGCAGCATAAGGTCGAACGTCTTAAATTTACACAGCAAGGGCGTCACGGGGGGTTGTCCCATACGGGGACGCAGCCCTAGCAAATTCACAATGCGATGCGTTCGAATCTGCTGAACGCCTCTACTTTTTACCTATTGGGATAGGCTCTAAACAAATAACTACAAATAACTAAAGCGATAAATAATAAAAGCAATAATATTAAAATGATTTATGTTTAAATGATTTTTTCCAATAATCCTAAAATTCCGAGAAAAAAAATATTTACAGCAACTGCATTACTTATATTTTTATTATTATTGTTACTATCTGCGTTCTCAGTTATTAGTTTTATTGACTTAGCCGTAAGTTCAACCAGTATTACTTTTAGCAACAACAACCCCATAGAAGGAGAACTGGTAAATATCAGCGCAATGATTAGCAACCTTGGCAATGAAACTGCAACAAACGCAACCCTTCAATATTTAGATGATAAAAAAGAAATAAGTAATGTTACCATTAATGTACCTAATTTCTCTTCAGTTGCTGCCTCCCTGTTTTGGCCCGCAGAAATCGGCCCTAACAATATTAGCATTATAATCGACCCCGATAATAGTATAGCCGAATCTGACGAAACAAACAACTATGCTTCCAAGAAAATAGCTATAAATGGATATCATACTTATTTTGGAAAAGCTGCAGGTTATCTTGCTTTAGGAATAAACTCAAAATTTTTGTTTCAGGCAAAACTACCAGCATGTAATATTCTCATGGCAGATACGGACAGCAACGTTGATTTTAGTTCTCTTCAGGCCATAGGAAAGAAAAAAAATGCAGGAAACTCCAACAGGGATTTTGAAGAAATAGATACACTATTAGGAATGGCTACTTTTTCTGATTCTGTTACTAATCTTTTTAGCGTGAAGCATGGGGGAAAAATGGTTCCAAAACAAGTAGAAACATTTACTATTTTTGGCACAACCATTCCTGATGTTCCGGTTATAAACAGTACAAATAGTTCTGCTTTTCTAACAGGAATATTGTGGGACATTTCCGATGATACTGTGGGAAAGAACGGAGAGTTTGATATAATTAATCGTGAAGATTTAATCTTTGTTACAAAAATAAACCCTTCACAACAGGGGCAGTATGGCGTTTATGATTACGAAATTAAAATTCCTGCTCTCTTGCGGGAATATAAGCCCGGCAACCCAACGGTTGATTTTTTTATTGATATTGATTCTTGTCTTTCATAAAAATTAGTTCAAGCACCACTAATTTTTTTCTTGTAAAAAGTTTTTAATTTCTTTCTTTTTATTAAGACATGCTCGGGGCATGAGTTTCAGCGGTGATTTAATTAATTTAAAGTAGAACTAATTCAAAACAAGAGCATAAATTTAAAGAATAAATTTCTTAACTTCACTTTCTTCTTTTAACTTTCTTAGATTTAACTCTAGACTTAGCTAATTTAATTAATTTTTTAACTTTAGAATGCTTTCCTTTACCAGAAGCTTTTCTGCTCTTCTTCCTTAAACTATTGCTGCGAGTTGATTTCTTTTTAATAGATTTCTTTTTAACTGCTTTCTTTTTAGTAGCTTTTCTCTTAACTACTTTTCTTCGAATACTCTTTTTTTTAGCCATCTAGTTTTAACTCTTTTATTTTTTAACGTTTTAAAGACTGGACTCGGTGACATAGTGCCTTAAACAACTCCCTTCATCAACTTAACCTTTAGGGTTATTTTAAAGGTGATCTACGTCGCTTCACAGACAAGCTTAACAAGCACAGGTTTCGTGCAGTGAGTTATAGTCCAGACACCGCATTAATGGCGAGCACTTGTAAGAGGCTGCTATGATGGCATCCTTTTCAGGACAACCGAAATGTCCGCTTTTCTACTAACACCAGGAAAGTAGATTAAGTTAAAAGAAGTCTTTCTTTAAATATTTGTCGTATCATCAAAATAATGATTACAATAATCGCAATAAAGTAGTTCTTCCTTTCTTGCGCAAAGTTGTTTTGTCTTGGTTGATTTTTTAAATTTAACACTTTGTATGTAATAGGTTAACATGCCCGGCTTTTAAATGAAATGTTATTTTTGCCCAATCGGAGCAAAAAACGAGCCCCGTTCCAGAGCTGACCTATTACATACGCTTTTTTAATTTTACACTTTTTCTAAATTTTCCTACCCTGAGCCCGATTAAAAATAAAATTAGGAATATGGTAATTACCAATAATAATAGCAATACTGGGATTCCAAAAAGGTAGAATGTTCTTTTATCCATCAGCGCAGCCATGCCGACAAGAGCTTCTGAAAGCGGCGGACCGGGTTCAACGACAGTAAAAGATTCAGTTGCAGTCGTAAAGGAGCTGCCATAAATTACCTTTAATGCGTATAGGTATTGCCCAACAGTAATATTTTGACTAAGTGGAATGATTTTGGAGAAAGAGACTTGATTCCACATGGTGATTCTTTCTTCTTCGTCGTAGATTATGTTGTTGTTCATGTCCATAATTAAGTGAATTAAGGTTACATCTGCAGGATAAGTTTTTTTAAGATTAAGCAAGGTAATAATTGCCTTAAGCTCTTCTCCGGGAAAATAGGTTTTCTTCGGCAAGTCCAGGCTGGCATCAAAAATAACTTCTTTAGGTTCGACTTCCAATATGATATATGCGGCTTTACTTATGCTTCTTAAATCATTTTCAGCAAAGAATACCATTGCTCCAGTATAAATTCCGGGCTTAATATTTAAGTAAGGATTAAAAATAAAAGTAATTTCTTTTTCTCGTCCCTGTGGCAAATAAAAGGCATTGGGAGAAACTGTGAGTAAAGCCGATAAAGCAGTAGTTGTTTTAATTAACAGGTCTGCTTTCCCAGTATTTAGCACCCGGATTTTTTTTTCTAAACGTTCTCCTTCAGTTAAGGCAACTTTAATTAACTCTTCGCTTAATTCAAACGACATTTCTAGACGCGCTTCTTTTTTAATCTCGCCCGCTCCGCCAACAGAAATATAAACTGGCACTGGAACGGATACGGCAGCCTCGCAATCGCTAAAAAAATAATAAGTAACAAAACTTCCATTGACGGGCACCAGCATTTGATAATCATGGGTTTTATTATCAAAACCTTTTGTGTCCAAGGAAATATGGCTTACAAAAACTAAAGAATTGGAAATATTCAACAAGCCAAGATCAAAGGTAGTATTGCCCGGAGAACCGAATACTTTAGTATATGACGTAGGAATATTAGCAATGGCAGAAGAACCAACCGTAAATGTTTTTGTATTTGCAAAAATCTGCGACCCTGATTCTAAATGGCTGGCATTAAGCTGGAGATAATGATCAATAGCTTCCTTGCGGCCAGCAGAAATATCCTTAAAAGCAATATTGCCATTAGTGCTTGCGTAAATCTCTTCGCCCACGCAGGGAAAAGTGACATTAAGTTCAGTTATATTCCCTTTCCGGGCGAGGCTGGAAGGAGTTTGATTAAACGAGGAATCCTCAAAAATTTCTCCGTAGAAGCCCTGCCAGTAGCCGGATTCTTCCGTTAGGGAAAGATTAACTTCTTCCACCGCCCCAGCGTTTGAAACCCTAGATGTTGCTCCTCCAGTGACATTGCTAACGGGCGTGAAGGAAATAAGAAAAAAAATTAGCAGGAAGAAAACAAGCAGAAGAAACAAGATAATATAATTTATGTTTCTTGATATTACCTTTTTTAATATTGTTTTTTTTAACAATTCCTCTTTACCTCTTCTTTCTTATTGATAGTATTAGTTTTATTACAATTAAAATAATGATAACTAACACTAACAGCTTATAATTAAATGTTTTAAACGCAAAATCAAATTCCCGAGTCATCGACTTTAACAGGATGTTTTCTCTTTCTCCATATCTAACCCGCGCCGTTACAGTTGGATTGTCTTCAATATCCATTTCCTCCAGAAGCGCTTTAATCTTAAACAAATTCTTCTGCCCGGGCTTAATTTTTTGCTGTTCAGCGCCCAAAGTCACTTTCTCGCTGGCAATAATTAAATCAACAATCTCAGCATCAGCATAGACATCTTTCTCGCCTTCATTTTTTACGATTAATTCAAATCGTTTCGTCCCTTTATTGTAAACCAGGCTTTGAATGGATATTTTTGACGAATCCTCAACGGCAACAACATCCAAATTCAAGGTCTTCGCCAATAGTTTAGTTAAGGAATTAGCGCTTTCTCCGAAGATAATTTTGCTCTCAACTATTAGATTTTTATCAAGATAAGGCGTTAAGTCAAGGCTATAAACTTTAGTCAAAGTATCGCCTTCGTTAAGAAAGAAGGCTTTTTCATCACCAACTTCCGCAATGGCAGTCCCGTCTGCTTTAATTTGATGAGACAATGCCTGAGCATAAGTATAAACCGCGCCTTTATTTTTATAACTGACTTCCAGCTGCCTTGAAAGAGTATTGTAATGAACTGCTTCAATATCAATTTCCGAGTCATATTCCGGCAGAGGAAAGACATCAAGAGCGTAGATCTGCGAATTTCTTCCTTGCCCATACTTAAGAAGAATTTTTATTCCCGTATCTTCTCGTATTCTTTTGGCGTTGGCAAATAGGTCGTACCCAATAACAATCCCAGCTCTTACATCGGTATCCCGGATAAAATCTATAACTGGTTGGGGAACGTTGCTTGTTCCAATAAACAGGGCCGGGAATTCATTATTAAAAAAACCCAGTTCCAGAGTTTCTCCATCTGTAAGCAAGACCTGTTTTGTTGGCTTTTTATTAATAAATTTCTTTACAATCTCAATATTGTCTTGGTATCGGTCGCCTTTATTTATAATTAAAGGATTTAGAACGCCGAGTTCTTCCTTAACTGCCCTGTTAAGATGACCATAAAAGAGAATATTATCTGCCGAAGCAGACAAAAAAGAAAAGAGGACATCAACATTTTCAGCATCTGCAAAAAGAACAAAAGAATTTGTAAGCAAGGCATAAGGAGCTACTGAAATAGCATCATAGCCCAAACTGCCGTCAATCACTATAAAATTAGCAATGCCCTTCTCATCAGCTGCCTTCTTAGCAAACTCTAAATTGGTCTTTTGCGCATCTAAAGAGAGAAATTTTTCTACTTTAAAGCCCTGTTTTTCTAGCTGAAGCTGATAACCAAAAATAAGAGGTTCTTTAGATTCAATGAGCAAAATATCAACAGCCCCTCTGTTAAGAACCTCTTCGATCAACTGCAGACCTTGCGTTTCTTTAGCAACATAATGCGCATCTAAACCGTTCAACTTGGCATAAAGAATTCCTGTATATATATCCCGCCAGTCTTTTGAATTAATTACGACTTGATCCGCAGCACTGACAATAGGAAGAAGCAATAAGAATAATAACAATAAAAAATACCTTTTCATAATCTTTCTTTTAAGTGTTTGTTTTATAATAATTTGTTGCTTTCATTATATAAAATATAAGCCATAAATCCAAAACTTTAATAAACAAACCCTCCACTTTCTAATTAATTTGCCCCAGTAGCTTAGTGGCTATAGCACCTGACTTGTAGCCAACTATCTGCTATGTTTCCAACGAAATATAAGCATAGTAAGATATCAGGAGATCGGGAGTTCAACTCTCCCCTGGGGCTTCCTTTTTTAATTTGTTTTTCTTTCATGGCTTGTCCAGAATGAAAAACATTTGTATACTGGGGCACGGCGCGATTATAAATTTACTTCGTAAATTTATGCGCCTCCATTGGCACCAGTATACAAATTAAGGGTATTCTAGACAAGCCTTTCTTTCAGAAATTATTATAAACACCAAAACTACCATAATCAATAAAAAGATTAAAAGTAAACAAAATTTAAAAAAGGAATAAAAAGAGGTTAAAAAGATGAGACTTAAAAACAAGATTGCAATTATTACCGGTTCCCAACGGGGCATTGGCTTGGGCATTGCTGAAGAGATGGCCAAGGAAGGCGCTAATGTAGTTATCTCTGATCTCGATCAAAAAGATTGCGAAAAAGTCTGCCAGAGTTTAGAGAAAAAATATAAAATAAAAACTTTAGCAGTAAAATGCGATGTTTCCAAGAAAAGTGAAATTGATGATTTAATAGAACAAACCATAACTAAATTCAAGCGCATTGATATTTTAGTCAATAATGCCGGTATCGTCCGCTTTGGATCATTGCTGCAAAAGACGGAAAAAGAATGGGATGCCACTTTAGACATTAATTTGAAAAGTGTGTTCCTGTGCACCCAAGCTGCGGCCAAATATATGGTTAAACAAAAAAGCGGAAAAATAATTTCCTTGGCCAGTATTGCTGGCATGGTTGGTTTTGAAAATGTTGCTGATTATTGCGCATCGAAAGGAGGGATCATTAACCTCACTAAAGAATTAGCCTTAGAGTTAGCAAAATATAATATCAATGTTAATGCTATTGCTCCGGGAATTATTGAAACCAAGATGACTGAAGGCATGCTTAAAGACGCAAAAAGCCGGGAAAATTTACTGGCGCAAACTCCGTTAAGAAGATTTGGCCAGCCGCAAGATATTGGTAAAGCCGCCGTATTTTTAGCGTCGGAAGAAGCTAATTTTATTACCGGACACACTTTAGTAATCGACGGGGGCTGGTTAGCCCGCTGAACGAAGAACAGAACAGACATTCATGAACACAAATGAGATTAAATTTACTTATCGGAGGGAAAGCTGGACAGGGGATTAATAAGTTAGCAGAAATAATCTCTTCGTCATTAGTGCGTGCCGGCTGGTATGTATTTAATTACAAAGATTACCAAAGCGCAATCAAAGGCGGGCATAATTTTAATTTAATCAGTATCTCCGACCAAAATCTAGCTGCTTATGAAGAAGATTTAGATCTGCTGTTTGCGTTTGATGCACAGACTTATGACGAACATAAAAAAAATATCAGTAAAAAAACTATTCTAGCAACTGCAGATTCAGAATTAAATAAAAAAGTAGGCGGATTTTTTTTAGATTTATCCCAACTGGGTAAATTTGGCAACATGGCTTTTGCTGGATTTTTATTTAAGTGTTTAGGATTAGATAAAAAATTTCTGCTGGAAGAAATAGAAAAAGAATTCAAACAAAAAGAGATTGTTATCGAGAATAAAAAAATTATTGAACAGTTTTATGCTCCTGAATACTCAGTGGATTTAAAACTGCCGGAACCACAGCAAAATGAACCACAACACCAACAAAAAAAAGAACTGCCGGGATACTCTCACTTATCCGGATCAGAAGCAATTTCTCAAGCAGCAGTGGAAGCAGGTTTAGAAATTTATTTTGGTTATCCCATGACTCCCTCTACCGGCGTATTGTCTTCCTTAGCTTTGAAACAAAAAGAAAACAAAGATTTATTTGTGTTTACCCCTGAAAATGAAATTGCTGTAATCAATTCCGCTTTAGGAGCTAGTTTTGCAGGAAGAAAAGTAATGGTCGGTACTTCTGGCGGAGGATTTGATTTGATGAGTGAAGCCATGAGTTTACAGGGGATGGTTGAGTTGCCTTTAGTGATTCATTTATCTCAACGGGCCGGACCAGGAACGGGAGTTCCAACTTATTCTGGACAAGGTGATTTAAATGCGGCTATCTATGCCGGGCATGGTGAATTTCCTCGGTTAGTGGTTGCTCCAGGAGATGCACAAGAAGCTTATGAAAAAACAATTGAAGCATTTTATCTTGCAGAAAAATTTAAGCTCCTGTCGATAATTTTAACGGATAAACATCTTGCTGAATCTGGTTATACCGACCAAATAAAAAAATCTTCCGTGGTTGTTCCTAAACGAGAAGATCTACTTAGCCAAGGCGTGGTTAAGAAAAATAGTTATGAACACGATTTATTTGGAAACACTACCGAAATCGCCGCAGAAATTAAAGAGAATACCGACCGAAGAATTGCTAAAACCAAACTAGTGGAAAAAGAAACTCAAAAATTTACGCGCTACAAATTTTACGGAACAGGAAAAAATTTATTGATTGGCTTTGGCTCTACCAAAGGAGGCATTCTTGATGCTCTCCCTAATCTTCCTGAGTTTAGTTATTTACATTTAATTTATCTTGAACCTTTCCCTTCCGAAATTATTGCTTACCTACAGAAAGCAAAAAAAATATTGGTTATTGAACAAAATTCCACTGGACAATTAGCCGATCTGCTCAGTAAACAATTAGCAGTTACTATTCCTGAACATAATAGAATCCTAAAGTATGATGGGCGCCCGTTCACGGCAAAAGATTTGTTAGGGAGAATAAAATAAAGACCAACCTGAGTGAAATAAAAATGTTAGAAACTAAAAATAAAATTACCTGGTGCCCAGGATGTCCCAATTATCTGATTAAGCAGGCCATCCAAACGGCCATAACTAATCTAATTCAACAAGGTTACCCTAAGGAAAGTTTTGTAGTAGTTACTGATATTGGCTGCAGCAGTAAAATCTATGATTATTTAGACCTCTCTGCTTTTTATGGTCTGCATGGGCGGGCGATTCCCACTGGATTTGGAATTAAAGTCGGTAATCCTAAATTAAATGTGCTGGTTATTGCCGGAGATGGAGGCACCTATAATGAAGGGCTTGATCATTTTATTCACGCCTGTAGATATAATATTAATCTGACTCTGTTAGTCCACAACAATGGTGCGTTTTCTTTAACTACCGGACAAGCTTCAGCAACCACTAAAAAAGGTTTTATAGAAAAAACCCATCCGTTTGGCGTGCAAGAAGATGCTCTTAACCCGTTAAGTTTAGCCTTAGAATCGGGGGCTAGTTTTGTAGCCAGAACTTCGGCTTTAGATTTAAATCAAATGGCTGCTATCATTGAGCAAGGCATAAAACATCCGGGCTTTTCATTTATAGACATTTTACAGCCGTGTTTAATTTACAATAATTTTTCAGAAGTTTTGAAAAAAAATAGTTATATACTAAAAAACCCTTTACCGTTAGAAAAAGCACTGGTTGAAGCTAGAAAAAGCGCGTTTGCTTTGGAAAATCCGGCTAAAGAAAAAATAGCTCTGGGCGTTTTCTTTCAAGAAAAAAAGCCAACTTTTGAAGAGAAATATTTTCAAAACCGAAATATTTAAAAACAAAAAGCCTTTTTAACCAATAAGATAAATGATAGGTGTTA
This sequence comes from Nanobdellota archaeon, assembly GCA_038046465.1. Lineage (GTDB taxonomy): Archaea > Nanobdellota > Nanobdellia > Woesearchaeales > GW2011-AR9 > JBBSWB01. Next base: position 41,982 of record JBBSWB010000041.1, read on the forward strand.
ATCATTCTGGGTGTTAATTATGGAAGAAAGCTTAAAAACTGGTACAACCACTGTTGGTTTAGTTTGTAAAGATGGAATCGTCTTAGCTGCTGATAAAAGAGCAACAGCTGGAGATATGATCGTTGATAAAAGAGCAGAAAAAGTGCATATCATTTCTGATGATTTTGCTTTGACTATTGCCGGAGGAGTTTCTGACGCACAATTGCTGATCAAATTAATCCGCGCAGAACTTAAGTTAAAAGAAGTATACACGGGTAAAAGACCAACTGCAAAAGAAGCAGCAAATTTATTGGGCGGATTAGTGTATAATGCTATCCGCAGACCTTCCATGCTGCCGGGAATCGTTCATTTTCTGTTAGCAGGTAAAGATATTCAAGGACTACACTTATACGATTTATTCCCTGACGGAAGTATTACTCATATAAGAGATTACATTTCTTCCGGTTCAGGATCCGTTTTCGCTTACGGAGTATTAGAAACCCATTATAAAAAAGATATGACTGTAACTGAAGCAGTTGAGGTAGCTGTAAAAGCTATTAATACTGCCTTGCAAAGAGATTGCAATACGGGCAATGGAATAGATGTAATGGTTATTAATGAGAAGGAAATCAAGCGGGTGATGCACAAAGAATTAGTGTATAATCTGTAAGAATGAATAAATTCTAAACAATTAATCTTCTTTATTATTACCAATAATGTACAGTAAATTATCACGAGGAAATACTTAACTATGCCAGACATATTAAAAGAAATAATAAAAATCCTTCCTAAAGGCAAAATCTCTGATGCTGCTTTTGAAGGAGCAAACATTGTACTTTATACTAAAGACCCAGAATATTTCATGGATAATAATGGCACCATTAGGGATGCCGTAAAAGAATTTAGAAAAAGAATTGAACTGCGTTCTGATCCGGCTTTGTGTTTAGAAGTCGAGAAAGCAGAAAAACTGTTAAAAGAACTTATTCCCGAAGAAGCGGGAGCTCAAGAATTTATCTTTGACCCGCCGCGCTCACAGGTTATTATTCATGCCGATAAACCCGGATTAGTTATTGGAAAACAGGGAGAAATCTTAAGAGAAATACGTGCTAAAACTTTTTGGGTGCCGTTAATAAAACGCTTGCCTCCGATCAGATCAAAATTAATTGAAAGTATCCGTTCCGTTCTGTATGAACATGCTGATGAAAGAAAAAAGTTCCTGGATAAAACCGGACACCGGATTTATGACGGCTGGATTAGATCAAAAAAACACGAATGGGTTAGATTATCCTGTTTAGGTGCATCCCGGCAAGTTGGAAGAACCTGTTTCTTAATTCAAACTCCTGAATCACGAGTGTTAATTGATTGCGGTATTGACGCTAGCCAGGAAGGCACGGAAGCTTATCCTTTTTTAGATGCCCCTGAATTTAACATCAGCGAATTAGATGCAGTTATCGTTACTCACTCCCACTTAGATCATTCTGGTTTGATTCCTTACTTGTTTAAATTTGGATATACTGGACCAGTATATTGTACTCTTCCTACTCGGGATGTTATGGCCCTGTTGCAATTAGATATGGTTAAAATTCAGCGCAGTGAAGGTAAAGAACCAATTTATACTAGTGAAGAAGTTCGACAAATGGTTTTACATACCATCTGCTTAGAGTATGAAGAAGTGACTGATATCACTCCTGATGTCCGCTTAACTTTTTATGGTGCGGGACACGTCATTGGAAGTTCCATTGTGCATTTAAACATTGGAAATGGATTACATAATTTTGCTTATACTGGTGATTTAAAATATGCTCGAACTAATGTCTTAGAACCAGGTAATACTCAATTTCCCCGTCTGGAAACTTTAATGATTGAATCTACTTATGGTGGAAAAGAAAATGTTATGGCTGAAAAAGAAGCCGATGATTACATGATTAAAGTTATCCAAGAAACTTTTGCGCGGGGCGGGAAAGTATTGATGCCTGTATTAGGCTCAGGAAGAGCCCAGGAAGTAATGATTATTGTAGAAAGACTGATGCGGGAAAAATTAATCCCTGATGCGCCCGTATACCTTGATGGGATGTTATGGGACGTTACGGCTATTCATACCGCTTATCCAGAATATTTAAATCGAAACATTCGCGAACAGATTTTCCATAAAGAAAATAATCCTTTCTTATCCGGAATATTCAAACAAGTTGGCTCTCCTAAAGAAAGAAAACAGATCATGTTAGAAGAAGGGTCTTGTTTAATCTTGGCAACTTCAGGAATGCTTACCGGCGGACCTTCCGTCGAATACCTTAAAGGATTGGGAGAAGGAAAAAAACATTCTTTGATCTTTAGCTGTTATCAACCTCCCGGAAGTATGGGTTACCGCATTAGAAACGGAGAAAAAGAGATTATGGTCCGAGAAGAAGGTAAAAACCAGGTGCTTAAAATAAATATGGAAGTGCACAAAGTAGAAATTACCAACCACTCTGACCGAAAACAATTGATGAATTATGTAAAAAGATGTAATCCTCAGCCTAAAAAAGTCATTGTAGTGCACGGAGAAAGTTCAAGATGCTTAGATTTAGCTTCTTCGATACATAAGGTATACCGCATTGAAACGGTTGCTCCTAAAAACCTGGAAGTTATCAGGATTAAATAGTTCTAAAAGCCACCCGCCTGGCCAAGATGAGCGCGAGAGAATGTTTATTTTAATCAAAAATTAATTCCTATCCCTTTAAATTTTAATTGCAAGGATAGGTCGAGCGCTCGGCCAGGGTGGCTTTTGCGACCAGCTTAGACAGACTAATTCTACCTAAATATTTATAAAACCGATTAGGATTTTAATGACGTTAGTGCCAGTTGTTCACTCACGTTCACGCCAGCGTCGCATAATTCGGTACTTTGCATAAGCAAAGGTTTACGCGAAGCGAAAAATTGCGCAGGTCTTGAAAACCTGTTCCTTCGGGAATTCTCGGTTCAAAGCCAGCAATCTAAATTGCTGATGAAATTCCGAGCGCTGGCGCTTTTTATTTTCTAAAAGAATTATTTCTTGGCTATTCCCCATAATAAATTAAAATAATTTTTAAAAGCATTCATTATGTTTTTGTTATTTATGAGTATGGCGGCAGGTTCAATCCCCCAAACAATAATTGCTACTTTGTCGTCATAGATATTTAGAGATACTGGAGAATCGTACTGCTTAGGAAGAGTTCTCACCAAGGCGAAAGGTGCAGTTTTGCCTTTCTGTCCACCAGTATAAATTATTTTAAGTTTTATCTGTTTTGCAACTCTTTTGGCCGTATAGCGCCCAACATAATAAGACAATGCTTTTTTAGCATAATCGGCTGGACCAAGAACTAGAATCTCCCCTTTAGATTGTAATTGGTCCTCAAATATGAACCTAACCCCTTCCAGCCCTTTATAAAATTGAGTTTCCTGCTTATTTTTGACTTCATTAAATTTTGCTTCTAGAAAAGGCAGTACCTCGAGAAAGGCATCTTTTTTTGCATCTATGGAATTGAGAACATTCTGAGGATCCAAAGCCATATACAATCTTTTATTATTCTCACGTATGAAGCTAACCTGCCCTTTTTTAATCATCCTTTCCAGAGCATCATAAACATTTCGGCGGTGAATACCCGTCTTTCGCGATAAAGCTCCTGCCTGCGCTTTGCCTAATTCAACCAGAGCAACATAAATCTTAGCCTCACAAAGCGTTAAGCCTGCTCCCATTAGTTCTTCATACATAAGTTTACAGAAATAGCCTATATTTTTATATCTTGCGGTGAATTTTACATTTTGTGGTAATGTCCATCACCCCAATCTTATTTATACTTCCTGCCTTTTTAAGCTTCTTAGGTGAAAAAAATGAAAGAAAAAATGAAATTATTAGAACCAATTGAACCAATGCTGGCAGTTTATGCCGGCGGAGAAAATGTATATGAAGATATATTAAACCGACACGGCCAGCTTACTTTTGCTGAACTTAAATACGACGGCTACCGCTTGCAGCTGCATAAGAAAGGAAGCACGGTTAAAGGATATACTAGAAATCTTAATGATGTGCCTTTGGATATTTATCCTGAACTGTCCTCTTCGTTAAGCAACTTGCCAAACTGTATCTTAGATTGTGAACTTAATGGAGGTATTGGACATACTGGATTTAAGACGGTAAAAAACCGATTTAGGAGTAAGAAAACTGACTTAACTGCTTACGAGAAGAAAGCAGACTTGAGTAAACCTGTAGAATTAAGAGTTTTTGACGTTCTTTACTACGGAAAAAAATGGTTGATGGAACTTCCTTTACTTGAACGAAGGAATTATACTGAAAGGATCGAAGAGTCCAAGATTAGGCCTGGACAGCAGTGGAGAGTAAATAGTGCAGAAACCTTAGAAGCTTTATTTGAAACGCTGATAGAAAGCAAGCATGAAGGGCTGGTTTGCAAAGACCCTTCTTCATTATATTTGCCAGGAGATAAAAGCGGTAAATGGACTAAGATCAAAAAATTTGAAACTTTAGATTTAGTGGTGTTGGGAGTTTACCTCAACAATGAAGAGATAAGCCAAATCCTTTGCGGCGCTTACAATGAAGAATCAAAATGTTTTGAAACGCTGGCAAAAATAAATGCCAAACGGGAAGGAACTAATCAAGTATTAGCTGATTTGCTTACAGGCAAGTTTCAAGCAGAAATACCTGCATCGGTAATCATTCACCCTAAGGCTAAAAGCGAAGATCTGCCCCAGCTTTATGTTGAACCGAGAGTATCAGTAGTTGTAGAAATAAAAGCTATGAACCTTAATTATGGCAAGAATGAATATAGCTGCGGCTTTGACGGAAACAAATCTTATTCGCTGCGGATAGCCTGGGCAAAGCAGATTCGAGAAGACAAAAAACCAAGTCAAGCCACGACTACAACAACGGTGGCAGAATTGTATAAAATTCAGGAGGGATTATAAAATGATAAATACCAAAACGATGCTTAATGAAGTAAAAAAAAGAGAATTTTCAGAGGCAATGATAGAAGAAGTCGGCACTATCCGTTTTATGAGTGATACATTTCTCAAATCACTCACTTTTTTCTTAGTTCTATTTTTGGACTTACAAGAAATGCAGTAGAGAGGAGCTTAAAACAAGAATATTTCTTAACTACTCGCCAAAGCTAATTACAAAAACGAGCAAAATCACTCACTTTTCGAATTGTGCCAAGAAGTCAGAAAAGAGATAATCAAAGAACTATCGGCAGTTCAGAGGGAAGGTATTGACCAGTTGATAAATCACTTGGAAGGAAATAATTTTTTCACTTCCCCCGCTTCAACTAAATTTCATGGTAATTATGTTGGCGGCCTGGCTGCTCACAGTTTGATGGTCTATAAAGAGTTTGACTTTTTGCTGAAAAGATATTCTGGAACCTTGGAACAGGATAGTCGGCGAATTGCTGGCATTTGTCATGACTTCTGTAAAATAGGAGTTTACCAGAAAAATGAATTAAAAAATGGGCGAATTCCGGCGAACCCGTATCATTTTGATGACCCTCTTCCAATCGGGCATGGAGAAAAATCAATGTATCTGGTTTCGCAATATGTAAAATTAACGCCAAAAGAAGCTTTGCTGATCAGGTGGCATATGGGCAGCTATGACCCCAATTATGAAATCAATCAAGATAAACTAAAAAAAATATGTCCAGAATTATGCCTGCTTCATTGTGCGGATCAGCTGGTTTCCGGCGGATTGGGCTTATAGAACAGAACGACCTTTTTGGATGCAGTACTTTTTTTATTATATTTTATTTTTATTATATTCTAAGATAGGTAATTTAAAAGCGAAAGATTTATAATAAATTAAAATTAACTGTTAGTTAGAAAAAATTAAATGTGAAAAAAGAGGTGTTAAATAATGGTGGAAAAAAAACCTGTTTGAGGTGAAGATGTTATATGAATAAAGCATTAAAATCTATTTTATTTACAATGTTAAGTAAGAAATGTATCGGTGGGAAGCACACTCCCGAAGAAAAGTTGATTAAATCTAAAATAAAATGGCTCGAATCTGATGAAAAAAAAGAATTCGAGAAAGAATATAAACGAATAGTAAATAATGGTGTTATCCTTCGCTCAAAGAAAATGACTGGGAAAGGATCGGATTGGCATGTAAGCTTGAATCCAAGAATGTTAAAAGAATTATATGAAAAGTTGAGAACGCAATGAATGAAAAGGTGTTAAAAATGAAAAACAAAGGCGCATTTTGTGAAACTTATGGTATCACTATAGAAAATTGTATCCTCGAATATTTGTTAGAAAATCAGGATTTAGATATTGCTATCGGCGATATGGCGAAAGAACTAGATGTAAGCAAACCAAAAGCATACGAAGTAATCAAAGAGTTTGAAGAAAAGGAATATATTATTAAATCTAGAGTTGTTGGAAAAACCCAACTGTACAAATTGAATAAAACAAATATTAGAGTAAAAATCTTTTTGAGAAACTTTGATGAATGTTTGCAGCTAGTGATTGAAGAACATAGTAATAAAAGTTCTACCATCAGTGCTCCAATGAGTATCGGAGTGGCATCGGCAAGATCATTTTGATTTCACATTCACGCCAGCGTCGCATCCACAGAGAAATAATTTCCCTGGGCGCGACTCAGCATTCACTCACGTTCACGCCAGCGTCGCATAATCCGGTATTGCGGCAGTCTCGAACAGATCTTTACAATCGAAAGAAAACTGCTCCCTCTGGGATTCTCGGTTCAAACGAGAAACTGCGTTTCTTACCCAGAAAAACGCAGTTTTTCTGAATGTCCGAGCGCTGGCGCTTTTTATTTTTAAAAAAAAGCTAACCTTTCAAAATAAAGTTAAGAACACTTAAACCCTTCTCCTTCTAATAATCGTTTCTGCCAATTCCGTAAGCAGCTGCAGTCGTTGTTGAAAACGATTTGATTCATCTGCTCTTTATTGATGATCAAATGGCCTTTTATTTTTAGTTTACCAGCAAGTTTGGCCTGCAATTCATACAATTTTTCAAATTGCTCTTTCTCTTCTACGGTGCTGTATTTTCTTTTGATTTTAACTAACTGAACTGGTTCTTGTTTTCCTTTTTCCACGGCTTCCTGAAATAATTTTGCTTTAATTCTAACAATAGGATGGACGCTGCGCACGAAACTCCAATTTATTGCCGGATTAACGGCAAATTCTTTTAATTTTTGCGTACTGATAACAAAATGAACGGGGCGGTCTACTTCTTGGGCTAACTGTTTGCGCAGAAAAAATAATTGCTTAAAGATACCTAATTGCTGTTCGGATAAGTCCCTTACTCCGCGGACATCCATAAATTCCTGTTCAGTATAAGTAAATTCAATATTCTCAATCATCGCAAATTCTTCTATTGCCCAGGACAGGCGATCTTTTTCTTGCAATTCTTTCTTTAAAATTTCCCGCAGGGGCAATAAGTATAAAATATCCGTTACCGCATAAGCTAACATGGCCGGAGAAATGGGGCGCTTGGTCCAATCAGCCATCTGAAATTTCTTTTCTTTGTGGATACTTAGATATTCTTCCAATAATGCGCCCAAGCCGATATTTTCTTTTCCTAATAATAAAGCAGCAATCTGGGTGTCAAAAATGTTTTTAGGGCGGCAGGAAAATTGTTCATACAAAATTCTGAAATCAAAACCGACATCATGGAAGACTTTTTGAATACTTTTATTTTCCAAAACTTCAATAAGAGGCTTAATTTCTTTTAGAGTCAGCACATCCACAACCCAATTTTCTATGCCGTTAGAAATCTGGATTAAAGTAATATAGGCTCCGTAATGATGTAAGTTGTTTTCACACTCTAAATCGACTGCTAAATCAGCAGAAAGCCCCCACTGTTTAGCTGCTTCCTCTAACTCAGTTGGAGTATTAATGTACGTAAAATGAGACATAAATTGAATATTTAAAAGTAATATATAAATTGTTTTGTTTTTTTGGTTTGAATATTTTAAGAATTAAGAAAAATAAACCTGATTTTTTGTTAGTAGTTAATTTTTATTCATTACAATCGTTACTATATAGCCACGGTTCATTTTCCTCCGAGTTAAAAAACCTGCAAATTTTAGAAAAAAATAATGAATATATACTAACGGTTGCTAATGTTCCTGATATTTCTGGGCTTAAAGTTAGTTATCCAAAATGTGTTGGTAAATATTATGTTCAAAAAAGGATTGATTGCTTAAAAACACCCCAATCAGAAGAAATAAGTAAAGAATATTATCAAGAAAAAGTTGGAGAACTAAAAGAAAAACAAGAAAGTCCGATTTTTTTAAGAATTTTTTCTTTCTTTAAAAGATTTTTTCCTTAAGAAATTTAAAATTATATTTAATGCGTATATGTCCGCCCTTTTTTGATATCGATTAAATACACAATTTTTTAAAGCAAGGTTTTAATATCTGTGAACAATATCAGTTTAAATGAAGCTAACTGCGCCATTATTGTCCGTTCTGGCTTTAGGCTGTGCTGGACTACCGGGCAATATTTCTTTACCAGAAGTTTATACTAATTTAGTTTGTTCTGAAGAAACCCGAATGCTGGAAGAAGCAGTAAATCAAGAAGCAAAAAAGAATGAAAACATTTACGAATGTAAAGTCGATACTACTAATTTTTTTATCCCAGAAGTATTGGGCTGCTCGGTTAATGCGGGATTATATTTTTCTGGTGAAGAACCTTTTGTGGATCAAGAGCAACGGGAACGATATGGGATGTTTTATACTTTTGAACCTTATCCGGAACGGATAGATCATTACCAACAAGCAGTAGAAAGAAAAAATGGTGCAGAAACGCCTAAATTAGATTTTAAGTTGAGCATGGGTAGTTATTATACGACTTCAGCAAATTTAAAACAAATTGAAACCTTACAGAAAAAAGAAAAACGCAGTAAATACGAAGAGCAGCTGTTAAAAAGCTTAGCAGAAAAAGTGGCCCGGGTTAAGGAGATCCAAACTATTCTTAGCTGGGAAGGATTTTATCAAAAAGAAATTAACGGAGTTTATCCGCAGAAATCTGTCCGAGATTACCAACGCTTTCACCATTTGCCTGCCCACGGATGGATGGATTTAGAAACTAAACAACAGATGATTATGCCTTTAGAACAACAGGTTTTTCCGGAGCGGCAGAATATCTTACATATTTTAGAAGAACGGGTCTTTCATGCCCAATGCCGCATTAATGAACGTGAAGTTTATCCCTATGTAATTGAAGATGCTGCCTTGGATAAGCTAGTAAGTTCGGCTGCAGAACAATTAGGATTGGATTCGATTAAAGGAACGGCTGATTTTTTTAAAAATGATCCGGGAGAAGTTACCGTGCAGCTGAAGATTCCTGGACGTTATGTTCAAGAAACCATGAGTTTAGAAATGCAGGTGATTAAATCTAAAAAAGATCGCTCCAAAACTTCTTTCACTTTATATGCTTGGGAAGATGGGGAAGAGATTGAACTGTTTAAAAGAAGAGCAGTAGTGGGCGGTCCGCACAAAGTCTTTGGGGTAAAAAAAGAATTTGATACTCCCGCCGGAGAAGCTTATTTAAAACGGGTAGTGGTGATGCCTCACTGGAATCCGCCTGCTTGGTCCAAAGAAAAGTATGGTGAAGTAAGCACTGTACCGGGCCCTTTAAACGCCTATGGTATGTTTATGACTGAATTATATTACAGCGATAAAATTCCTAAAGACCCTTATGTTTGGTATATGGACGGAGATTTAGGATTTCGATTACATTTAACCGCTAGTCCGGGAAGTGTGGAAGGCGGTTATGGTAAATCCCACGGATGTGTAAGATTACATCCTACGGACGGGAGCAGGGTGTTTTATTTTATGTTACGATATACGCCGCATTTACCGATGAAAGAACTGTTTAAGAAAGGCGAGATTATTCCGTTCGTACCCGGAGAAATGATTAAGGTCAGGATTAAGGAGAAGTGATTTTAATTGTCGACAGAAAGTCGATGCCTGGCCAAAAAATAAATTTTCTGCCGAAATATTTATATACTATTATAAAAATGTAATAGTTATATTACAAAAAGGTAATAATACTAATGAATAATAATCTAAAGATACTAAAACTGTTTGTGGACAACAAAGACAAAACCTTCACCATAAAGAAGGCAGCCGAAGCACTAAAAATAAATTATAAAATTGTTTACGAAGAGATAACAGAATTGGAAAAAGAAAAATTAATTTCAATAACCAGGCAGGGAAATGCTAAAGTCTGTGTTTTTAATTACCAATACCACAGTAAGATTGTTGAAATTGAAGAAATCCGAAAGCAGGAATTATTTAAAAATAAAGATTTGAAATTGATTTATAACCGAATCAAAGAAGTTAAAAACCCTTTTTATTGCTTAGTTCTTTTCGGCTCTTATGCCAACAAAACTAATCAAAAAGGGTCTGATATTGATCTATGCTTAATTACTGACAACTCTAAAATTAACCGCCAAGTTCAGTCGATTTTAAGTATAACTCCTTTGCCAATTCACCTGCAAGAATTTAGTTCGAAGCAGTTTTTGCTCATGCTCAAAAGCAAAGAAGTTAATGTTGGCAACGAAATAGTTAAAAATAATGTCCTTTTATACGACATGGAAGCATTTTACGAATTGATAAACAATGTTAAGCAATGAACGGATAAAAGAAGCACAACAGCAGGTTTCAACCTATCTTGCAGAAGGTTTGCTCAAAAAAGAAAAGGTTAAGAGAATAGTCTTGGAAACTTATCTTAAAAACCATCGGGAATCTTTGTTAGTGGCCAGGAAACTATTTGATGAAAAAATATCTAATCTTTGGGTGGTGGTCATCAGTTATTATTCTATGTTCTACCTAGCCAATGCTTTGTTGTATAAAATAGGATATAAAGTCGGCTCAAAAGTTGCACACAAAGTTACTTCAGATGCGCTGATTGTTTTAGTAAGGAATAAGCTGAAAGACCAGCTCATTGAAGATTATGAATTGGCCAGCAATGAAGCCTTAACCCTTTCTGATAATCTGTTGCAAAATTTTGATTTGGAAAGAGCAAAGCGTTCTGTCTTCCAGTACGAATCGACGGAGGAAATAAAAGCTGCTAAAGCAAAAACTTCTTTAGATCGGGCGGAAGAATTCAGTGTTAAAATAGAAAAACTGCTCCTAGACTGAAAGAATGATTTAAATATTCTAAAATAATTCTAATCTTATGATAAAAGCAGTGCTATTTGATTTGGATAATACTTTAATAGATTTTATGGTGATGAAAAGACGGTGCACTGAAGCAGCCGTTTCGGCGATGATTGATGCTGGTTTAGGAATGAGTAAGAAAAAAGCGTATACTTTAATGTTTGAGCTGTATGAACGGCACGGCATTGAAGACAGCACCATTTATCAGAAATTTCTGCAGAAATATGTTCACAAAGTTGATTATAAAATATTATCTGCCGGAGTAGTGGCCTATAGAAAGGTTCGGGCGGCGCAGTTGGTTCCCTATCCGCAGGTGCGGGCGACGTTAATTGCTTTGAAAAGTAAAGGGTTAAAATTAGGAGTAGTTTCCGATGCGCCTAAGATGCAGGCCTGGTTAAGATTAACCGAAATGAGTTTAGTAGAATTCTTTGATGTGGTGTTGGGCTTTGAAGATACCGGCGAATTAAAACCATCTTCAGCTCCGTTTAAGAAAGCGTTGTTACGAATGAAAGTTAAAGCTTCTGAAGTAGTGTTTATTGGTGACAATCCGCATCGGGATATTGTTGGCGCAAAGAAAGTAGGCATGAAGACGGTGTTGGCTAAGTATGGCGGATGTAAGAGTAAGAGCGGAGCGGATTGGGAGATTAAGGGAATTGGAGAGTTATTGAAGATAGTGAAATAAAATCTATTGTAATCTCTTTACAGTTTTAGAACGATATTCCTTAATTTTGTCTTCAGTTAGGTTTTCTGTAAAATTATTAATCTCAATAATAAACTCCTCTGCAATATGTATTGATTTCATTACTTCTTCTTTGGTAATAGCAAAGTCAATGTAATACTGTTTATCAACCCTTTCGCTTTTTGCTTTAGAAATCACCGCATTATCCAAATTAAAAATTTCTTTAAGCAGTATTATGGCGGCAGTGTGGTTTTCGCATTTGATTCCGCTGCGGAAGAGCAGAGATAAAAGCGCGTGATACATAGAGTAATAAGCTAAAGCAACAGAATCCTTTAGATTGCCAATCTTTAGAAGAGCCTTGGCTGAAGAAAGTGATTCCTGTGCGCGCTGTAGATAAGCTATCCTCATTTCTTCGCTTGGTTCAACTACCTGCAGCTTCTTTTCCTTGGCTAATTTATGCAAAAAATCTGTTTTTCTCATAATATACTTCTATCCCTTTGATGAGGAGATGGTTCTTTTCAATTTCTTTAATCAAAAGATTGCTTGGATCGTAAAGGCCGATTTTTACGCTGAGTTTGGAATCAAGCAGCTCTACTTCTTCTTTGAGTTTTTTATCTTTGGTTTCTAAGTAAAGATCTATATCGCTGTCTTTATGCGCAGTTCCTTTGGCATAAGAGCCAAAGATTAGGGCCAAAGTAATTTTAGGATTTTTTCTGATGTTTTCAGTAATTAAACGCAACCGAGGATATTTTTGCAGCGCTTCTTTAAGTTTGTGCAACTCTGCAATATAAGCATATTGTTTTGCCTCTAGGGTTTTTTTAAGATGAAAAACTTTGTTTTTACCTTCCATTTGGAAATCTGCAGCATTTTCTTGATATAATTCCTTGGTTTTTCTGGCAATAGTGGTCTGGTTGGTGTTGAGTTCTTTGGCCAGCCCTCTCACGTGGTTCTCTTTTTTTAACAGCGCTTCCACAATTTGTATTTTGTAATCTTTTTGTGACATATGTAACATAATTATGACAAAGTATATAAAGGTTTGGATATGGATTGGCTGGGAGATTAAGGGAGTTGTGAAGAGTTATTGAAGATAGTGAAGAGTTAAGTAGGCATACCTTTATAAATATCTATACCTTTTAGACATCAGTTGATATAAAATGGGAACTCAAACAGCACAATACCAAGATACTGAACTTCAAATTGTAAAAAGCCATAAAACTAAGCGTTATCCTAATTTGAATACTGTTCTGATGGTCGAAAATTTTCTTAAAGCAAAGAGAGATTTGCCGCTAAAACTTGCAGAAATTAAAAAACAATTGCCTAAAAAAATAATGCATGAGACTTTAAAAATAATTTTAGAATACCTTTGGAAAAGCGGCAAAATAATTTATGGCCCGAAAGGAGTGCAATGGATTTATGTTGAACCGGAACATTTAAGAAAGATGCTCGAAAACACCTTAGAAATATAAAATGTATTTGGGCAAAGATGTTCGGATTCTGTTAAAAGGTTCTGCTAAAGATAGTTTTTTAGAATTAAAGAAGCGCCAGGATAAAGAAGCACAGATCTTGATAAAATCTGTGGAAAGAATAATTCTTATTTTAAAAGATAACCCTCTTTATGGCGATCCTATTAATAAAACTTTAATTCCTGAAGTATTCCGGAAAGAAGGAATTAAAAACCTTTATCGAGTGGAATTATCTAATTATTGGAGAATGATTTATACCATTGAAGGGAGTAATGTAGAAATATTTTTATTTGTCTTAAGTCTGGTTGATCATAAAAAATATAATAAAATGTTTGGGTATAAATAAATTGTAATTAATTATATAAACTTCAACTTCTTTTCTAATATATGCTTCAATCTTTGGAAGAAAAACAGGAATTATTGCAAAAGTCAGAAGTTAGCCTGTGGATTGACCACTATGATGATATTTTTTCTGACTTTGATCCCCGCCCTTATTCCCAGCGCGGCCTTTCCGATGACTTTTTGATTGAAGCTAAAAAATTTATTAAAGAAAAGGCTTCGGGAAGCTTTGAATTAATTTTTTTAGTACCTGAACTGATGAGAAAACCTGAATCTGAAGGTATTATCAAGAAACGCCTGCGTGAGCATTTTAAAAAACACCACCTGTTATTAAAACATGACATGGTTAAAATAAAAAAGAAAGGGATTGCTTTAGCTGCGGTGGGTATGCTGCTGATGTTTGCTGCTTATTTGGTAACTACGGTTGAACAGAATATGCTGATGAATTTAATTTTTATAATTCTTGAACCGAGCGGATGGTTTCTGGCTTTTATAGGGATGGAGCATATCTTCTATGAAACTAAAGGGAAAACACCTGATTTAGAATTCTACACCAAGATGAGTAGATGCGAGATTAAGTTCAGGAGTTATTGATTTGAAAAGAAGGTTTGTATTTATAAGAGGTTTATTTCTTTTCTATTTTCTTCTTTTTAGTTAAATCCAAGTAATTTTCAGGAGACACTATTTTTATTCCAAAAGTGGTTTCCGCGTCTTTCCTGGCTCGTCCGGCTACTTCACCGCCTTCTTTTGCTGCATCTAAGTTTTCTGTAAATCCTTGTGCATCCTTCTTGCGTGTAGCCTCAGTACTGAGCCTTTCTCCTAACATAGAAAAAATGAGCTCCAAATCATTCATATGGTCGCGTAGATTTTGATTCTTAAACTTTGGATCTAAACCTTTAATTTCTTTATGCTCTTTTATAGGTATTCCGAAAGTTGCTTTACTAATTTCATTGGTAAGAATAGCAAATTCTCGCTGTTCTTCAACGCCTCTTTTTTTCCATTCATCAGTAAGCTCTTGCCGAATGGCAATTCCTCTAAGCCGTTTGTCAATCCAATCTTTAGGATAGCCTTTGAGTTCATAATATCCTTTGGCTCGGTCTTGGGCTAATTCTGGATTTTCTATTTCTTGAATTCGTTCGTAGCCTACTTGGGCTAACCATTGCTTAAATGGTTCAGCTTTCTTAGAAGGGATGGATTGAATTATTCTAAACATATTTTTGGTGTTAGCACAATCTGTAAGATAGGATTTACCATCAGAAGCAAGTAATTTCAGTTGGTTACAATTTGTAACCACCTCGCTTCCTTCCTCAGTGAGGCGGTATTTAAGTACCTTCCAATAATTTCTAGGGTTATCACTATCACTTAATACTCTAATTACATCAACTACTGAAAACCACCACTCTTCGTTGCGCCAAACCCTGCGGATGCTTTTTCCTTCAAAAACAGCTAATGAATTATTTTCCATGTTATTTCTGCAACTTAGAAGCTATATAAACCTTACGTGCACCTGTCCAGTGGGTGTGTGGTTTAGATTAGAACATAATGTTTCTGTTGGCATAATGGTTATTAAGATAATTGATGTGCTCAGTAATTATGAAGAAAACACGAGAAAAATATCTTTCTTTGCCAAAAAAAGTAGAAATAAAACCAGAAACATTAGGTTTGCCGGCTAATTTGCGTGAAATTTTTGGAAGTAAAAACTGGGATGAACTAAGTAAAAAGAACCAAACTTATTTTATTTTTGGGCAATTGCTTAAGGAAGGTAATTTCATTTTGACTGGAGAAGGGAAAGTGGTGAGAATTTGAGCATATGCTGGATTAATCATTTTCCGGATGAAGCGCCATTGATTCTGATTAACGATACTGGGCTTTATTTTGAAAAAATATTGGCATATGAAAAAAAGTTTATAGAAAAAATATTTAAACTAGATTTAGAAAAAGATATCATAAAATATCCTGCTTACGAAGAAGCTTTGAAAATAATTCCAGAGATAATCAAAACTAAAAAGATGGTTATTTTAGGCCCAACCCAACATAAAGAAATTGGGTTTTTCTCTACTTATTTCCCAATAGTTAAATTCCCGGTTGTAATGGACTTTATTATTAAAGAGTTTGTTCATGACCAAATGGCAACTTATGATGAAGAAAAAATATTAGCTGCTGCAGAAAAATCAGATCGATACAAATGGCTGACTTTATTTGTTTTTGGAAGAATACATCAAGAGCTTAAGTTAAATCCTTCTTATTTATACACTAATGGTTCAATTGAAACGGTTTGGCAATATTATGATTTAAACGGATTGTCATTGAAAGAAACAAAAAAATATCTTTTGTTAGCCAAAGAATTCGATAACAAAATATTTTTGGAGTTGGCAGCCAGCGAACTGCTGGGAAAGGAAACTCCTGCAGTTAAACTAATAAGATAATTTTATACAATAATTGTACCTATTTATACAATAATTGTATAGAAAACACCCGATTTAGAGTCGAGATGAGTAGATGCGAGATTAAGTTCAGGAGTTATTGAGTGAACCTGGAAGTAAACCAGATTGACCAGTCTAAAAAGAGTACGATAATAGGTGTGCGGGAGCTCTAATCTTCCAAAACTTAATTTCCTCATCGCAACATTTATAAACGTTACCAAATTGGTAACGATTGTTATTAAAATGATGCCATTAATCAAAACGGGATATTGGAAAATTATGCAGCTCTTTTATACTAATAAGGTTACAAAGATGCATCTTAGGGAGATTTCCAGGAAAGCCAAGCTTCATGCGCCTAGCACGACCACTTTTTTAAAATCCCTGGAAAAAGATGGGGTATTGAAGTCAGAAAAAGATGGGAATCAGAAAAAATACTTCTTAAAACTAAATTATAAAACTTATGCTGTCTTTCAGCTCTTTGACTTAGAAAAACTTAATGCTCTCCCTAACATACGTAAGAATGCAATAAAATATTTCCTTGATTACCTCAAAGAAAAGCCTTTAATTGCTTTTGTTTTTGGTTCAACTGCAAAAGGAACCTTTAAAGAAGATTCCGATATAGATATCTTTATAATAACTAACTCTAAAATTAATACTGAAGAAGCTGAGAAGCATGCCGAAGCATTGACTGGGATAAGGATCAGCACCTTCCAGATGAGGTTAGAACCTTTTTTGAAAGAAATAAAACTTAAAGAAGATCCAGTTATCCAGTCTGCCATAGCTTCCGGCTATCCGGTGCTGAATAATTTATATTATTACGAGATACTTTACAATGGACCTTAAATACCT